>JAAYTL010000122.1 GCA_012518035.1 Tissierellia bacterium | reverse complement strand
TAAAGTATTTGGCCAGGATGGAGTATTCTTTACCCCTATAATGATGGCAGTTATGTCAATTCTTATGGTTATCATATATTTTTTCCTATCTCCCTTTTTTATCAAGATGCTCTATTCAGGCGAATGGATAGATGATACTTATAGGGAAGATATTAGCCAAACCTCTAGGCTGGATGCCAGGCTTAAGGACTATGGGCTAACCCCTGCGGAAATAGAGGTGTGTAAGCTCCTCCTTGATGGTTATACTCTAAGGCAGATATCAGGTATCCTATCTAAATCCTACTCCACCATCAATACCTACTGTACATCCATCTACCGAAAATTAAATATAAACAGTCGTGTAGAACTCCTGCTCATGCTACAGGAATACAAGAGCTAGAATTCAATATCTACACCCCATCTCATTAGAACTAATGAGATGGGGTTTTTTCATGTCTCATGTGAACTACTGAGGTGACTGCCTATGACTATCAAGATATATTTAAAGTACCATAGAAAAGCCCGGAGGTGATCTAAATGGGGTTGATGGCCAAGATGAAAAAAAGAATAAAAAAGCCAAAATCTAGACCAGCAAATATACAGGAGGAATCCCAGTTCACTAGTAGGGAAACTCCTTACGGAAAAATGTTGGACCTTAGCTCCGAGGAAAAATTAGAACTGGTTGAGAGTTTGACACCTAGAGAAAAAGAGACCTTCTGCATTCTCCTAGGAGGCTATAGTCTCAAGGAGACAGCCAAACAACTTAATATCGGATATTCAACCGCAAATACCTATCAAACATCCATTTACAAAAAATTGCATGTAAACTCACGGGCGGAACTGATTATTAATTACCGAGATTTATGTGATATAAAGGAGGAATGATAAGGAAAATTACACAGCTTAAGATTAATAGGTGGAAACTCAAGTATGAAATTATAATGGAGGGATTAAAATGGTAGAGGAAAAAAATATGGAACAGGAAGTTGTTGAGGAAGAAGTCTTTACCCCAGAAGATATTGAAAAGAACAAGACCATGGCAGGACTTGCATATTTACTCTTCTTCCTGCCGCTGATTTCTTGCCCAGAATCTAGATATGCTAAATTCCACGCCAACCAAGGCTTGATACTTCTGATTACAGGTGTAGCTGGTAGTATGATTCTAGGATTTATTCCAATCTTTGGATGGATGCTTATACCCTTCTTTAGCCTTGGCATATTGATACTTGGAATTATAGGATTGGTGAATGGATTTGGAGGCAAGGCAAAGAGATTACCTCTCATAGGTAAATTTACCCTTCTAAAGTAAGGTAAGTTACTATCTCAAATATTTATGGAAATCCTAGGAGGTGTTTGTGTGAAAAAAATATTAATACTTCTTTTGAGTCTGGCCTTGATACTATCCCTAGTTGCATGTGGTGGAAATGATAATGATATAGATAATCCTCCAGATGAGACTCAAGATCAAGGTGAGCTTCCTGATGAAGATCTTAATGGTGAAGATGATGAAGATGATGAAGAAGATGATGATGGTAGCATCGGTTCATCTGGATATAACCCTGGTGATCATGAGAGCTATGTAACCTTTTCGGATGCCTACTATGAATTTACAGGTAATATTACTGATAATGCTTCTAAATCGGATGAGGTCTTATATGGTCAAGTACTAGTACTAAGTCCTGAGATGCATGTCTTTGATTATTTGCTTCCATTAATGCTCTTTGGTGAGACCTTAGAGGATATGGAAATACAAGTACAGGATGAAGTTCTTAAACTATTTATAGGAGAGGGAAAGACTCTTGTAAGTGCTGAGGCTGAGAGGATAAGCGATAACAAGTATGTTATGACAACGGCTAGGAAAGATGGAAAAGAATTTATTGGTGAGGTGGAGTACTTCCCCAATATAGACGCTACCCGGCTTATAACAACAGAAGATGGTGAGATGGCCATGCTTTTTGAATATACTAAGAACAAGGATGGTTATGCAGCCCAATACTATTTTAATCAACCTATGGGTGGCAGCTACGGTCAAGAGCCCATTAAGAAGTGGTGTGTATATAGGTATATGTTCTCTGGGCTTGAAGGATCCTGTGCCCGCTTCGATGACGTAGGAGAACCTGCAACAATAATAGGAGATGTACCTGGAGAAGAGGAGTTTATAGATGGGGCAACCCATTGGGTTACGATAACGAATGATGAGTTTACAGGGGAACTTGATGGGGTTTCATTTTAGGTAGAGCTTTACTGGTTTAGTTAGGTATATTATAGGGGAAAAAAGAAATGGCAACTTGGCCTGGCTACTTGCCTTTGAATTGTGGAATCAGGATACTTGTAGTGCCTACTATTAGATAGGGTTCCATTGGCAGGTGCCAGGCCAGAATATGAATAATCAATTGAAGTATCTTTAGGTCTCCAAAGGAATGGGCCTTAGCTATCTTTACTAAAAATTTGAGATGTTTTGGAATAAAGGGGCATAATTATCTGATAGGCGGGTCTATGGTCTAATATCAGATAGTTTTGTGTTATAATCAAGATGATAATCATATATAATATATGCCAAAGGAAGCTTATTCCTTTTCTGAGCAGAGAGGAGATCTGTTGAGATATGATAGCCAAGTTCATTAAGAATCTTTTAAAATTTTCTAAACCAGAGCAAGAAATAAAGGATGAGATATACCTTATAAATATCAATAGGGTATTTTATTTGTCATTGGCATCTATACCCATGAGGATATTCTCCATCCTTATCTTTATGAATAGATCACCAGCTGTGAATGAAAGGGAGGCCCTCTGGCAGAGGGGAATCATATCCAGTCATACTAGCTATCTTGTCTTGCTGCTAATTCTTCTAGGCTTATCCAATAAATATAGGAAACTTGACAAACCAAATTTATTGATGATTGGGACAGTGCATGTTGCTGTTGCTGCTTCACTCTTGTTTGGTGTAATTATTACCTTGGTAGACCAGTTAGCCATGCCAAGTATAACCCCATATGTAATAGCCAATGTGGCAGTTGGGGTAATATTTTTAATCAATCCCTTACATACTCTAAATATATATATAGTTGGCTATCTTATCTACTATTTTGGAATGGGTATCCTACAACCTGATGCTTCCATATTACTGTCAAATAGGATTAATGGCATCACTACAACTGTTTTAGGAATCTTACTTGCCATTATCCTATGGAGCTCAAATGTAAAAAATCTCAAGCAGAAAAATTTTATCATCTGCCAGCAAAAGGAACTAGAAAAAATAAATGATGAACTTCAATACCTAGCTTCTCATGACTCTCTAACGGGGCTATTGAATAGAAGGTGCTTTGAGGACAAGGTGTCCAGTGAAATATTGCGTATACAAAGATATGGGCAGGAGTCAGCCTTACTTATACTGGATATAGATAATTTTAAAGAAATCAATGATAAATATGGTCACCCTGTAGGAGATAGTATTTTACAAGGATTTTCATCTCTTATTAAGGCAGAATTAAGGGAAACAGATGTCTTTGCCAGGATTGGGGGAGAAGAATTTGCAATCCTATTGATTAATACAGATGTAGAAGCAGGAAGGCGTGTGGCGGAGAAGATTAGAGGTCTTATAGAGAAGGAGACCTTTGTAATAGATAATCAAGAAGTCCACCTAACTGTAAGTATTGGGGTAACCTCTATGGATGATGGTACTGAAAATTATGCTGAAATATATAGGTTTGCAGACAGGGCCCTATACAGGGCTAAAACCCAGGGAAAAAATAAAATTGATATTGTTACAAAATCTGATAAAAATGCAGAGGAGGTCCGGCTTACATAATTGTAGGCCGAATTTTTTTAAAGATTTCCAATAAAAATACCTTGAAATCCGTCATAGATAATGAAGGGAGGAAGCAGAGTGAATAATCATGATTTGAAACTAAAAATTGAGAAATTTAGGGATGGGGATATGGATGCATTTTCTGAAATCTATGAGGAACTTAAGATCCCTGTCTATACCATCATTTATCGAATATTATATGATAGGATGCTGGCTGAAGATGTGATGCAGGATATCTTTGTACGCCTATATAAAGCACCGCCTTCCCTTCAAATAGATAAACCTCGGGCATATATTTTCCAGATGGCGCGCAATCTGGCACTTGATAGCAAGAGGAAGATAAAGGTAAGTGAACCCCTAGCAGATAGGGGAGAGCCCAACAACCCATCCATGGAATTTCTAGTCAGTACCAGGCTTGATATTGAGTCTGCTTTGAAGAATCTAGAACTTGAAGATAGGGAAATAGTAACTATGAGAATAAATGCTAATATGAAGTTTCGAGAGATTGCAGAGCTCACTAAAAAGCCCTTGGGAACCGTGCTGTGGAGATACCAGAGGGCTATAGGACGATTACGTGAGATATTATCTGGAGGTGAAAGTTAATGAAGAAGTTTAGGATTATAGGATTTGCTTTATTGTTAGTCATGGCCCTGTCCTCTTATAGCTTTGCTCAAAGAGTTGATAGTGGTGATGGAGTCGTAGGGGATATGGCTCCCGAGGTGGAAATGAGGGACTTGTTTAGCCAATGGGAAATGAATGGTTATCCTGATTATGTTGGCTATGTGATTTATGATAATAATCTTAACAAACATGTTATTGGTCTTGTTGAAGGTAACCAGGCTGGGAAAGATGAAATACTTTCACAGTTCTCAAACCCTGAGGGTATAAGTTTTGGCAGCTCAAAATATTCCTATAATGAACTTCTGGAAGTTCAGAATGAAATATCCAAGGATGCGCAGAATAAGGAAGGTATCTATGGAGTTGGTGTTGGTTGGACTACAGAAAATGGTAAAGTTAAAGGATTTGGTGAGAGTGGTCAGGAGTTTCGAGTTGTAGTAACCCTTGATGAGGCAGTATATGATGAGTATGCATCCAAGTACCAAGCAGAATATGGAGATATGGTATATTTGGAAAAGGGTAGCCAGGCAGTTCCAGTGGAAGACAGTGTAGGACGTGGAGCTGAGATAGGAACTATGGATGCAATTGAAGACAAATCTAACACTGGTTTCTATGCAAGTATTTTTGTAGCCATGCTGGCCCTAGTATCAGCGGGTATCCTTATCAATCGTAGGAGGACTGCCCTGGTTAAACAGGCAGCCAATGGAGAACAGGTTACTGAGTCAAGGCCCTTAACAAGGGGAGAAGTAGTATCAGCAGTTAAGGAAAGTGAAATAAAGCCAGGAGACGATCTTTATGATGATATCCTGGATAAGATAAAAAAATAAGAGACTATTAGATAGGAAAATGCCAGAGAAATTTATCTCTGGCATTTTTTATCTTTCGCTAATCTCTATAAACCTTTCAATATCCTTTTCTATAAGCTTTAGTGAATTTCTAAAGAAGTCAGGATTGGAAACATCTATGCCCACCATGGCTGCCACATCCTTGATGCTGTTCTTGCCGGTGGCATTTAGCAATTTGTCATATTCGGGTACAAAATCCTTGCCCCTATTTAGATACTCTGCATAGATTCCCTTGGCGAAGAGTAGACCAAAGGCATAGGGGAAGTTATAGAAGTTTCTACCGGCTGAATAATAGTGGCCCTTATTTATCCACATATATGGGTGGAGATAGTCATGGTCCAGTCCGTCACCATAGGCTTCTTTTTGGGCTTCCACCATTAAATTTTTAAGCTCATCCACTGAAAGTGGGTGGTCTTTTCTTATTTCGAAGAGCCTGGTTTCAAAGAGATACCTGCTAAAGATATCCACTATCACCTGACCAGCCCCGGAGATTGAAGATTCTAAGATTCCTAGGACTTCTTCATCAGTTGACTTTTCTAATTGGGCATTTTCCACTATGGTTTCACAGAAGATAGAGGCGGTTTCAGCTATGGGCATGGGGTATCTACTATTTAGGATGGATTCATCTTTTAGGTTTAAACCATGATAACCATGGCCTAGCTCATGGGCCAGGGTAGTCATATTTGAAAAGCTACCTTCAAAATTTGCCATTATCCTACTCTCTCCAATGGGATGAATATTGGAGCAAAAAGCTCCTCCCCGCTTACCTTCCCTTGGCTCGACATCCAGCCAATTATTCTCATAGGCATTTTGGGCATAGTCTGCCAGTCTATCACTAAAGGTCCTGAAGTTCTCCACTACAAACTCCATAGCCTCATCATAGGTAAAGGTCAAATCTAGACTACCTACAGGGGCAAACATGTCATAGAAGGGGAGACCATTTTTATGGCCTAGGATTTTGCCTTTCTGTCTATAATACTTATGGAATACTGGTAGGTACTCCATGATGGCTGTGAACATGGCATCCAGGGTTTCCCTATCCATACGGGATTGTAGTAGGACCTCTTCTAGAGGACTATAGCCCCTTAGGTCAGCAAGGGTAATAACCTCACCCTTGATACCATTTAAGGCTGCAGCAGAAGCTTCCTCTACCTTCTTATAGGATTCTAGTTCAGCCTCATATGCAGTTTTTCTTACATGGGCATCCTTATGATAGGCCATGTTCCTAACCACAGGAAGGGGTAGGCTCTTCTTTTCCCCATCTAAGACTATATCTACCAGGAGGTTGGAAACAATCTTGTTTTGTAGATTGGTCCAGGCCCTAGAGCCAGTATTCCTCATCTTGGATATTAAAACCTCTTCCTTCTCGCTTAGCATGTACTTTGAGGCTTTCTTGATTTCCATTAGAAAGAATTCGTGCTCAGTTAAGATTTCAGAACTTGCTATTATATCATCTAGACCATCCAAGTCCTTGATAAACTTTTGAAAACTAACCTGGGGTTTTGTAAGCTCAGTAGCTAAAACAGATAATTGATCTGAATACATCAGGGCCTCTTCATTGTTGACATCTACACTGGATGTTAACATAGCAAAGGTCATCAGCTTGGTTAGGCTTGTAGAAATTTCTTTTGAAAATTCAATATAGCCTTCTAACTTCTGCCTGGCCTGGTCCCTCTTATCTAAGTTCTCATCACCCCATTTATTGAACTTACCTATTAATTCTTTTAAATTAGCCAAATCTTTTTGATATTCATCCGAGCTAAAGCCTGAGTATAGCTCATCTAAACTCCACCTCATATTGATACACCTCTCTATAAATATTTCGACACACTAACATTATAGCATAATTTATGATAGCTATTATAAATAAATACCCTGCCAGTATAATCTTACTTATTCTTAGGAATATAGATTTAATTTATGCAATATATTCATATAAGAGGTGATTTGATGAGAGTCTACTGGATTAGGAAAAGAAGCCTGTACTTAGGCCTTGCAATATTAATAATTGTATTAATTTTGATAAGGCTAGTCTATTATAGATTTGCTGCTAAGGAGACCTTTTATATGCCTATTACCAACAGGATAATTGGAGTTGACCCTGGACATGGTGGAGTTGATCCGGGAGCAGTGGGTAAGAGTGGGGTCTTAGAGGATGAGATAAACTTAGCTATAGGGCTGAAGCTAAAAAGACTAATTGAACAGAGTGGTGGAATAGTCGTTATGACTAGGGAGGATGGCAGTGGTCTATATACAGATAAGTCTACAACCCTGAGAGAAATGAAGACGGAGGATTTAATGAATCGAAGGGAATTAATAGAAAAGGCAGGATGTGAATTATTCGTCAGTATACATATGAATAGCTTTACCAATAGCAAATATTCAGGGGCACAGACTTTTTACTATGATGGTTATCCGGAAAATGAAAGATTAGCAGCCATTATTCAGGAAGAATTAAGGGATGTCTTAGACAAGGACAATAAAAGGGCTGCAGCTATTAGGGATGATGTATATCTTATAAGGGAGCTTAAGATACCTTCGGTGCTGGTGGAGGCAGGTTTTTTATCCAATCCAGAAGAGGAGAGGAAGCTACAGACTGAGGAATACCAGGAAAAAATAGCCTGGGCTATATATATAGGGATAATGAAGTATTTTAATGAGTTAGACCAGGGTGGATAATTATGTTAACTTATCCACCGCTGCCTGTGGATAGTGTTGATAAGGTGGATAATTTGTACAAGCCTACTTGGACAGGACCCTATCAGCATCTTTTAGATGGGAGATTATCCTCAACTGTTGTGGACAAAGTTGTTCACATTCTCCACATTCTATACATTGACTACTGTCCTTACCCTCATTTTTATACTTATTGTATACAAACCTAGACCGCTTTTTATCACCAAAAACATAATAGTCATTATATCTAGAGAAGATTCCTGGTATGGCTACACCCTGTGGACAAGGGAGGCAATAGTTACAGGAGGTACAGCCGACCTTGATTTTTTGCTTATATAAATCAATAACTCTTTGGATAAGCCTATGCTCATCTTCGGTTAGGGACTTGGCTAGACTATTCTTGGTCAAGGCTAGATTTTCCTTAACCTGGTCTAGGGTGGACATACCACTTAGGACAACAGCCACCTCTTCAAAATCATAAACCCACTTTAAGGCCCATTCTGCAGGACTTCTTTTTTCGACAGCCTGGTCCCAGATTGCCTGGATGTCCTTTGGGGCGGATGCCAATTTTCCCCCCTTAATGGGTTCCATTATTGCCAGGGAAATACCTTTTTCGGCAGCATATTTTAAACCCTCTACTCCTGCCTGATATTGTATATCCATGTAGTTTAATTGAATCTGACAAAAATCCCATGGATAAGAGTCGATGATTTCCCTAAAGAGTGGAAGCTCATCATGGAAGGAAAACCCTGCATATCTTATCTTGCCCTTGGCCTTGGCCTGGTCTAAGAACTTAAATACATTTAACTCCTTAGATCTTGTCCAGGTTTTCTTATGCAAGGCATGCAAAAGATAGAAGTCGATATAGTCCGTCTTTAGCTTTTCTAACTGTTCATCCAGATATTTTTCAAAATCTTCATAGGATTTAACCAGCCAGACAGGTAGTTTAGTAGCCAGGTAGATCTTCTCCCTATATCCATCATGGAGGAAGCTGCCTAGGAAGCTCTCGGAGTTTCCATCATGATAGTTGTAGGCTGTGTCTATGTAGTTGACTCCATTTTCAATGGCGAGTTTCAGCATCTCCGAGGCTTTTTCCTCATCTATCTGGGCAGGGTCATCATTTAGTACTGGAAACCTCATACATCCAAATCCCAAAAGTGAGACATCTAGATTATCCCTGGTAAACTTCCGGTATTGCATAAATCTTCATCCTCCTTCATATAGCTTAAGTGTTAATCTTCCTTAATCTTCGCTACTAAATCATGAGTTTAGCTAAAATTTAATCGGGTACAATTATTATAGTATGTAAGTATTATATCATATGATGTAAGGAGTGGTTCAATGGATGGAAAAAGGACACCGCTTTATGAAGAACACAAGTCATTAAAGGGAAAGATTGTCAATTATGCTGGATGGTTACTGCCAGTCCAATATGAGGGTTTGATTCCTGAGCATAATGCCGTAAGAAATGCTGCAGGAATTTTTGACGTATCTCATATGGGTACCATTTTTGTAAGTGGTAAGGATTCAAAGGCCTATCTTGATTATCTAATGACTAATGACATTAGTAAACTAAAGCTCAACCAAATTGTCTATACTTTCATGTGCTATCCAGATGGGGGAGTAGTAGACGACCTACTTGTCTATAAATATGATGAAGACAGGTATTTCTTAGTGGTGAATGCTGCAAACCTAGATAAGGACTACCAATGGATCTTGGACAATATGGGTACTTATGAAGTAGAGCTAGATAATGCATCTGACAGGATATGTATACTTGCCTTACAGGGCCCATCTGCTGAAAGGATTTTACAGAGTCTAACGGATTATGATTTGTCCCAGCTAAAATTCTTCTACTTCGATGAAAAAATCCAGGTTGACGGTATAGAAGTCATGATTTCTAGGACTGGATATACAGGAGAAGATGGATTTGAAATCTTTGTTGACAATGAAAATGTAGTTAAACTTTGGAAAAGGATTTTAAAAGTAGGTGGAGACTTGGGTCTTAAACCTGCAGGATTAGGCTGTAGGGATACATTGAGATTTGAGGCAGCCCTACCTTTATATGGTAATGAATTATCTAAGGATATAACTCCATTGGAAGCAGGCTTTAAGTTCTTTGTTAAACTTAAGAAGGAAAGTGACTTTATAGGTAAGGATATCCTAAATAAACAGTGGGAGGATGGTCTAGAAAGGACCCTGGTAGGTTTCGAACTTCTTGAAAGAGGTATACCTAGGGAAGGATATGAAATCTATAAGGGAGAGGAAAAAATCGGCCATGTGACCACAGGCTATATGAGTCCAACCCTTAATAAGAGTATAGGAAATGCTTTGATTGCTAGCAAGTATGCAGAATTAGGTAATGATATCGAAGTTTTAATTAGGAAGAAGAAGGTAAAGGCTAAGATTATAAATAAAAACTTTTTAAAAAATAGATAATTGAAGGAGGAATAAAAATGAACGTATTAAAAGACTTATTTTACACAGAGGACCATGAGTGGCTAAAAGTTGAGGGAGACGAAGCCTATGTAGGAATCACTGATTTTGCCCAAGATCAATTGGGAGATATCGTCTATGTTGAACTTCCAGAGATAGATGACGAGTTTGAAAAAGAAGAAGCATTTTCTGCTGTAGAATCCGTAAAGGCAGCTTCAGATATCTACATGCCTGTAGATGGCGTGATTCTGGAAGTTAATGATGAGCTTTTAGACGCTCCAGAATTACTTAATACAGACGCTTATGAGAACTGGATAGTAAAGATAAAGCTAACAGATCCTTCTCAATTAGAAGAATTATTAACAAGTGGAGAGTACGAAGAGTTTATTGCTGAGGAGGTATAAGATGTATCCTTATATTAGCCATACACCCGATGATGAACAGAAGATGCTTGAGGCCATTGGAGTATCTTCCATAGATGAGTTATTTGAAGATATTCCAGACGAGGTTGCATTTAAAAGGGAGTTTAAACTAGATAAGGCTAAGTCTGAGTTGGAGGTTAGGTCCTATATGACAGAGCTTTCTAAGAAGAACTGCTCCTTGGATGACCTAACATGCTTCTTAGGAGCAGGAGCCTATGACCATTATATTCCATCAATTGTGGACCATATAATTTCCAGGAGTGAATTCTACACCTCCTATACCCCCTATCAACCAGAGATTAGCCAGGGTACCTTACAGTATCTATTTGAATACCAAACCCTGATATGTAACCTAACTGGCATGGATGTATCCAATGCATCCCTTTATGATGGTGGAACGGCAATAGCTGAGGCTGCCCTTATGTCCACATCTGTAACAAGAAAAGAAGAAATCATTATCTCCAAAACTGTTAGGCCAGAGGCAAGGAGGATTCTCAAAACCTATGCCCATATCCAGGGCTTAAAGGTTATAGAAGTAGACATGAAGGATGGGGTGACTGATTTAGAGCAATTGGACTCCCTAGTAAGTGATAATACTTCTAGTGTCATCATCCAAAGTCCTAACTTCTTTGGCATCATAGAAGATATAGAAGAAACAGCCAGGATAACCCATAAGGCGAAAAGGGCCCTCCTTATAACATCAGTAGACCCCATATCCCTAGGAATCCTAAGAAGGCCAGGGGATTTAGGGGCAGATATAGTTGTAGGAGAGGCACAAGGAATGGGAATCCCACTATCCTTTGGTGGACCTTATCTAGGCTTTATAGCAGCAAGGCAATCCCATGTGAGAAAATTGCCTGGTAGGATTGTTGGAGAGACTATTGACTTAGATGGCAAGAGGTCCTATGTCTTGACCCTATCGGCTAGGGAGCAACACATTAGAAGGGAAAAGGCAACCTCTAATATATGCTCCAACCAGGGTTTAAATACTTTGGCTGCAACTGTCTACATGGTAACCATGGGTAAGGAAGGGCTAAGGGAGGTTGCAGAACAGAGTACCAAGAAGGCCCACTATGCCCTGAAAAAACTAACCCAATCAGGTAAGTATAAACCCCTATTCAACCAGCCCTTCTTCAAGGAATTTGCCCTTACATCAGACTTAGATCCAGAGCTAATCTCTTCTAAACTAAGGGATGCCGATATAATAGGTGGTTATGATTTAGGTCAAGATTATCCCCAATATAAAAATGCAGTTTTATATGCAGTGACTGAAAAGAGGACCAAGGCAGAGATTGATAAATTAAGTAGCGTATTGGAGGGGATATAGATGAGGGATTATGATAAGTTGATATTTGAGATTTCAAAACCTGGAAGGAAGGCCTATAGGCTTCCACCTTTAGATGTAGAAGATATGGACTTAGAAGAGCATATTCCTGAAAAGTTCCTGAGTAAGGAAGAATTGAACTTTCCAGAAGTGAATGAAGTAGATGTAATAAGACACTATACTAATCTATCGGATAAGAATTATGGCCTAGATACAGGCTTCTATCCACTGGGCTCATGTACCATGAAATATAACCCCAAGATTAATGAGGATATGGCTAGGTTAAGTGGTTTTGCTAATGTCCATCCCCTGCAAAGGGAAGACTGTATCCAAGGTTCCCTGCAACTGCTCTATGAGTTAGACAAGGCCCTATGTGAAATAGCAGGAATGGATAGGATGACCCTTCAACCTGCTGCAGGAGCCCATGGAGAGCTAACTGGTTTGATGCTTATCAAGGCCTACCATGAAAAGAGAGGGGACACCAAGAGGGATAAGATTATCGTACCTGATTCTGCCCACGGAACCAATCCTGCGACAGCTTCCATGGCTGGCTATAAGGCGGTTGAAGTTAAATCAACAGATGATGGTATAGTAGACGTAGAAGATTTAAAGAAGGTAATAGGAGATGGAGATGATATAGCAGGCCTCATGTTGACCAATCCAAACACCCTTGGCCTATTTGAGAAACACATAGTCGAGATGGCTGAGCTTATACATGATGCTGGAGGTCTCTTATACTATGATGGGGCTAATGCTAACGCCATAATGGGCCATGCAAGACCTGGAGATATGGGATTTGACGTGGTACACTTCAATATTCACAAGACCTTCTCAACTCCCCATGGTGGAGGAGGACCTGGGGCAGGCCCTGTAGGAGTTAAGGAACACTTGGTAGAATTTCTACCAACACCACTGGTGGAAAAGGATGGAGAGAGGTACTTCTTAGACTATGATTATCCAAACTCCATTGGCAAGGTCAAGGATTTTTATGGCCACTTTGGTATCTTGGTTAGGGCCTATACCTACATCCTAACAATGGGTAGGGATGGGTTAAAGAAGGCATCTGAAATGGCAGTACTGAATGCAAATTACCTACTGAGCCAGTTGAAGGATGATTACTACCTGCCAATAGATACCATATACAAGCATGAGTTTGTACTGGGTGGACTAAAGGGAGAGCAGCTAGAAGTCAGGACCTTGGATATAGCCAAGAGACTTCTAGATTTTGGCTTCCATCCACCTACAGTCTACTTCCCCTTGATAATTAGGGAGGCTCTGATGATTGAGCCAACTGAAACCGAAAGCAAGGAAACCCTAGATGAATTTGCCAAGGCCATGAAACAGATTGCTGAGGAGGCCAGAAGAGATCCTGAGATTCTGAAGGAAGCACCTCACGATACAATCGTAAGAAGGCCAGATGAGGTAAGGGCAGCCAGGAATCCAGTGCTTAAATACGAAGGGTAGGTGTAGCACTTGACAAAAAGAATTGGAATTATAGGTGCAGGCCCAGGTGGCTATGTAGCAGCCATTAGGGCAGCCCAATTAGATGCAGAAGTATATTTGATTGAAAATAGAGATATAGGGGGTACATGCCTCAACAGGGGCTGTATCCCTACTAAAACATATTTTAAGAATGCCCAGATTATGAATTCCTTTAAAAGAGCCAATGAATTTGGTATAGAAGTAGATGGCTATAGGTTAGACGCCAAAGCCCTCCTTGAGAGGAAGAACAAGGTGGTAGAGACCTTGGTAACGGGGATTGAGAAGCTTATATCCTCCTATAAGAATATAGAGTTTGTCCCTGGTCGGGGCTATATTAAGGATAAAGACACAATTGGTGTGGACCTCCTTGAAGGAGGAGCTAGGGACATAGAGGTGGACAATATAATCATAGCTACAGGCTCTAAACCACAGCTGACTGAGACCAAGGGTATAGATCTAGAAGGAGTCATTACCTCGGATGATATTTTGGAAATGGATGAGATTCCAGAGACCCTAATCGTAGTCGGTGGTGGTGTAATAGGGCTTGAGTTTGCCAGTATATATCAGGAACTGGGTTCGCAAGTAATACTTCTGGCCTCTAGGATTCTCAAAAATGCTGATAAGGAAGTTTCTAGAAGGCTGACCCCCTTATTGAAAAAGCAGGGTATAGAGGTATATGTTGATGTAAGGGCCAGTGAAATTATTGAATATGATGGCAAACTAAAAGTACGAGCTAAGTACAAGGCCAAGGATGAGGAGATAGAGGTAGTAGGGGACAAGGTTCTTATGGCAGCAGGCAGGACTCCCTTGGTTGAAGGACTTAATTTAGATGGTGTTGGCATAGTTTACGATAGAAGAGGAATCCAAGTTGATGATGATTTTGAAACCACTGCCCAAGGGATATATGCCATAGGGGATGTAAATAGCAAGGGGATACAGTTGGCCCATGTGGCATCTAGTCAGGGTATATATGTGGTTGAGAAGATCATGGGATTAGAACCTGATATTGAATTTGAATATTATCCAGCCTGTGTATTTACCATGACTGAGGTTGCCCAGGTAGGCTATACGGAAGAGCAATTAAAGGAAAAGGGAATTGATTACAAGTCAAGCAAGTTCATGTTTGGAGCCAATAGTAAGTCCCTATCAGCTGGGGAGACTGATGGATTTATCAAGATTTTAGCCTCTAAAGAGGATAGCAAGATTCTAGGTGTCCATATCCTAGGCCCCCATGCCAATGATTTAATTCAAGAGGGAACCCTAGCCCTAGCAAACAAACTCGATGCAAGTAATATAACCAAGGCTATCCATGCCCATCCGACACTAGGAGAATCATTCTTTGAAGCAACCTTGGGCTTGGATGAAAAATCTATTCATACAGCACCAAAGAGAAAGAGGGGGACAAGGAGGTCATAGCCTTCTTGTCTCCTTAATATAACATAAGGAGTAGATTATGAAGAATAAGAGACATACTATACTTATCTGCCTACTTTTAATCCTTTTCTTAACCATAGGGTATATGGTAAGGAATTCAGCTGAAGGAATCTGGTTTGATGAACCCTTGATGGAGGCCATACATAATAATACCAATCCCTTGGTTCTAAATGTCATGAGGTTTATATCCTTTATAGGGTCAGAGAAGTTCTTATTTCCAGCAGTTGGCCTAGTAATTATAGTTTCAATAATAAACAGGAGATATTTTATTTCCAAATTCCTCCTCTTTAATACCTTGGGAAGTTTTCTTTTCAATCACTTGTTAAAGCAGATTTTTCAAAGAACAAGGCCCTTTGAGTTTGCCCTGGTTGAGCAGGGAGGCTTGAGCTATCCCAGCGGCCACTCCATGGTGGTCATGAGTATGTATTTAGCCATAGCCTACTTATTAACAAGAAAGGTAAGAGATTCTAGGAAAAAGAAAAGGGTCTATCTAGTTACTAGTTTTTTCATCCTTCTAATGGGCATTAGTAGGATCTATCTAGGAGTGCACTGGCCTACCGATATCATAGGTGGATTTATCATGGGCTATGTATTTTACAGCTTAGGTAGGTATTTTATAAGGGAGTGAATTGTTACCTTGATTTAATTGTCTGGGAATAGTCTATCCTTGACATAGCCAGATTTAAGTGGTATTCTTATTTAAATAATTGAATAAAATCCTCATCCTTTTGGGTGGGGTAGAGGCGCAGTGTCTAAGAGTATCTATATCGAGGTCAGAAGCCGGTGACGTATAGTGAAAGGAGCCATTGCCGAAGTAATAGACACTAAAGTCTATTGCTGGGCCTGGTATCGAATAGAGCCAGGACTGTCATTGATGTAGGTGAGAGTTACATTGATGTTGAGCTATCTAAAAGGAGGGGGATGTATTTATATTGCCATAGGCATATATACACCTGATAATCCTATCAGGTGTTTTTTTAGGCAGATAGGCTGTTAAGAATAATATTTTTGTATCTTGAATACCTATAGAACTAAGAAAAATGATTGTTGGTTTATATCTATGAAAGGGCTTTATTAGCGGCCATAAGCTGTATTAATAAAATAAATGAAAAGAGGGATTAATATGAGTGAAAGAACCAAGAGTATTTGGGAATCCTACCGCTTTCCAATTATACTTATCATTGGAATTGCCATTGGTAGTGCTATTGGGCTTATAATGGGTGAGAAGGCAGTTGTCCTAAAACCCTTGGGGGATATCTTCCTTAACCTGATGTTTACTGTAGTTGTTCCAGTGGTATTTTTAAGTATATCCAGTGCAGTTGCAAATATGAGCAATATGAGGAGACTAGGAAGCATACTTAAAAATCTTTTGTTAGTTTTTATAATAACAGGACTTATTGCATCCTTTGTTATGATATTCTTTGTAACTGTATTTCCGCCTGCCAAGGGGGTTTCCTTGACTGTAGAAGCAACTGAGGAGCTAAATGAAATAAGTCTGGGCGACCAGATTGTTAAGGCAGTTACTGTTAGTGATTTTACAGAGTTGATTTCTAGAAGAAACATGCTACCCCTTATTGTGTTTTCAGTCTTCTTTGGCTTCTGTGTTATATCAATAGGGGAGTCAGGCAAAAAAGTTGCTAGTGCCTTGGAGACCTTGTCCAATGTTATGATGAAAATGGTAGGTTACATAATGTACTATGCACCTATAGGGTTAGGAGCTTATTTTGCTGCCCTAGTTGGTGAATTTGGACCAGCCTTGCTACAGGATTATGCTAGGGCTATGGCAGTATACTATCCAGTGACCTTTGCATATTTCTTTATAGCCTTCTTTGCATACTCTCATTATGCAGGGGGAATGGATGGTGTAAAAAGGTTCTTTAGATTTATTATTTCTCCAGCAGTTACGAGCTTAGCCACACAATCCAGTATAGCAACCCTGCCAGTTAACCTTGAAGCCTCTAGGCGCATAGGGGTACCAAAGGATATCAGGGAGATTGTGCTACCTATGGGGGCAACCATGCACATGGATGGCTCTTGCTTATCCGCAATACTTAAGATATCCTTCTTGTTTGGAATATTCGGCAAGGACTTCACTGGAATTGGAACCTTTGCTACAGCCATACTGATATCTATTATGAGTGGAGTAGTTATGTCTGGTGTACCTGGTGGAGGTCTAATAGGCGAGATGCTTATAGTCAATCTATATGGATTCCCAGCAGAGGCCTTCCCTATAGTAGCGACTATTGGATTCTTGGTTGACCCACCTGCTACCCTGGTAAATGCAACAGGTGATACTGTAGCGGCCATGATGGTTACTAGACTAGTTGAAGGTAAGGATTGGCTAAAGAAGGTAATGGACAATGAAGTAGAAGGGCAGTATGTAGAATAGACACTTGCTAATCAAGGAGCGATTAGATGGAATTTTATAAGTATACTGGACTAGGCAATGACTTTATAATAATGGACAATATTAATAATGATGTAGAGATGGATGGAGAATTGGCAAAAAAATTATGTGATAGGCATTTTGGCATAGGGGCAGATGGGCTAGTATTAGCCTCACCTAGCAAGACCTGTGACATAAGGATGGAGATCTATAACTCCGATGGCAGTATAGCTGAAATGTGCGGAAATGCTTCCCGATGTTTTGCCAAGTTTGTCTATGAAAAGAAGCTGGTAACTAAGGAAAAGTTCAATATAGAGACCCTGGCGGGAGTGATAGAGCCTAGTTTACAGATAGAAGATGGTCAAGTGAAGTATGTAACAGTGGATATGGGTGAACCAAGGTTTCATAGTAGGGAGATACCCTTTAGCCTTGACATGGATAGGGTTGTGGATTACCCCATCCATGTAGATGGAAAAGAGTACAGGATTACTTCCATGTTTATGGGGGTCCCCCACACTGTAATATTTACTGACCAGATTTCTGATGAATATGTAAAAGAAATAGGAAGAAAGATAGAAATAAGTGACTATTTTCCAAGGAAGACCAATGTCAATTTTGTATCAGTACTAAGTAGGAAGGAAATTATCATCAGGACCTGGGAGAGGGGCGCTGGATATACCCTGGCCTGTGGTACAGGCAGCTGTGCCTCAGTAGTTGCGGGAATCCTCACCGACAGGTTAGATGAAAATGTATTGGTGCATCTTCGTGGAGGAGATTTAAATATTGAGTGGAAGGGCGATAATGTCCTTATGACTGGAGAAGCCCTGGAAGTATTTAAGGGTAATATTAGTTAGGTAAAAGGATACTGTAATCTTACAGTATCCTTTTTTATCCCAAATAAAATACCTACCCACCTATTACTCACCATAATATCCTTGTCGGCATATTGTAAAGTACGATTACAATTTAGGAGGGATATTATGAAGGTGGAACTTAGCTCGCTACACTATATCTTTATGATATTTACATTACTGATCCTAGTAATGATGGTAAGGAAGAGGGATACCAGCCTAGTCTGTATACTAGGGATTTTTATGCTAGCCCTATTTGCCACATCTTCCTTATCAGCAAGCATAATGACCGTATTCAACAGTTTTATTTATGCTATTGTTGAATTGATGGGTACTATCCTGATTATTTCAGTTATAGTGGCCATGAGTAAGATCCTAATGGAAACGGGAATAAATGAGATTATGGTCTCACCCTTTACTAAGTTAATCAAGACACCAACCTTAGCCTATTGGATTATTGGTGTCTTGATGATGATTATATCATTCTTCTTCTGGCCTTCCCCTGCTGTAGCCCTAATAGGGGCTGTTATGCTGCCTGTAGCTGTCAAAGTAGGGTTGCCAGCCCTAGCAGTTGCCATGATAATGAATATATTTGGTCATGGGATAGCACTGTCGGGGGATTTTATTATTCAAGGAGCCCCAAAACTAACCGCTGATGCAGCAGGTTTACCTGTGGGAGAGGTTATTTCAGCCAGTGTGCCCTTAGTCATCGTGATGGGGCTGGTCACCACCATTGTTGCATTTATATTCTTAAAAAGGGATTTAAAAAGCGGTAAGTTAACAGTGGGTAAGGAAGATACTAAAAAGACCCAAAAGAATGATGAAGGAAAGTATAAGGATGTTTTAAGCAAGAAGACTAAGAATGTATTGGCCTTGGTTATACCCCTACTCTTCCTAATAGATGTTATTATAATGTTGGTGGCCAACTTGCAGGGGGGAGATGCAACTGCCTTAATTGGAGGAACTGCTGTATTTATCTTGATAGTGGTGTCTTTGATGGTTCATAAGAATAAGGGTCTAGAAGAGATTACCAGGTATTTGGTTTCAGGATTTAAATTTGGCTTTGAGATATTTGGACCGGTTATCCCTATAGCTGCCTTCTTCTATCTAGGTGATGCGGGCTTCCTCTCGGTGATAGGAGATTACTTGCCGGAGGCATCCCAGGGGTTAGTTAATGATTTAGGCTTGGCCTTGGCCAATTCTGTTCCTTTAAATGAAGGTATAGGGGCAGTGACCCTTACCAGCGTAGGGGCTATTACAGGGCTAGATGGCTCAGGCTTCTCAGGTATATCCTTGGCAGGCTCAGTAGCTAGGTTATTCGGTGTAGCCCTGGGTAAGGGAGTGGCAACCTTGACAGCCCTGGGCCAAATTGCGGCAATTTGGGTTGGAGGCGGTACCTTGATTCCCTGGGCAGTAATACCAGCAGCAGCCATCTGTGGGGTTGACCCCTTTGAGTTGACAAGGAGGAATTTCAAACCAGTAGTCATAGGTTTGGTAGTTACAACTATTGTAGGTATGTTTTTAATCTAGAAGGCAGCCCTTGGCTGCCTTATTTTGTTGGCTTCGGATCTTATTGGGTATAATCTAAATAAGAAAGTGAGGAGGTCAACATGATGAAAATAGATATATGGTCTGATTTTGCCTGTCCCTTTTGTTATATAGGCAAGAGAAACTTAGAATCCGCCCTAAAGGAATTTGATTCGCAAGACGTGGTTGAGCTTGTCTTTCATAGTTATCAGCTGGACCCCAATGCTAAAAAAGGTGGTCAGATAAATCCAGTTGATGAATTGGCTAAGAAATATGGTACTAGTAGGGAGCGGGCCCAGGAGATGATAGATAGGGTAGTAAATATGGCTAAGGATGTAGGTCTAAATTATAACTATGACAAGCTAATAAGTACCAATACCCTGGATGCCCATAGGCTTAGCCACTATGCTAAGAAAGAGAATAAGGATAGGGAGCTGGTGGAGGAGTTGTTCAAGGCCCATTTTATTGAGGGACTTGATATAGGAGATTTGGAGGTATTAGCCGAACTGGGAGCTAGAGTTGAATTAGATAGGGAAGAAATAAAAAGTATCTTAAAGTCAGAAGAATATTATTCTGAGGTGGACCTGGATAAGTACACTGCTTCCCAATACCAAATCAGGAGTGTACCATTTTTCATATTCAATAATAGATATGCAGTATCAGGAGCCCAGCCAGTTGAGGCATTCTTAGAGACCTTAACAAAAGCAAGTCAATAGACTTTTAAGATATTTAATACTACCAAGGTAGACATGAACTCTACCTTGGTTTTTATAAAAAGAAAATACATGATCAAATATTATTAGAAATATGCTAATATTAGACTAGGGAGCTGGTGACATGGATTTTTTAATTGATTTTTTTCAAGATGTTGTACTAGAGTTTATTTTAACTTTCTTAACCCCAGAGGGTGTGGCTAGAAAGGTTGTTGATGAGAAAACAAGCAAGGCCGCAAAAATTACCTATGTTGTCCTATTTTCAATTGTATATATATTAGCCATTATGCTATCTGCCTATGCTTACATAAGTTTAACGGATACCTTGTTTAGAAGTTTTATGGGAATAATCTCCTTTTTATTATTAATGTTTTTATTAAGATTCTACTATAAAATTATTAAACATTATGAGTAAAGGGCAGTAGGCAAATAATTATATTCCAATAAAGGGGTTGATATAGGTGTTTGGATTATTATTTGGTACGACCTTACTGGTTCCAGCTACCATGATTGGGTTTGGTTTGCTATGGAAGAAGCATCCACCCAAGGACGTAAATACCATCTATGGTTATAGAACCCCCATGTCAATGAAAAATGATGAGACATGGAGGTTTGCCCACCAATATCATGCTAAAATCTGGCTTTGGATTGGACTTATAGTATTAGTTCTTTCAATGATATTTGCCTATGTCTTTAGAGGTAATTATGAGGTGTCCTACTTATGGATTATATCAATCCAAACCTTCATTATGCTGCTAAGCTTGATTCCAACTGAAAAGGCCTTAAAAAAGAAGTTTGATAGTGATGGAAGACCAAAATAATCAACTTATAATAAAATGCAATTCGAGAGTATCCTCGAATTGCATTTTTACTTTTATACCAAGCTAGTTAAAAACCTGATTTGTGATAATCTTGCTTTCTTCTCTGATAAATTGGTTCTTATATAAATCATAGTAATAGCCCTTGCTTAGAATTAATTCCCTATGATTTCCTGCCTCTATTATCCTACCATCCTTGATGACCAGAATCCTATCAGCATTTTTGATGGTGGATAATCTATGGGCTATTACAAAACTTGTTCTTCCTTCCAGTACATTTTGGATGGCATCCTGGATGATCCTTTCTGTTTCTGTATCTATGCTGGCAGTTGCTTCGTCTAATACAAATAGTCTTGGATTTCTAACTATGGCCCTGGCAAAGGATAGGAGTTGTTTTTGTCCAGTGGATAAGAGATTACCACCTTCCCCTACCTCTGTGTCATATCCCTTTTCCATAGCCATGATGAAATCATGGGCATTTACCAGCTTACAGGCCTTGATGATATCTTCATCACTAGCATCCAAGTTACCATATCGTATATTATCCCTGATAGATCCGCTAAAGAGGTGGGGGGATTGGAGGACATATCCTAGGCTTTCATGTATCCATTTCTGGGGCATTTCCTTGTAGTTTATCCCATCTATAAGGATTTCACCCTCTGTTGGCTCATAAAACCTGCAGAAGAGGTTTACTATAGTGGATTTACCTGCCCCGGTTTCACCTACTAGGGCAATGGTCTCTCCTGGATGTACATGAAGATTAAAGTCTCTTACAATCTCCTCCCCATCCTTATAGGAAAAGGATACATTTCTAAATTCCACATCACCTATAATTTCAGGCCACTTCTCCTTCTTGGGGTTAAAGATATCCCCATATTTCTCTATAACCTCTTGGCTGTCAATTATTTCGGGTTCTTCCTTGAGGAGGGAAAAAACCCTTTCTGCTGATGCTTGGGCTGTTTGAACCTCTGCAAAGATTACAGCCATCTGCCTGATAGGCTCAAATAATTGGGTGGTGTAGGATATAAAGGCTACCAGGGTTCCGTAGCTTATAATATCTCTTATTACATAATTTCCACCAAAGTTAATGGCTAGGGCTGTACCTATACTTCCCAGAAGTAATACTAAGGGAAGGTAGATAGAGGATAGGACTGTCGCCTTGATAGCATTTTTCTTCATATTTGACGTTAATTCCGAAAACTCTTTTAAGTTTATATCCTCCCTAACTAGGGTCTTGGTAGTCTTGGCCCCTTGGATATCCTCGTTAAAGGCAGCTGTAATTTGTGAGTTATTCTTCCTTACTACCCTTTGGGCATTTAGGATTCGTTTCTGGAAGTAGATGCTAATAAGGGCGACAAAGGGCACTACTATTAAGGTTATTAGGGCCAGTTGCCAGTTAAGGATTAGCATGGCTATAGTCACTCCCAGCATCATGGTTATTCCCCAAGAGAAGTCTACCAATCCCCATGATATAGTCTCACTAAGTTTTTGAATATCAGAGGTCATCCTAGACATTAACCAGCCTACAGCCTTATTATCATAATAAGATAGGGATAGTGTTTGTAGCTTCTCAAACCCAAGCTTCCTAATATCATAGGCCATTTGTGTTTCTAGTTTTCCAGCTAGTGCAATAAATAGATAGATACTTATGGAAAAAGTTAAAGCTGCAATTAAAAATATCAGTCCAAAGGATAAAAGCCCTTCGAGTTTAGATTTTTCTACAAAATTGTCGATGGCATATTTAGACAGGAGGGGGAATATTGCATCCATTGCACCGACAAAGACCATCATACCTACAATTTTTAAGAATTGAATCTTATAAGGTCTTAATATTTCAAAAAAATCCTTCCAAATGCTTAAGTTTAATCTTTCTTTTGTTATATCTTCCTTATCCATATATACCTCCTAATGATTGTCTAAAGATCCTCGTAGGAGGATTGAATTGTGTAAACCCTCTTATATAGGCCTTCTTCATTGATGAGCTGCTCATGATTTCCGCTCTGAACTATTTTACCCTTATCCAAGACATATATCTTATCTGCTCCTGCTACGGTAGAAATCCTATGGGAAATAATTATGGTAGTGGATTTATTCCTCCTTGTCTTTAAGGCTTCACGGATTTCAATATCCGTAGAAGTATCTACCGCAGATAAGGAATCATCGAATATAACAATAGGGTAATCATTGATTATGGTTCTAGCAATGGCCATCCTTTGTTTCTGCCCTCCTGATAAGGAGACTCCACGCTCACCCACCATGGTTTCATATTTGTCTTCAAAGGAGTTGATATCATCGTGGATTGATGCAGTTTTTGCTGCATCATATACCCTCTTATCCGGGTAGCTAGGATTAGATAGCCTGATATTTTCCTTAATGGTTTTGGCATATAGGAAGGGTTCCTGTAAGACTAGGCCTACATTTTTCCTAACCCAATGCCTATCGATACTCTTAAGCTCATGTCCATCTAGCTTAATGCTACCTTTCGTATAATCATAAAGCCTAGGTAGTAGGTGGACTAGGGAGCTTTTACCTGAACCAGTTGGACCTATAAAGGCTATAGTTTCACCAGCTTTTACTTTAAAAGAGATGTCCTTTAGGACAGGTCTGTCTTTTTCATATTCAAAGTAGACATTCATGAATTCTATGTCACCAGAAATAGGAGGCTCCTCACCATTTTCTATCAAGACCTCTATAGGCTCTAAAAAGATTTCATCGATTCTTTTTAGGGAAACAAAGGCCTTTCCCATGTCAGTTAGAGTACGTCCCATCTGCCTAACTGGCCAGACCAACATGCCAATATAGCTGGTGAAGGCTATCAGGGTTCCCAGGCTAATGTATCCCTTGACAGCCTGGTAGCTTCCTAGGACGATTACCAGTCCTATTTGGCTAAAACTTATAAAATCTGCAATGGCCCAGTAACTAGCCAGATTTATTATCAATTTGGTGTTTAGTCTTTTATGCTCTGAGTTTTTCTTATCAAAATTCTCAATCTCATACCCTTCTCTGGCAAAGGCCTTTACAACCCTTATACCTGTCAGGTTTTCTTGCAGGGTTGTTGATAGTCGGGCTTCTGCTTCGTCAGCCTCCTTGAAGTCCTTCTTTACTCTTTTAAAGAAGATATAGGCAAAGGCAAAACTCAGGGGCAGCATGGAGATGGATATAAGGGCCATTCTAGGGCTGAGGCTGACCATAATACCTATGGTAAATACTAGCATGAAGAAGGAGCCCACAACTTCCATCAATTGGATAGCTAAAAACCTTCTAATGGTATCCACATCGGAGGTACATCTCTGGATCAACTCCCCAGTTTCTGCAGATACATGATATTCGTAAGGGAGCTTTTGAATATGGTCGTATAGTTGGTTTTTAATTTTTTCAGCGATGTTTTCTGCTGACTTGCTTGACATGGTATTTTTTAGATAGAGAAATATCCCCCTTAATAGGGTTATAAATATGATAATGATTCCAATAATCCACAAGTTCTCTCTTAAACCTGCTCTACCTCCCAGTAGCCCAACGAAATAGGCTACTCTTTTATTCTCAATAATGGATGAGCCAATGATTGAATCAATGGTGGTTCTTATAACTAGGGGGCTTAATAGGGTTACGCCCTGTGATAGGATTATAGAGACTATACCTATGGAATACATGAGTCCATAACCCCTGGTGAATTTAAGTAATTTTTTAATCTCAGTCAAATGTTTCCCTCCCTTGGCAAAATAAAAGACCATAGGAGAGCCTATGGTCTAAAAATGCACACAAAAACCTTATATGAAGACACAAAAGCCATAGGCAGAGACCTATGGCAAAATACTCTTAACTCTGGATTTTATGCATAGGTCGTGCAGATAAATTTAATTTTGTTAAATCTTTCATATTCAATCTAAGTTTTAACATCTTCACGACCTCCTTATACCTTTTTTTATAATTATAATTATATCCTAAAGTCTTGAAAAATCAACACTTATTTACAATAAGGAATCTTCTAATTTTCTAATATCCAAGATTTTTATCTTGTTCTTATAGAAATCTATGATGCCCTCCTCCCTCATATTGACAAGTTCTCTAGAAAGGGAGGGTCTTGGTATATTGAGTATCTCCGCCATCTTTTTCCTACTATAGGGGAGGATTATATTAGGAGATCTTTGCCTTTTATACTCATTGAGGAGGATACTGGATATTTTCTTTCTTAAGGAATCATAGGAGAGATTTGTTATCCTATCGTTTAACATCAAGATTCTATTGGATAGGACTCCCATAAAGTTTTTGATTATCTTAGGGTTATGGGTCATCATCTTGACTATATCTTCCCTTTTTATATACATGATTTTTGACTTATTGCTGGATATTATGGTGGCTGGATACCTGTGCCTTTCAGAAAAGACTAGGGCTTCACCAAATACATTTCCTGCTGAAAAGTGATTGATTGTTACCACTTTTCCTGATGGGAAGGGTTTGTGGATTTCAACATTTCCAGATAGGATTACACCTAAACTATCACAATCATCATTTTCGATAGCTATTACCTCATCCTTGTCATAGGATTTTATAGTATAAACCAAGGAATTAATAATCTCCTCAATTTCGGCCTCTTCCATATTTCTAAATAGGACACATTTTGATAAGGGTTTGATGTAGTCAATCATTAAATCCACTCCTAAATTTTCTTAAGTATAAGATTATCATATTTTAGAAGTTTCTACAATTTAAATATGAGAGTTTGGCCTTTAAGGAAATTCTATAGCTAAAAAATCCAAGGCAGCATATAAATATTTTAGAGGGGTGGTAGCTATGAAATTTAAACTTAGACTTCCTACTTGGTTTTTAATGTTATTTTCCATACTACTATTGCTTATTTTTCTAAAGATAAACTTGTTTGGCCCAGGCTTTGATCTCTTGAACACATCATCCAAGGGCAAGAAAAGCAAATTCACCATTCTAATTGAAGTTGACAAGAAGCGCCTATCCCTAATTGATAGGGAAAATGAAAAGGTATTGGATACATATGCAGTTGCTACCGGCAAGTCATCTTCACCAACTCCTTTAGGCAGTTTTAAAGTTATTGAAAAGGCTCAATGGGGAGAGGGATTTGGCTCGAGGTGGATTGGCTTAGATGTACCCTGGGGGATATATGGAATACATGGAACCAATCAACCTGGATCCATAGGAGGAAATGTTTCGGCGGGATGTATTAGAATGAGAAATATGGATGTGGAAGATTTATATGATAAAATTTCCATCAATACGCCTGTACTTATTACCAATGGGGATTATGGACCCTTTGGTTCAGGATTTAGGACTTTAAAACCTGGTGACAGGGGGGCAGATGTTTTGGAAGTGCAAAAGCGCTTGTGGAAACTGGGATACTATGATTCAGAATTGGATGGTATCTATGGAGACGGGATGAAGAAGGGTTTAGTAGATTTTTTAAGAAGTAAAAACTTGGAGTTAACTGATAGGATAGATGAAGCTATCTATAGGGAGTTAGGAATAATTTTGATGGATTAATTCATATCTATGCAGAAATAAAAGATAGGTCAATGGACCTATCTTATTATTTTACCCTATTGATTTATACCACTTGGTGGTTGTTGGCCTCCAGCCATACTTTGTTGGGCCATTCTAACTAGGTTTTTGGTCATATATCCACCTACGTAACCATTTTGTCTAGATGGAAGGTTACCCTTGTCTAATGTATCATAGTTTGCCATACCTAGTTCGTTAGCTATCTCTAATTTCATTTGGTTTAGGGCTTGACGAGCTTCTGGAACTACTATCTTATTACTTGTATTATTATTTTGATTGTTAGCCATTTCTTTCTCCTTTCAAATTTATTTTGTTAATAATTTTGTCTACTAGTATTATGTGTAAAGATTTTTTTAATAGTCATGTAAAAAAATCTATTACTTACAATAGCTGATATTTTAACCATAAAATTGAATTTTTCTTAAAAGCATAAATAAATACACCCTTTTGAAGGCTTTAACGTATTATGTTAGAGAAAGGAGTTTAGGAGGGAGAAAAATGAATAGAAATTACGATAATGAAAGATCTTGTAATAGGGAATTAGCTCGATGCTATGTACCTATCCAAGTCATGTCTGAGGTCTTTAGTAGCAGGGAGGCATTAAGAAAAGGGACCCTTTTCCCTGAATTATATAGACCATATTTTCCAAGTGACAAAGGTGAAAGGAGAGGGAAATATTATGGATAGAGAGCAAATGAATTTGCTAGTAGAAATTATGGAAGAAAATTTTGTTGTACTAGAGACGGCCCTATACCTGGATACCCATCCATATGATGAAGCAGCCTTGAGATTGCATAATAGCAGCTCCCAGAGGTATCATCAATTGGTAGATATGTATGAATCCAGGTATGGTCCTTTGAGAAATACCAGTATGAGTGGACATCCCTGGGCTTATATTGATGAGCCGTGGCCCTGGGATATAAACTTTGCAAACTTATAAGGAGGTTAGAAAATGTGGATTTATGAGAAGCGATTACAGTATCCAGTGAGGGTAGATACCACCAATCCAACCCTTGCTGCTATGATTATAGAACAGTTTGGAGGAGCAGATGGTGAACTGTCTGCAGGCATCAGGTATTTAAGTCAAAGATGGTCCATGCCCACAGGGAAGACCAAGGCCTTATTGACAGATATAGGCACGGAAGAACTAGCTCATTGGGAGATGATAGGTACCCTGGTTTATAAGCTGACCAAGGATGCCACCATTGACCAGATTAAAGGGACACCCTTTGAAGCCCACTATGTTAACCATGGTAAGGGGGTTTATCCTCACGATGCAGCTGGAGTACCCTGGATAGCTGCCTATATTGGGGTTAAGGGTGATCCGGTGGCAGACTTGTACGAGGATATGGCTGCGGAGGAAAAAGCCAGGGCCACCTATGAATGGCTTATAAATATCAGCGATGACCCAGGGGTGACTGACACCCTAAGGTTTTTAAGACAAAGAGAAATCGTCCACTTTCAAAGGTTTGGTGAAGCCTTGAGGATGGTTCAAGAGCATAATGAAAGCAAGAAATACTATTAATTCAAGCTCCCAACAGGGAGCTTTTGTTTGAGTTTAAACAATTTATATAGTATAATTTAGAAGCTAGTTAAGATAAGGGAGTGACGGATTATTGAAGGATCTAATGAACTTATTTATTATATTTTTTAGAATTGGGGCATTTACCTTTGGTGGAGGTTATGCCATGCTTCCAGCCCTACAGATGGAATTAGTGGAAAAGAGAAGTTGGGTTAGCGATGAAGAGATACTGGATTATTATGCAATTGGCCAATGTACTCCTGGAATAATCGCAATCAACACTGCCACCTTTGTAGGTTACAAGAGGAAGGGCCTAATAGGGGGTATAGTTGCAACCCTGGGTATGGTGGCTCCATCCTTAATTATAATTACTACTATAGCTGCTTTTTTTAAGCACTTTCAGGATATTGAAGTTGTTCAAAGGGCCTTTGGTGGGATAAGGGTGGTTGTAGCTGCCCTAATAGCTAACACGGTCATAAGGATGGCATCTAGATCTATAAAGGATTGGTTGGGAATCATCCTATTTGCTCTTGCCTTCCTGATGGTTGCTATTTTCAAATTATCGCCTATTGTAGCTATAGTGGCATCTAGTATCACCGGTATAATCTATTGTAGAAATATGGATTTTGGAGAGAATGACATATGATATACTTAAAACTGTTTACGGTATTTTTTCGGATAGGTCTATTTTCCATAGGTGGAGGCTTAGCAACCCTACCCTTTTTACAAGAAATAGTACATAAGTATGGTTGGATTACAACGGAAGAGCTT
>JAAYTL010000121.1 GCA_012518035.1 Tissierellia bacterium | reverse complement strand
GCGGAGCTCAACCTAGTTGTTAAGAATCGAGGACCAAAAGGCACTAGGATCACCTATCAGGGTGAAAGATTCGTGGACAAGATAAAAGAGAATCGGATAAAAGCAAATATATGAAAACGATTGGACAAGCAATTGGGTCTAATAGGGTGTGCTCAAACCACCAACAAAAACCAATAACCACTACTAATGTTTTATAGTAATAAAGTACCAAGACATCAATCAGTCAAGTTTGGAATTGATGGACGCCTCCAAATAGGATAATAGCACGAATTATCAGAAAAGTTGGATAAGGAAATTCTTATACAAGATATAAGAACTTTTTATATTAACTTGGCACGAAATTTGCTTATTAAGTATATGTGATTAGCTGGCCAGCTATAAAATTACCATAAGTAAATCTATAAAAAATAAGGGGGTTATATTATTATGGCAGATGTAATGCAAAAGACTTCAAGGGAAATATCTCTTGAACGTGCAGAGGTATTAAAGACTAGGATTGTTCCATATCTAGAAGCAAGGGAAGAAATCCCTCTAGGATTAGACCTACAAGATGAGATCAGGGAAAGACAAGAAAATCTAAAAGCATACTTTAACGCTACAGAAGATGAGTGGAATGACTGGCGTTGGCAAATCCGTAACAGGATTAATGATGTTGAGACCTTAAGCAAGTTTATCGAACTCACTGACAAACAAAAGGCTGACATCGAAAAAGTTGGAGAAAAATTCCGTTGGTCCATATCCCCATATTTCCTTTCAGTTATAGAGCCGGGAGGAAACCATTATGAAAACCCAATTTACTTACAATCAATTCCAACAGGTTTAGAACTTATTGAAGGAATTGGTGAAGCTGACCCAATGGGCGAGGAATTTACTAATCCAGCTCCATGTATAACAAGAAGATATCCTGACAGATTGGTTATCAATGTTACAAATGTATGTGGAATGTATTGCCGTCACTGCCAAAGAAGAAGAAACATTGGTGAAGTAGATGCTTCACAACCTTCTGAAAATATACAAGCAGCTATAGATTATGTAGCGGCAAATCCAGAAATCAGAGACGTATTGATAACTGGAGGAGACCCCTTAACTCTATCAGATGAGAAAATAGATTGGATCTTAACTCAACTAGATAATATTCCACATCTAGAGTACAAACGTATAGGTTCAAGGATGCCTGTAACTGTTCCACAAAGAATTACTCCAGAACTTTGTGAAATGTTGAAGAAACATCATCCATTATTCATCAACATGCAGTTCAACCATCCATTAGAAATAACTGAAGAGGCCAAGAAAGCATGCGAAATGTTAGCGGATGCTGGAATTCCACTAGGAAACCAAGCTGTTCTGCTAAGAGGCGTGAATGACGACAAGTTCGTAATGAAGAAACTAAACCACGGCCTACTGCAATGTAGGGTTAGACCTTACTACATCTTCCATGCTAAGGGAGTAGTAGGAACTCTTCACTTTAGAACAAGTGTAGATATCGGAATAGAAATAATGGAACACTTGATAGGATATACTTCAGGTTTAGCTAGACCACAATTTATCATAAACGCTCCATTAGGCAAAGGTAAGACACCAATGCTTCCAGAGTATGTAATTTCTCATGGTAGAGATACAATTACTATAAGAACATGGGAAGGAACTATAATAGAATATCCTAACAAAGATGCAGAGGCAGAGTACGAATAAAACGTAAATTACAAGATTATTTAGGGTAAAAGTGTATAAGCTCCTGCTCATAAGGGGTGGGAGCCTATATATAAAATGTAAGTGTCTACTCAGCTAGGAAGTAAGAATTAATGATTGGATTCTTTGTATCAAGAATCAAAAAAATTAGATTGGAGGTAAAAGAATGAAGAAAATTTTAGCATTAATTCTTGTTGGAATTCTAGCCCTTTCCTTGGTTGCTTGTGGAGGAGATTCAACTGAAACAGGCGGAGATGATAATGGAAAAGGCACAGCTCCTCAGGACCTTGTTATGGGTACCGGCTCCAGTGGAGGTACTTATTTTGCACTAGGTGGTGCCATGGCTAACGCTATGAATGGCAAATTGGCTGAGCATCAAATTTCAGTAACTGCTCAAGCTTCTGGTGCATCTGTAGAAAACATCAACCTTATCGAAGCAGGTGAGATGGACCTTGGTATTGCAATGAACAACGTTGCAGCTAATGCTTTTGAAGGTGTTGGTGCTTTTGATAAGCCAGTTAAAAATGTTGCTTCCATAGGTGTTGTTTACAACGAGGTATATCAAATCGTTGCTAATGCAAACACAGGAGCTAAAAATGTTGAAGATCTTAAGGGTCTAACTATAGCAGTAGGACCTCCAGGATCTGGTACTGTTGGATTAACTGAGAAGGTTTTTGCTGCTGCAGGATTGGACATAAACAAGGATATTAACCCTCAAAATGATACATTCGGAGACGCTGCTACTAAGATGCAAGACGGCCATATTGACGCAGCTTGTAACGTACTAGCAGTTCCAGCATCCTCAATTATGGAAATGACTACAGTAATGGATATTGTTTACATTGACATAAGTGATGAAATACTTGCAAAGATTCAAGCTGAAGAGCCATACTTTGTACGTAAGGTAATTCCTGCAGGAACCTATGATGGGCAAGAAGAAGATATCAATACAATAACATGTAAGGCAGCCCTATATTGCCGTGCTGACCTAGATGAAGAAACAGTCTACCAAATCACCAAGGCCTTCTATGAGAGTGGCGATGAAATTGCTCAAGCACATGCTACTGGTAAAGAAATCCAACTTGAAGGTGCTCTAGAAGGTATAACTACACCTATCCATCCAGGAGCCGCAAAATACTTCAAGGAAAAAGGAATAGAGGTTCCTAATAACTAAAATATATTTTGGATAGTCTGAGTCAAGAGCGGACCATTCTTTGGAAGGGTTCGCTCTCTTCCAAAAAGATGTTTTATTATGGAAGAGACTCAATTTAGATATAAGGAGGTTTCACTCAATATGAGCAAAGACAAGAATGAAAAATATATTCCTTCTGTTGAAATAGATGAAATTGATGCGGATCAATTAATGGCTGAATACGATAAGGAATCCGCATACCGCCGTTTAATAGGCTTTCCTGCTAAACTAGTATTTGTTTTAGCTGTGGCCTGGTCTGTATTCCAACTTTATACGGGTTTATTCGGAACTTTCCCGTCTACGCTACAGCGTGCACCACATTTGGCAGCTGCCTTGACCTTGGTTTACCTACTTTATCCTATTAAGGGTAAGTCATTGGAAGAGACTAGTCATATTCCTATATATGATTACATACTTGCTGCAGCTAGTGTTTTTGTAGGAGCCTATCATATAATATTTTACGATGCGCTACTCCTACGTGCTGGTTCTTTTACACAAATGGACGTTATTGTAAGTGTTATAGCTATTTTATTACTACTTGAAGCAGCCCGCCGTGTTGCTGGTATGGTAGTTGTTACCATTGCAACTGTATTCCTTGTATATGCTTTTTTCGGTCACCTTATTCCTAGAACATCATTCCTATTCCATGCACCATTTACTTTCAAACGTGTTGTTGCAACGGAATGGCTAGGTACAGAGGGTATTTTAGGTACTCCAATCTATGTTTCTTCAACATTTATTTTCCTATTCCTGGTATTTGCAACATTCTTAAAGAAGAGTGGTGTTGGTGATTGGATGACTAACATTGCTACCGCTGCTGTTGGTGGTTCAGTAGGTGGACCGGCTAAGGCTGCTGTAGTAGCTAGTGCTGCTCAGGGAACTGTTAGTGGTTCATCAGTTGCAAATGTTGTATCCACTGGTTCTATTACAATTCCTCTGATGATAGAAACAGGCTATCAAAGAGAGTTCTCTGGTGCTGTTGAGGCAGCAGCTTCCACAGGAGGCCAGATCATGCCACCGATTATGGGTGCAGCTGCTTTTATTATGACAGAATATGTAGGTGTAAACTACGGTACTGTTGCTTTAGCAGGTGTTATTCCGGCAATATTATACTTTACTGGTATTTTTACTAATGTTCATTTTGAGGCTCTGAAGAATGGACTAATGGGTCTTGACAAGGAGCATCGACAAGATGCTAAGAAATTGTTTAAAGAGGGCTGGTACATGCTCTTCCCAGTTGTACTTATCTTTGGCTTGCTTATTGGTGGAAGTTCTGCCATGAAGGCAGCTATGTATGGTATTATAGGATGTATAGCTATTTGGATTATCAATATTATTAAGGAAGAGAAGAGATTTGATTTTATAGCATTTGCTAAGATGTTTATTGAAGCTCTTGATGAGAGTGCTAGAAGTGCAATATCTGTCGCTGTTACATGTGGTACAGCTGGTGTAATCGTTGGTGTAGTTACCATGACTGGTCTAGGCCTTAAAATGGCAGATGGACTTGTTAAACTAGCTGGTGGAAGTTTATTACTCACTATGGTATTTACAATGATAAGTTCCATTATATTAGGTATGGGGGTCCCAACTACTGCTAACTATATTATTCAAGCGACAATATCAGCTCCAGCTCTTGTAGCTCTTGGTGTTCCGCCAATTGCAGCCCATATGTTTGTATTCTACTTTGGTATAGTTGCAGATATAACACCACCTGTTGCCCTAGCTGCATTTGCTGGTTCAGGTATAGCTGGTGGAAACCCAATGAAGACAGGTTTCCAGGCAACTCGTTTGGGTATAGCAGCCTATATAGTACCCTATATGTTTGTGTTAAATCCATTATTGGTTTTAGTAAATGTTGATGGTCATCCGACTGGAATATTCGTACTACTGGTATTGAAGGCTGTTGCTACTGCGGTTATAGGTATGGTTGGTATAGCTACAGGCTTTACAAATTACTTCCACACAAAT
>JAAYTL010000120.1 GCA_012518035.1 Tissierellia bacterium | reverse complement strand
TGCCCTTTACCTTACAATAGGACCATTTTTTGCTATTCCAAGGACGGCCACTGTTTCCTTTGAAGTTGGTATAGCTCCACTCTTATCCGATGGACAAGTATTTCTTTGGTTGGCAGTATTTTCCTTTATCTTCTTCCTAGCAGTCTTGTGGTTTTCCTTGAAACCTTCTAATATTTTGACATATGTGGGGAAGATCCTAAACCCCATATTCCTAGTTTTCTTGAGTATACTTATTGTTAGGGCCCTTATCAGTCCCATGGGGGCTATAGCAGATTTCCCAGCCACAGGGGCCTATGAGAACCAGAGCTTCTTTCAAGGTTTTATAGAAGGCTATAATACCATGGATGCCTTGGCCTCCTTGGCCTTTGGTATCATCGTGATAAATGTAATCAAGGACTTGGGGGTGGAAAAACCCAAATCCATTGCCCTAAGCACCATGAAGTCGGGGATCCTTAGTATGTCCCTTATGGCCCTTATCTATGGATGCTTAGCCATCATAGGGGCTCAGAGTTTAGGTATTACCCCTATTTCCAAAAATGGTGGTCAGGCCCTGGCCATAATCTCTGCCCATTATTTTGGTAGGGGAGGGGCCCTCCTTTTGGCAGTCACCATAACCGTAGCCTGTCTAAAGACAGCTGTAGGCCTGATTACAGCATGTAGTGAAACATTTTCTAATATGTTTCAGGACAGCTTTAACTACAGGACCTATGCCATTTTCTTCTGTATTTTATCCTTTGGCATAGCCAATATAGGTTTAAATAATATAATAGCCTATGCCATACCGGTATTGATGTTCCTTTATCCCTTGGCCATAACCCTAATCCTCTTGGGCATCTTCAACAATTCCTTCAAGGGAGATAGGCGGGTTTATCAGATGGTAACTGGATTTGTGATTCCAGCGGCCCTATTAGACTTAATCGGAGCCCTACCTGACTACCTAGTAAAAACCTTAAGGTTAGGTGGCCTAATAGAATGGGCCAAGGAGACAGTACCCTTCTATAATATTGGCATGGGTTGGCTAATACCTGCCCTGATAGGTTTAGTTTTAGGCTTAATTGTAAGCAGGCTTTTCAGAAGGGATGCAGCAATTTGATAGAATCAAAATTTTCTTGCAATGACATATCTAGAGATATATAATAATAACATTAAATATTTTTAAGTAAGAAGATTCCGTAAGATTGAAGGAGATGACCAGAGGATGAAGATTTTTGATTATTTGGAAGAGCATGATTTTGAACAACTGGTTTTTTGTCAAGACCGAGCCACAGGCTTAAAGGCTATTATAGCAATACATGATACCACCCTGGGACCAGCCCTAGGTGGACTTAGGATTTTAGATTATAAATCAGAAGAAGAGGCAATTATAGACGTAACAAGACTTGCCAGGGGCATGACCTATAAGAATGCAGCTGTAGGGGTGAACCTAGGCGGAGGTAAGTCAGTAATCATTGGAGATCCAAAGGAAATCAAAAGCGAGGAGCTCTTTAGGGCCTTTGGTAGATTTATAGAAAGCCTAGGAGGCAGGTATATAACTGCTGAAGATATGAACACTACTACCCAGGATATGGCCTATGTCAACTCTGAAACAGACCATGTGGTAGGCCTAGAGGGCAAGAGCGGTGACCCATCTCCAGTAACAGCCTTTGGAATATTTAGGGGAATCCAAGCTGCAGTCAATGAGGTCTATGGCAGCGATGATTTGACAGGCAAGAGGGTAGCTGTCCAAGGTCTAGGTGCAGTAGGCTACAAGCTATGTAAGGACCTCCATGAGGCTGGAGCCCAGCTTATCGTAACTGACACTAAGAAGGCCAGTATAAAGCAAGTGGTGGAGGAAATGGGAGCCATAGGTGTAGCTCCTGATGAAATCTACGGAGTTGACTGTGATGTATTTGCTCCATGTGCCATTGGGGCCATTATCAACGACTTTACAGTTGACCAACTAAAATGCAAAATCGTAGCAGGCTCAGCTAACAACCAGCTGGCAGAGGCTAGACATGGGCAAATCCTCCATGAAAAGGGCATCCTCTATGTGCCAGACTATGTCATAAATAGTGGCGGAGTCATCAATGTAGATGAAGAAATCAAGGGATACAACAGGGAAAGGGCCATGAGCAGGGCAGCAGCCATCTACGATTCAGTTAAGAGGGTATTCGAAATAGCCAAGAGGGATGGTATCCCAACATCAGAGGCAGCAGACAGGATGGCTGAGGAGAGAATTGAAGCAAGAAAAAGGGCTAGTAGGATGTTTGTAGGAAAATAATAAAGATTTTTTGACATTTTTATCATATCCTGCTATACTCATTACAATATAACTTGATAAAGTGGTAAAGACTGAAGAGAAGAGTAGGCTTGTGAAGACTTCAAGAGAGCTCCGGCAGGTGGGATGGAGTAAGGGATAGCAGGCTGAAGATGGTCTCGGAGTCGGTATGTCGAGTATTTACAAGGCATATACGTTGGCCCACGTTACAGGGCTAGAGTATATAGGGTTATACCCATGTACTTGATGAGGTAAAGATCGCGAGGTCTTTATAAACTAGGGTGGTAACACGAAGCTTTCGTCCCTTTGCATTAGCAAAGAGACGGAGGCTTTTTTTATGACCTATCACAGTGAACCCTCCTTTTACCACAATTATGCCGCAAAGCTGACAAGATATGTAATAATAGAAAGGATGATATAAATGAGAATCAAAAACCTATTTGAGGAGAAAAACCTGGTCTACTCCTTTGAAATATTTCCACCAAGGCCAAACTATCCATTAGAAAGCATCTACAGCCCTATAGATGAATTAAGTCAAATCAACCCTGACTACATAAGCGTCACCTATGGAGCAGGAGGAAGCACACAGAATAACAGGACAGCTATGCTTTCATCATTAATAAAGAATAAGCATCAGATAGAATCAGTAGCCCACCTGACCTGTATAGGGGCCACCAGGGATAACATAGACAAAATCCTAGACGAGCTGGAAGCTAATAAGGTAGAAAACGTCCTAGCCCTAAGGGGGGACATACCCAGCTCTGGCTTAGTAGAGGGAGATTTTAAGAATTCCCAGGAGCTCATCAGCTATATCAAGGAAAGGGATAACTTTGGTATAGCAGCAGGTGCCTATCCAGAGGGGCATATCGAGACCAAGGTTAAGGACTTTGATTTAGAGGTACTTAAATACAAGGAGGAAGCGGGTGCAGACTACTTTGTGACCCAGCTTTTCTACGACAACAATGTCTTTTATGAATTCCTTAACAAGGTGGAGCAAAAAGGAATCAAACTCCCCATCCAGCCAGGGGTTATGCCAGTCATCAACAAGAGGCAGATAGAGAGGACAATAGAATTATCAGGAGCCAGTCTCCCAGAAAAGTTTATCAAGATTATCAACAAGTATGAACATGACAAACTAGCCCTGAGAGATGCAGGTATAGCCTATGCCACAGAGCAAATAGTGGACCTCATATCCTCAGGGGCAAGGGGTATTCACCTATATACCATGAATAACCCAACTATAGCTAAAACCCTAACAGCAAATATCAAATCCCTTATAAAATCAGTGAATAGTAGGGAGTAAAAGGTAGTGAAATATATGGATCCAATCATCAAAAAGGATGAGGTATTAAGATACCTTGGATATAGGAACCAAGAATTAGATGATATAACGAAGCAATTAATAGAGGAATCCATCAAGGAGACTATAGACTTGATGGAAGCCAAGCATATCCATAAAACCTTTCCTCTAAGGAGGGAGGGGGATGATATCTACCTAGAAGGCACCAACCTAAATCTTCTAGGCCAGGATATCAAGAGGCTTCTAGCCCAGTCAGGCTCCTGTGTCCTGATGGCAGTTACCCTGGGACATAGGATAGATAAGGCTATTCGGTACTATGAGAAAATCAATATGGCCAAGGCCTTGGTAATGGATGCCTGTGCCTCCGCAGCCATAGAGGAAGTATGTAACCAAGTCAACCAGCAGATTAGGGAGGATTTAGTCAAGGAAGACAAGCACCTAACTAGAAGATACAGCCCAGGCTACGGGGATTTCCCCTTAGATTTACAGGGTCCCCTCCTGGAAGTCTTAGAGGCCAAGAAGCGGATAGGTCTCAATGTAACTTCACATAATATCTTGATACCTAGAAAATCAGTCACGGCCATAATAGGAATCATGGACAAGGAAGAAAAGCAGGAAGAAACTAATTGTAAGGATTGTAATAAGTATTCATCATGTAACTATTGTAAAGGAGATGTGGGATGTGGGAATTAGGGAAAGATTAAAGAAAGATATTCTAATATTTGATGGGGCTATGGGGACCATGCTCCAGAATAGGGGACTTGCCTTGGGAGAATTACCGGAAGCCCTCAACATAAAATCACCAGAATCCATAATCGAAATTCACCAAGCCTATATAGAAGCAGGCTCCCAGGTTATCACCACCAACACCTTTGGGGCCAATGAGTTAAAGCTAAAGGGCAGTGGCTACTCTGTGGAGGAAGTTATCCAGGCTGCAGTAGCCAATGCCAGGAAGGCTATAGGAGATAGGAATATCTATATTGCCTTAGACATAGGTCCAATAGGAGAGCTCTTAGAGCCCATGGGCACACTAGGATTTGAGGAGGCCTATGATATTTTTAAGAGGCAAATCCTTCAAGGGGTAGAGGCTGGGGTGGACCTAATAGTCATAGAGACCATGACCGACCTCTATGAGATTAAGGCAGCAGTCCTGGCAGCCAAGGAAAACACTGATTTACCAGTCTTCGCTACTATGAGCTTTGAAGAAAATGGACGAACCTTTACAGGATGTACCCCAGCCTCCATGGCCATGACCCTAGAAGGTCTGGGAGTAGATGCCCTGGGTATCAACTGCTCCCTGGGACCCAAGGAGATAGGGCCTATTCTGGAACAAGTCCTCAAATATTCCAGTATACCAGCCATGGTCCAGGCCAATGCAGGACTACCTACAGTAGTGGACGGCAAAACAGTCTATGACATCTCAGCAGAGGACTATGCCTCCTATGGACGAAGCTTTATTGAAAAGGGGGTTAGGGTCATAGGAGGCTGCTGCGGTACCACAGACGAATACATCAGGGACCTGGTAGAGGCTATCAAGGATGTAGAAGTGCCAGAAATAAAAACTAAGAGGTTCAGCGGAGTATGTACTCCCACCAAGCCTGTCTTCATAGATGGAGTAAGGGTAATAGGGGAGAGGATTAACCCCACAGGTAAGAAGCTCTTTAAGGCAGCCCTAAAGAAGCAGGACATAGACTATATCCTCAGGGAGGCCATAGCCCAGGTAGAGGCTGGGGCAGACATCCTGGATGTAAATGTGGGCCTACCGGAGATAGATGAGGAAAAGATCATGGTAAAGGTTATCAAGGAAATCCAGTCCATCCTAGATATCCCCCTCCAGATAGATTCCACCGACCCTAGGACCATAGAGAGTGGCCTCAGGGTCTATAATGGCAAGGCCATAGTAAACTCAGTAAATGGTGAGGATAGGGTCCTGGATACCCTCCTGCCCCTAGTTAAGAAATATGGGGCAGCAGTAGTAGGACTTACCCTGGATGAAAGGGGGATACCCTCCTCTGCCATGGAGAGATACAGGATAGCAGAAAAGATAGTGAAGAGGGCTGAGGAATACGGCATAGCCAGGGAGGATGTCTACATAGACTGCCTAACCCTGACAGCAGCCGCCCAGCAGGAGGATGTGGAGGAGACCCTAAAGGCCCTGGCCTTAGTCAAGGAGAGATTAGGAGTCAAAACAGTCCTGGGGGTATCTAATGTGTCCTATGGCCTGCCCAATAGGGAGTTGGTCAACAAGGTATTCTTTGCTGCAGCACTCTATGAAGGCCTAGACTTACCCATTATTAATCCTCTAGATAGGGAAATGATGGACACCATCCTGGCCTCCAACCTTCTATGGAACAGGGACAAAGGGGGGAAGGTCTACCTAGAAAACTATAAGAAGATACCTCAAGTAGAGAAAAGTAAAGCTAAGGCAAAGGCCAACCTTGACTTAGTTGATATCATAATCAAGGGCATGAGGGATGAAGCCAGGGCTGCCACCCAGGAGCTCTTAACCACCAAGGAACCCCTGGATATAGTCAATGAATATATTGTCCCCACCCTGGATTTAGTAGGAGATAGGTATGAGAAGGGGGAGATATTTTTACCCCAATTAATCCAGTCAGCTGAAACAGTCAAAAGCTCCTTTGAAGTAATCAAGGAGAGTTTGAGCAGGGATTCAGGAGAAGCTATCTCCAAGGGTAAGATAATCCTAGCCACTGTAAAGGGAGATATTCATGACATTGGTAAAAATATAGTCAAGGTCCTTTTAGAAAACTATAACTATGAGGTCATAGATCTAGGCAAGGATGTCCCCAGTGAAGTAATCGTGGAAGAAGCTATTAGGCAGGATATCCAGCTAGTAGGCCTCAGCGCCCTGATGACAACCACAGTGAAGAGCATGGAGGAGACCATAGCCCAACTTAAAAGGGACAAGCCCAATATCAAAATTATGGTGGGAGGAGCTGTTCTCAATCAGGACTATGCGGACATGATTAAGGCAGACTACTATGCCAAGGATGCTAAGGGGGCAGTGGAAATAGCAAGAAAGTTTTTTTAGGGACTACTTGGGACATAATTTGATATAATAATTCTATAATATGATTTTGGAGGCAAAGATGAATTATAGATTAGAAATAGAAGATAGTATAAGATATATAGTAGTCCCTAGGTTAGAGGAACTAGGCCTAAAACATTGCTTTACAACTAGGGACATGGATATAGGAATAACCACCAATGGCCAACCAGAAAAGGTCAATGAAAACCTAAAGAAGGTCTTTAAATTCCTAAAGGTGAATCCCCTAGTCCTCTATAATGGCTACCAAACCCATTCTAAGAACATAGCCATCATAGAAGATATAAATCAAGGGGAGGAATATGACTTTGGCAGATACTTCCCTGATACAGATGGTCTAATCACAGATAAGCCCAATATAGCAACCATAACTAGGTTTGCAGATTGTACCCCTATAGTCCTCTTTGACAAGAGGAAGAGGGTGGTAGCCAATATCCATTCAGGCTGGAAGGGAACCCTTCAGCGAATAGGGGTCCATGGGGTTAGGATGATGAAGGACCACTATGGCTCCAAGCCTGAGGATATAGTTGCAGTCATAGGACCCACCATAGGCAAGTTAGACTTTGAGGTAGAAGATGATGTAGCCAGCCAATTCAAAGAGGAATTTGGCTACATGGAAGATGTAATCAAGAAGAAAGATGATATCAAAACTTTGATAGACTTACAAACTATCAACAAAAACATCCTCTTAGAGGAAGGATTGTTGATAGAAAATATAGAAATCATAAACTTATCCACAGTAGTCACCGACTTCCTCCACTCCTTTAGGAGGGATAGGAATGACTTCGGACTAATGGGCTCAGTGGCGGTATTGTAGTAACACCTCCTTCTTTAAGAAGGAGGTGTTTTCATACAAAGATAGCCAAAATAATAAAACCAAATATCAGAATTTAGTAAATTTTAAAAATAAAAGAAGGAGTTTTTGAATCTATGTCGAATATAGAAGTAGAGATAAGATTATAAAATTTAATTATTAATTTTACAGACGGAGGATTAATATGCAAATCAAGATAGTTTTTAGCAGTGAGAAAGACATTATAATACCTATTCATTATAACAGTCTAGTACAAGCCTTTATCTACAACAACATCGATGATGAACTAGCCAGCTTTCTACATGATAGGGGTTACCAAGTCAACAATAGGGTCTTCAAGCTTTTCACCTTTTCCAGGATACTTAACAGGGGGAAGAAGGAGGGCAGGCACTTTAACTTTGGCAATAAAATTCAATTAATAGTCGCATCACCAATTGAAGAATTCTGCAAGTCCATAGCAAACCATATGCTACAGAGTGATAGCTTATATATTGGTCAAAGTGATATAAGGGTAGATCAAATACAGATAATACCTTACCAGGTTAATAGAGAAGAGATAGTGGTAGAAACCCTATCACCCATTGTTACCTACAGTACCTTATACAAGGCTGATGGTAGTAGATACACCCTATACTTCACCCCTGATGAATCGGATTTTAGTAGGATTGTATCAGAGAACTTAGTTAGAAAGTATAATGCTTTTTATAATGATGATATTTCATTAGATGAAGTGATAGAGATAGTTCCAGACGGACAATATAAGCAAAGTATCACATATTATAAGGATTTCCTAGTAAAGGGAATATCAGGTAGATTCATTTTAAGGGGGGATATGAGATTACTGCAAATGGGGGTGGATACAGGATTTGGATCTAAGAATAGCCAGGGATATGGCTGTGTGAAACTATTATAGAAGGAGGTGAGATTATGATAGAAGGAATGATTCAAATAGGCCAAGCCTTGCCTTCACAAGAGGGATCTTTAGCTAACCTAATACAAGAAATGAGTCCGACAAAGAACAAGAAACAGCTTAATGTGCTAAAAATAAACTTTGACCTCGAAAATGATAAACTTGTTATTGAAGTTAATGAGGAGGTAGATAGTACTACTGCTGAGAAGTATAACTTTATAGGTTCAACAGGTGCTAGGTCTCTTCAGTGGTATGTTACATCAAAAGTAATTAATTATCATGTAACAGAAACAATATTCATTCTATCTAAACATGATTTGGGTGGAGAATTAAATAAGAAGGTTAAAGCTGTTTTGGAAAACTTCTACTATCTAATGGATAACTCTTTATCAGACAAATATAAATATGCATTGGACATAGAAAAATATGGCATATCAAATATGAAAATGAGCGATATATATGCACAAGCTAAAAAAGATAATTCTAAACCTGGTGATATAGGTAAAGCTATCATATCTACTATAAGTAAGGAAATAGAGAACTATCTTAAAGAAAATTATGATATGAAATTAAATGATTTTGGCTTATTTACACTGCTCATTGACGGAGAATCCATAGCACAAAATGAAGCATATATAAGCGAAGTGATTAAATCCAAGGAGCCAAAGATTAAATCTTCAAAGAAAGACAAAGGCTCATGCAGCATATGTGGAAGCAAAGAACAAGTCTCTATGGACATGACAAGTACCAAGATCAAGGTTTATACCACCAATCAAATTATTTTTGCAAGTAAACTAGATAGGAATAATTATTATAGAAATATGCAAATGTGTAAATCATGCATGTCAAAATACCTAGCTGGAGAGACCTATGTAAGGAATAAGCTACAATCAAGACTATCTACTTTTGACGTCTATATTATTCCTCAATTTGTATATGGAGAACCACTAAGTGAAAGTGAATTGGACTTTGTTTCTAGTAAAATTGTTAACTCCTTTAATACTGTAAAATCATTTAGTGGAATTCAAAGAATGAGGGAAGATATAACCAATATACTAGATTATAAAAATATTGGCGGATATTTTCTACTTAATTTTATGTTTTATAAGACTAGTCAGGCTGCTACAAAGATATTAGCATTTATTAAAGACATAAATCCATCAATATTTGAGAGAATAGCAGAAGCTTCTATCAAATCTTCTGATGATATTAGAGAAATCTTTGATTTTAAATTAAATACTTATGTCGATCTACAAACCGTATACTTTATGAATCCAGTCAGACTATCAAAAGGTAATCCAACCCAATATAGAAGCGTATTACAAACATACGATTCTTTGTTAACTGGCAAAAAATTAAATAGCAAAAATGTAATTAAAAATATTTGTGAATGTGTAAAGATTATATGGTTTGATAAGGTTTCGTATAATATTGAGCCAGAAGATAATAGGTTAGAATTCTTTACTATTAGAGCTAACATGTATATTAAATTCCTAGAATATATGAATTGCTTAAAGGGGGGAGAAGGTTTGGCGATTGAAGATTTAAGAGTTAATGATAATTTGAAGAGCTTTATATCCAAGATGAATTATAGCGAAGAGCAAACAGCTATGTTTTTATTAGGTACATTAATTGGAGAAATAGGAAATGTACAATACAAAAAGAATGAAGGTAATAAGCCAATACTAAACAAGCTGAATTTCAATGGAATCGATAAAAGTAAGTTTATAAGGTTGACCAAGGATGTTTTCAATAAGTTAAATCAAGAGAAAATAAGAACTTTTAATGAGGTAACCTTTTTTGAAATGAAGAGACTCATGGATAAGAATATAGAGACTTGGAGTTTAAATAAAGAGGAAAATCTATTCTATATCTTATCTGGATATTCTTTTGCTACTACATTACCAATGTTAAAGGGGGATAAAAATGAATAACAGCGAAATATTGTATATTTATGATGCAAAATTAACCAATCCTAATGGGGACCCTGATGAAGAAAATAGGCCAAGGATGGATTATGAAAGGGACATAAACCTTGTCTCTGATCTAAGATTAAAACGATATATCAGGGATTATATGTTACAAGAAGGATTTGACATATTTGTTAGGAGGGTAGATGATAAGCCCGTAACAGCAGATAAAAGGGTTAAAGATTTAAAAGACTCCAGTGAAGAATGGATATTGGAAAATTGGATGGATGTTAGAATGTTTGGAGCTACCATGACAGTAAAAGATGATACAAAGACATATATAGGACCAGTACAGTTTAATTGGGGATATTCTCTTAATAAGGTGGAGCTTTTAGAAGCAGGAATTACTTCACATTTTTCCTCTGGGGATAACAAAACGCAGGGCTCCATGGGTAAAGACTACAGAGTTAAATATTCATTAATAGCTTTTTCTGGAGTTGTTAGTGGTAAAAGAGCAGAAAAGACTAAGTTAAGAAATGAGGATATGAAGTTCTTAGATGGAGCTATGAAAAATGCAATACCAAATCTTGTGACTAGGAGTAAGATTGGTCAATATCCTCGCTTGTATTTTAGAGTTGAGTACAAGGATAGCCAAACAATTCTAGGGGATCTAAGAGATTATATAAATCTAAAAGAAAAATCTGAAAGTATTAGAGATATTAATGAATGTACAATAGAGATAGATAAACTGGTGAATCTTTTTAGTGTTTATGAAGAAAAGATTAATAAAGTATATTATTTTATCGATCCAAGCCTTAAACTAACATTAAATGATAACGAAGTAGCTGATATCCAGGAGGTAATACCAACTATTCAATTCGAAGAAATTATGTAGGTGATGTATATGAAAATTATCGTGTTTGACATCAAGGGTAAGTTTGCACATTTTAGAAAATTTTATACAAATTCATCTTCGTTAACCTATGGAATACCTCCTAGAACTGCTATATGTGGTATATTAGCAGCTATATTAGGCCTAGAAAGAGATAGCTATTATGAAAAGTTTAGTTCTAAGAAAGTGCACATAGCTGTCAAAAAACTAAATTCTACTAGAAAAATTATGCAAACACTAAACTATATAAGAGCCACCTCTATGTCTGAACTTATTAAACCAAGGCAGCATACTCAAGTACCATTTGAAGTCTTGGTTGGAGAAAATGGTGTGAATTTTAGAATTTATTTAGGAGCAGAGGATGGTAATCTGTTAAGGGAGTTGGAAAAGAGATTAAAAGAAAATCGGACAATATTTCCTCCTTATCTAGGCAGTGCTAATTTTGGCTGTAGTATATCCTACGTAGGTAGATTTGAAGGCAAGGCCATTACAAATGATGATATGGTTAGTCTTAATACTGTAGTTAGATCTGATCAAATAAAAGATATTGATATATCTGAATATAGTGGAAGACTAATTAAGGAGCGCATGGCAGCAGATTTTTCAATAGACAGGACAATCAATAGAGTGGAGACATACATTTATGACGATGACGGAAAGCCCATAGATGTTAAGTTAAAAGATGAGTATATTTCTTTAACAAATGGAGAATATATAGTCTTCATGTAGGAGTGATTTGAATGAAGTTCTATTCACACCCAGACAAGCTATTAGTGAAACATCTAATGGAAGTCTATCATTTAAACTTGTCAAAAGTACCTGATAAATTAAAATGTTCTTATGAAATAGTTGCTTTATGCCATGACTTCGGCAAGTATACAACCTATTTTCAAAAATATCTAATGAAGCCAAAGAATAAGTCAGATTTATCTAATCATGGCTTCATATCTGCAATTTTTGGAGCTTATGTAGCCTTTAACAGATTAGGGGAAGATTCAGCGCTTCCCCTAATAATCTATAATGTAATCCTTCATCATCACGGAAACATTGAGAGTTTCTCTGAAAATCTTCCCAATAATTTTAAAGGTTCAAAGAAGACTGATTACCCAATTAAATTGTTGCATAAAAAAGAAATCGGATATAAGCAAATAAGTGATATTTACAATAATTTGCCAGATATCGTTGAGGATTTTGCTAGCTTGGGCTTAAAAAAAGAGTTAGAGGAATTCTTAAGTAAAGAAGATATAATTAATAAAACACTCGAAAGATTAAAAAGACAAGAATTTTTATTATCTATGGAATCAAATAAGGAAGAAAATTATTTTATACATCAGAGCCTTTATTCAGCACTGATTTCTGCTGATAAAATTAGTGCTTCAGGAATAAAGTATGACAATCCAATTTATCCCGACTTCCATGAGATAAGTGATATCAGAAAAGAAAAATTCAATAATAGTAAGAAAATCAATTTTATAAGAGAAAATATATTTCAAGAGGTTTTAAAGAGTTTATATGATAATTACGATAAAGGAAGAATATTTTCAATTACTGCTCCTACTGGAACAGGAAAAACCTATACTGGATTTTTTGCAGCAGCTAAGTTAAAAGAACTATTAGGGCTCGAGGGTAAAATTATATATTCACTACCATTTACATCCATAATTGAGCAAAACTACGATGCAATTGTTGACATCTTAAAATCTACTGAATCTTTTGCTACCAATGCAGGTAGATATATCATTAAGCATCATAATCTTTCAAAAACTGATTATAAAACTGATTATCATGATTATTCGAAAACTCAGTCAGAGCTGCTAATAGAAAATTGGGAGAGTGGGATAATAGTAACAACTTTTGTTCAGCTATTTGAAACATTGATAGGAAATAGGAATAGAATGCTTAAGAAGTTTATATCCTTTTACAATTCAGTAGTTTTAATTGATGAACTCCAAAGTGTTGACATAAAATATTATAAGCTCATTGAAAGTGTCTTAACCAGCCTATGTGAATTTACAAACTGTAGAATTATAATCATGACAGCTACAAAACCAATGATTTTAGAAAATGCAATCGAGCTACTCCCAAATAATAAACAATATTATAAGGAGTTCAATAGAACTAAATTAACACCTAGATTAGAAAAAATATCTCTTTCAAGTTTTGCTGATGAGTTTATTAGTTCTATAGAGAATAAATCATATCTAATTGTTTGTAATACAATAAATCAATCCTTAGAAGTATATAATGCTCTAAAAATTTTAGATATAGATATCTATTATCTTTCTACAAACATACTCCCTTTTAAAAGAAAAGAAATAATTGATAAGGTAAAGAAGCGTCTAGAAAATAGAGATAATATTATTCTAGTCTCAACGCAGGTAGTTGAAGCTGGTGTGGATTTAGATTTTGATGAAGTAATCAGAGACTTAGCTCCCTTAGATTCTATAATCCAATGTGCTGGAAGATGCAATAGAAACTTTTCAAGAAATCAGGGAGATGTAAAGGTAGTTAATATGGTTAATGATAATGGGGAATCCTTCGGTAAGTACATATATGGAAATACCCTACTGAATATGACAAGGCAGCTTCTTATGAATGAGGATCAAATTGAAGAAATTGATTATTATAATTTAATAAATAAATACTATGGATTAGTAAATGAAAACAAGTCGAAAATAGATTCTACAAAGTTTATTGAATCAATATCAAGTTTAAACTTTAGCGGTGACGACTGGTCCTTGAATAAATTTTCTTTGATCCAAGATAATCCATCTTATATAGATGTATTGTTCCTATATAACGAGGAAGCTGAGGAGGCATATGAAGAATACAAGGAAATAATAAAGTTAAAGAGCTTTCAAGAAAAGAGAGAGAAATATTTAGAGGTAGGTCAGGTTTTTAAAAATTATACATTATCAATCCCTCAAAAATATTGCCGTAGCTTTGTTGAAGAAAATGGGTTACTTATATTACCAAGAGAAGGAATTGACCAGTATTATGATGAAGATACTGGATTTATTAGAAATGATACTGATACGTACATGATATTTTAGGGGGAAGGGTTTATGGGTGACAGTAAAATCAATGGAAGCTTGATGTGGTATTATGGTATCTGCAAGAGAGAAGTTTGGTTAATGAGTAGGAACATAGTTCCAGATCAAAGTGATACAAATATTGATATTGGAAGGTTCCTCCATGAAACAGCTTATTCACGGAATAAAAAAGAGATTGAGTTTGGTAATGTTAAGTTTGATGTGCTTTTACATTCCAAGCATAAACTAATAATAGGTGAAACTAAAAAGTCGTCAAAGTTTCATGAAGCATCTAAGATGCAATTACTGTATTATTTAAGGTTGCTGGAGAAAGCAGGTATAAAAGCTAGTGGTGTACTATTATATCCAGAGGAGAAAAAGAGGGTGGAAGTAGAGTTAGATGATGAGAATATAGGAAAATTGGAGTCTGCTGAAAAAGACATTACAGAAATAATGGAGAGCTCTTTGCCACCTCCTGTTAAGAAGAACAAGTATTGTAGTAATTGTGGATACAGAGAATATTGCTATTCTTAAGGAGGACAAGCCTTGAAACGAGAAATTTATATATTTAGTGATGGAAAAATCAAAAGAAAAGACAATACTATTCTATTTGAAACTATAGAAGGTAAGAAATATATACCAGTTGAAGAGATTAATAATATTTGGTTTTTTGGAGAAATAGATTTAAATAAGTCTTTCTTAGACTTTATATCACAGAAAAATATTTGTCTTCATTTTTTCAACTATTATGGCTACTATAGTGGGAGCTTCTATCCTAGAGAACATCTCAATTCTGGATATGTAATATTAAAGCAAGCAGAGTTTTACTTAGATTTTGAAAAAAGAGTAAGTCTAGCAAGAAGTATAGTTGAAGCTGGTGTAAAGAATATACTTATTATCCTAAAATATTATAATTCAAGGCGTTATGAGTTAGGAGACTCAATAGACAGTATTGAATTAAAGATCGATTTAATTTCTAGACTAAATACTATTGAAGAATTAATGGCAATTGAAGGTAACATAAGAAATGAATATTATCATTGTTTTAATAAGATCATAAAGAATCCAGAATTTGAGTTTTCAATTAGAAGTAGGAGACCACCAAGAGACAATATTAATGCACTCATCAGTTTTGGTAATTCCTTATTATATACAACGATATTAGGTGAAATCTATCAGACCCAGCTAGATCCAAGGATAGGCTATCTTCATTCAACTAATGAAAGAAGATTTACTCTAAATCTTGATATAGCCGAGATATTTAAGCCTATTATAGTTGATAGAACCATATTTTCATTGTTAAATAAGGAAGTATTAACGACCTCTGACTTTGAAACGAATTTTAATGGTATTTTATTATCTGAGAATGGAAGGAAAAAGTTTTTGCGAGAGTATAATGGTAAGTTGGATTCAGTAATCAAGCATCCAAATCTAAATGTTAATGTTAGTTACAAGAGATTAATAAGGTTAGAGCTATATAAAATTCAAAAGCACATCACGGAGAATCAAGAGTATAAGGGATTTGTAGCGAGGTGGTAGAATGTTTGTTATATTGTTCTATGATTTTGGAGAAAAAAGAGTTGGAAAAGCACTTAAAATATGTAGAAAGTATTTAACATGGATCCAAAATTCGGTTTTTGAAGGCGAAATAACTGAAGCAAATGTAAGAAAGCTTAAATATGAATTAGAGAGAATTATGGATAAGTCATATGATTCATTAATAATTTATTCATTTTCAAGTATGAAGTATTATAAGAGAGAGGTTATTGGAGTAGAAAAAAATCCTAATACTATATTCCTATAATATTCGTCGACCTATTATAGTGCAAAAACCCCCGGGGGTCGACGAAAAACTAAATGGGAGATTTTCAACATTTCATAAAAAGCTTACAAAATACACTAATTTATGATAAAATAAGGATGTAGTAATAGTGCGGTGTTCACGGGTACCTAGCCTACCTATAAGGAATTGAAACAGTATTCAGGATATCGGCATAATTGGAGAATTGAGCGTACCTAGCCTACCTATAAGGAATTGAAACTTTGGG
>JAAYTL010000119.1 GCA_012518035.1 Tissierellia bacterium | reverse complement strand
GAAATCTCAAGACTTTCTAAAACATAAGGGGGTATTTACTAAGAGTCCTGAAAGTCTACTAGAGGCTTTAAAGGATTTGGAAATCCTGTTTAGAAAGGTGCATAACCTATATTCATATTCAAGTATGAACCTAGACCAAGACACAAGGATCCCTGATTCCCAGTCCCTATTTGCAAGGGCTAGCAATCTCTATGTAGAGGTTGACTCTAACACATCATTTTTTGAGCCTGAGCTCTTAAGTCTAGATGAAGATACCATAAGGAAATACGTGGAAGAAAAACCGGAATTAAAACTGTATGAGCATTACTTTGAAAACATACTGAGAAAGAAGGCTCATGTTTTATCAGCTAGAGAGGAGGCCATCCTAGCCCAGGGTGGAGAAGTTGGTGCTGCACCAGAAAAGATCTTTTCCATGTTAAACAATGCAGACATTAAGTTTCCAACAATTGAGGATGAAGATGGAAATGATATTGAGATTACCAAGGGAAATTTCATCCCCCTTATGGAGTCAAAGAATAGGGAGATAAGGAAGAAGGCATTTAAAGAGTTTTACAAGGTCTATGATAGTTTGAAGAATACCTTTGCTGCGACCTTAGATGGAGATTTAAAAAAGAATATTTTTAATGCCCGTATCAGGAACTACAAGAATTCAAGGGAAGCAAGCCTTGATAGGAATAACATTCCCTTATCAGTCTATGATAATTTAATTAAGGCAGTTCATGAAAACCTAGATGCCATGTACAAGTATATGGACATTAGGAAAAGGGCCTTGGGATTAGATGAACTCCATATGTATGATATCTATACTCCCATGGTTAAGGATGTAGACTTCGATATACCATATGAAAAAGCATTAGACTTGATTAAGAAAGGTCTAGAACCACTTGGTCAAGAGTATATGGAGATAGTTGATGAGGGATTCAATTCAAGATGGATAGATGTTTATGAAAACAAGGGAAAGAGGTCTGGAGCCTACTCAGGAGGGTCATATGATTCAAAACCTTATATTCTGCTAAACTATCATCCTACTTTAGATAATGTATTTACCATTGCCCATGAAATGGGGCATTCAATCCATAGTTATCTAACTAGAAAAAACCAACCCTTCATCTATGGAAATTATAGTATATTTGTAGCTGAGGTGGCATCTACTGTTAATGAAGCCCTTCTCTTAACCCATATGCTCAAAAATGTAAAAGATAAGAATGAAAAAATCTATCTATTAAACCATTATTTAGAGAGTTTCAGGGGTACTGTATTTAGGCAGACCATGTTCGCAGAATTTGAAATGATAATCAATGAACACCTGGAAAATGGTGGCGCTATAACAGCAGATTACCTCAGCGAGACCTACAAGGATTTGAATAGAAAATATTATGGACCAAATGTTGTCATTGACGATGAAATCGCTATAGAATGGGCTAGGATACCCCATTTCTACTATAATTTTTATGTGTTCCAATATGCTACAGGGTTTTCAGCAGCAGTAGCCCTTTCTAAGAAAATCTTAGAAGAGGGAGATCAGGCTGTTGAAAGCTATTTGGGTTTTCTAAAAAGTGGTAGTTCTGACTATCCAATAAACGTTCTTAAAAGGGCAGGGGTAGACATGACTAGTGAAGAACCAGTAAGAAATGCCATGCTGCTATTTAATGAGCTGGTAGATGAGTTGGATAAATTGATATAAGAATTTGATATAAATATATGTGGACACCTAATCAAAAGGGGGGATAGGGTGAATCTTATCGATTTAATGGATGTATCAGTGCCTATTGCTTTTGGGGCTGGATTCATATCCTTTTTTTCACCATGCATTTTACCGATGATACCAGCCTATATAATGTATATCACTGGTGTTAGTATAGAAGAGGACTTAAGTGAAAAAAAACTATTGGCCCTCAAGAGAACTATGTTCTTTGTGTTGGGCTTCACCATCATATTCATGATCATGGGAACTTCCGCTAGTTTCCTAGGCAAGCTCTTTATTAGGAATAGGAGACTTTTTTCAAAAATTAGCGGAACCATTATAGTAATATTTGGCTTAAATATGATGGGTATATTTAAGATAGGTTTTCTAAATATCGAAAGAAGGGCCAGGACTCCAAAGAAGATTGTAGGAGGACTAAGCTCTATGCTAATGGGAATGGCTTTTGCAGCAGGCTGGACACCCTGCTTTGGACCAACTTTGGGAGCAATCCTAATGTTTGCTAGCACAGCAGAGACTATTTACAAGGGCGTCCTTTTACTCTTGATATATTCAATAGGCATGGGTCTACCCTTCATATTTACAGCCTTATTTATAAATGGGTTCACAAAATTTATGGATAAGGCAGGTAGGGTATTAAGATATATTCCAATAATTAGTGGCTTGATTATGGTCGTTTTTGGAATTCTGGTGTATATGGATAAGTTAATGGCCATAAGCAACCTATTCTTATAAAGGAGATACAGGCTATGAGGAGATTATTGATAACTATATTATTACTTTCCCTTTTCATTAGCGGGTGTGCTGCTGAGAATAAGGGGAACATAGATGACAAGATAGATGATAGAGAGAAAAATGGCATAGTAGAAGAAGAAGGCATGGATGGCCAGGAGGGACAAGGTTTAGAAACTGAGATAGATCCTCAAGAGGAAAAGGATGGAGTAGTTAATAAGGTAGAAGTTGAAGAGGGAAAGGAGGCTCCTGATTTTGCCTTAGATAATCTATACGGTGATAAGATTAGCCTATCGGATTTTAGGGGGAAAATTGTCCTACTAAACTTTTGGGCAACCTGGTGCCAATGGTGCGACCTGGAAATGCCCGACCTAAATAAGTTGAATGCAGAAAATGAAGATTTGGTAGTTTTAGCTGTCAATGTAATGGAAGATGAATGGAAAGTTAGAAGATACATCCAGGATGGCGGCTATGAGTTTGAAGTGGCATTTGATTTTGATGGGAAATTAGCAGGGGATTACTTGGTTGAAGGTTTACCTAGTTCTTTCTTCATAGATAAGGATGGGGTATTACAGCTAGCTTATTCTGGAATGCTGACCTATGAGCAAATGATAGGAGTAGTTGATGCCATAAGAGAAATGAATTAAGGCTTTAATATAATATTTGAAAGGAGATGCATAGTATGCAGATTAAGAGGATCAAATTTAATGAGCATCTATCCCAGGCTTTAGAACAACTAAAGGATGGTGCATTTTTAACTGTTAGGGCTGGAAATGAAACAAATACCATGTCCATAGGCTGGGGTAGTGTTAACTATATGTGGAACAAACCTGTGTTTTTGGTAATGGTAAGATTCTCAAGACATACTTACGATTTGTTGGAGAAGGCCCAGGAGTTTACAGTCAGCATTCCTTTAAAGAAGGATTTAAGAAAGGAATTAAAGTACTGTGGGACTCATTCAGGCAGGGATCTTAATAAGTATGATGGTTGTGGTCTGACCCTAGTGGATGGACAAAAAATATCTACTCCAATTATTGGTGAATGTGAACTACATTATGAGTGTAAGGTGGTCTATAGACAGGCCATGGAACCTGGAACTCTAGATGAAGAGTTAAGAAATCGGGTCTACCCTACCAACGATTATCATGTCTTATACTATGGAGAAATAGTGGATTCATATCTATTAGAGAATGAATAATATATAATATTTCCTATCAAGTTAATTATTAATCAGAAATCCATAATGATATGTTTCATTATGGATTTTCTATCTTATAAAACCGGTAATTTTAAAAGACTTCTAAATAATGATATAATAGAGATAGATCTAATATAAGGAAAACAGCTAGTACTCAGGCGGTGATAATTTGTATAAATTGATAGCCTTGGATCTGGATGGGACCCTCCTAACAGATAGTAAGGAAATTTCTAGGGAGAACTTAGAACTATTGCATTGTTTAATTAAGCAGGGATACGAAATAGTGATTGCTACTGGGAGGAGCTACTATTCTGCTCGTGTCCTTACAAATAATATAAAGGAGCATTTAATCTATATTTGTAATAATGGAAACATTGTTCGGGATGCCCTTGACAATAGAATCTTATCAGCTAAGTTCCTTGAGCCCAGGGAAGCCATAATAGTCTTAGATGAAGGTATAAAAAGAGGCCTATATCCTTTTGTCCATGTGGACTATTTTCATGATGGCTACGATGTTATATTAGGAAAGGGGTATTATTCTGATGTTAGGATAAAAAAGGCAAAGGATAATCTTTTGAGAATTAGGCTTGTGGAAGAAATATTAGAAGAGAATCTTAGTAGGGTTCTAGCCATGGTTTATCCTTCATATATTGATAGGTTGAAGGACTTTTACTATGCTCTGGGTGAATCCTATCCTAATCGATTTAATGCCCATATAATAGATAATGTATCCCAGGCTGAAGGATTGCTAGAAGTAATGAATCCATTAGGAAACAAGTGGAGCTCCATAGTTGATTATGCTAATTCTAAAGGGATAAAAACTGAGGAAATAATAGCCCTTGGTGACAATAATAATGATATCGAGATGGTAATGAATGCGGGATTAGGGATAGCAATGAAAAATGGAACTGATTTAATCAAGGAAGTAGCAAATAGGGTGAGTCAGAAGGATAATAATGAGTCTGGAGTTGCCCATGAGCTTAGGGAAATATTAGGGCTTTAGATTATGAGTAATGAACATTCTCAAATAAAATGAAAACTTTGATGGGGGCAGGATATGACTGAAAGAATGCAAGATAAATCACTATATATTAAAACTGTAGGTATAAGGGAGTGGGGGAATAAGTCGGCTAAATTTAACCGTTATGAGGCTACACCCTATGAGGCCTTAGATAAGCTATTTATAACTTATAAGATTGATAAAGGAGATAGGCTTGTAGATTTTGGGTGTGGTCGAGGTAGAGTTATTTTCTATATCCATAATCGTTTTCATATACCAGTAACGGGGATTGAAGTGAATGATGTAACCTTTAGTGAAGCATTGGAAAATAAGAAATGGTATAGGTACAATAACAAGGATATAAGAGCACCTATTAAGCTTGAATCCTATCTTGCCCAAGAGTATCAAATAAATCCTTCTGATAACATCTTCTATTTCTTTAATCCCTTTAAAATTGGAATATTTAAGGCTGTTGTCAATAATATTTTGGCTTCAGTTAAGGAATATGAAAGAGGTGTAGATATTATCCTCTATTATCCCATGCCTGAGTACAAGAAATTCCTCAACGAAGAAACCCCCTTTAGACTTATAGACAAGATAAGAATCCCAGGAGCCCATGATAATATGGAGAAATTCTTAATTTACAGGATCTAAATGGTTACGTGCCATCTTGCTTGTATTTCCTGTTTTACTGCACATAATAGGTGGAGAGGAATAAATTAAATAATATAATAAGGGCTTTGTAAACTAAACATGAAAAAATAGCACAATGTTTTATAGAATTGCTTTAAATTACTTTCAATTTCGCCTTGACGATTATAAAAGTCCGCCTTGAGATTGTCAAGGGTAAAATGAACGCGCTAACGCGTGCCCTTGACAATCTCAAGGACGTACATTTGAAAAATATTTTGGCGAAATTAAAGCAAAAT
>JAAYTL010000019.1 GCA_012518035.1 Tissierellia bacterium | reverse complement strand
ATTAGGTTTATAGCTTAAAATATAGTCTGCTCTTTTTCTTTTCCCTCTGGCTACAAGATTTCCCCTGACTATAATTCTTCCGTCCGTAAAGCTATACTCAGCTCTTACTTGAGTTTTTATATCCCATCCTGCTTTTTCTATCGCAGGTGTTATGTATTTCATCTTAATATCTTCTTCGGATAAGGCTTTTTTATTTATAGCCACTACCCTCATCCCCTTTCTTTTCTTATATATTTATAAAGTTTTAGAATATACTGAATAATCTTACCTATATTATACCATAATTTCTATTGGAGTTAGGTACATAACTTTATTAATACAATATATTTAAGCCTTTCGTTAATTATATTGACAATTATTACATTATCTTAAACTTGATATTTTATTTTATAAGCAATTTCTTTTCTTACAATCTCAACATTTGTGGACTTGATATATGCTACTGTTATATTTCTTTTTCTAACATAATTCATAATTTTATAGTATACTCCATGATTCATACAGGACTCAACATTTAATAGTATGATTATTCTTTCTTATCCCTTATAACTTTTTACTTTTTCCTGTCCTAACTATGTAACCTGAAAATAAAGTTCTTCAAGCTCCCATTCCCCCAAACCCTCCATTTTCCTACATTCCTATTTTTAAATGAAAATAAAGTTCTTCAAGGAATTTATACAGGGATAAGAATTAGGAAATAAGGTTTAAGGATGAAGGAAATCAAGGAATTTCAAGGGGTTAAAGGAATTAAGGAAAAAAAGGAGAAAGAAAAAGGGAAAATATAAGTGAAAATAAAGTTCTTCAAGAATTTGAAGCAGGATTAAGGTTAAAAAACAGGTTTAAGGATGAAGGAAATCAAGTATTTTCAACTACTTGATGCTTAAGGGGGAAGAAAAAAGGGATATAAAAAAACAGGAGATTTCTTGGATTTTAATCTAAGATTTCTCCTGCTTTGAAGAACTTTATTTACTTGTTGAAGAACTTTATTTTAGGGGGACAAACCGATTTAATATCCTTACAACTCTCTTCTATTCTCAATGGCCTTGCTTAAGGTCACCTCATCAAAGTATTCAAGGTCTCCCCCCACTGGGATACCATGGGCTATCCTGGTCACCTTGATTCCTAGGGGTTTTATCAGCTTTGACAGGTAGAGGGCTGTTGCCTCACCTTCCACTGTAGGATTGGTTGCCAGGATGACCTCCTTGACTTGTCCGTCTGATAACCTGGCTAAGAGCTCCTTGACCCTAATATCGTTAGGTCCCACATTGTCCATGGGTGATATTACCCCATGGAGAACATGGTAGTCACCCTTGTACTCCCTAGACTTTTCCATGGCTATGACATCCTTGGGACCTTCCACTACACAGATTATGGACTTATCCCTCCTGGTATCCTGACACATGTTACAGGGGTCCACATCTGTTAAATCACAGCAAATACTACACAGCCTAATTTTTTCTTTGGCATTAAGAATTGATTGGGACAGCTTTTCCGCCTCCAAATCATCCATTTCCAATATAAAGAATGCAAGTCTCTGAGCAGTTTTTCTACCTATGCCTGGCAGTTTTGACAACTGTTCTATGAGATTTGCTATAGGCATTGCATACTGCTCCATCACAATCCTCCTCTATTAGAACATACCTGGTATATTTAAGCCACCGGTTAGTTTCTTCATCTCTGAATTTATCATGTCTTCAGCCTTCCTCATGGCTTCATTAACTGCTGCTACCACTAAATCCTGTAACATTTCAACATCTTCTGGATCCACTACAGACTCATCTATTTCTATATTTATAAGCTCCTTCTTACCATTGACCAAGGCTGTAACAGCTCCACCACCTGCTGTGGCTTCTACTTCCCTTGTTTCCAACTCGGCCTGCATGGCCTCCATTTGCTTTTGCATTTTTTGCATCTGTTTCATCATGTTATTCATATTTCCACCCATTCCTGGGAATCTACCTCTACCCATTATAATTCTCCTTCCTTATTTTATTTCTACTATATCCTCACCAAAGAAGTTCATGGCCTCCTTGATGGATTCATCCTTATTATTTTCCTTATTAACATTATCTGATTTTGGCCCTTGGCTCTCTATAATAAACCTAAGCCCAATATTTTGATTAAAATGTGTAGATATGATTTTTTCAATAAACTCCTTATTGTCCCTCTTGCTTATGGCCTGCAGATGAAAGGCGTAGCCCTCCTTATAGGATATGGTCAAAAGGTTATTGTCAAAGGATACCAGCTCCCCTTCTACGATGAGGGCATATAGGCTAATCTTGCTGGTTTTGATTTTTTGTAGGACATTTTGCCATTCCCTGGCTATAACTTCCAAGGTTAAAGTCTGATTAGCATCTATCCTGGTCGGTTTTGCTGCTTCTTCTTGATTCTTATCCTCTTTTGGCATTGGTTCCTCTTTTTTACTCTCACTAAAAATCTGCTTCCTCTCGACAGGTTTCTCCACTGGTCTTTCCTTTGAAATACTAGGACTAATTATGTCAGATTTTGTAATAGCTCCCGAAGACCCTATGTAGGCTTCCAGCTTCTCTATCCTATCCAGCAAGCTAAGCTCCTCTTCTATATTAACCAGCTTTATGGTAGCCAGCTCCAACAATACCCGTGGCTGGGTGGACCATTTGGCCTGGGATTCAGCTTCCGTGAGTATTTCCAAGGATCTTAAGATATAATCCATATCCATGGATTTACTTTGTCCTATATAATTATCAATATTATCCAAATCCAAACCCGCATTGTAGTCTTTAGACGCTTTTACCACCATCAGGTTCCTATAATGGTTGATTAAATCCTTGATAAATTGATTAATATCCTTGCCCCCATATATGATCTCATCTATGGTCTTTAGGGCAGCTTCAAGATCCTTCCTCTTTATATCATCTACCATTTGAAAGATTAGATCCTTGTTGGCTATACCCAGTATGGCTAAGGCATCCTCATAATCAAGCCTTTCTCCACTAAAGGAGATGCACTGGTCTAGGAGGCTAAGGGCATCCCTCATGGCCCCATCGGAATTGCTGGCTATAAGGTTTAGGACCCTATCATCCACTTGGATGTCCATATCTTGGATAATCTTCTTCATATTTAAAACCATGTCCTGCTTGGTTATGCGTCTAAAGTCAAACCTCTGGCAGCGTGACAGGATTGTCTGGGGTAGCCTCTCAGGCTCTGTGGTTGCCAAGAGAAAGATTAGGTGCTTGGGAGGCTCCTCTAAGGTTTTAAGCAGGGCATTAAAGGCGCTCTTACTTAACATATGAACCTCATCTATTATATATACCTTGTAGGCCACCTTGGAGGGTGGATAGACCACCTTATCCCTTAAATCCCTGATGTCCTCTACGCTGTTATGGCTGGCTGCGTCCATCTCTATGACATCCATTATGGTTTCATCCAGGATTCCCTGGCAATTTTCACATTCATTACAGGGGTTGCCATCCTGTGGATTCAAGCAATTGACAGCCCTGGAAAATATCTTGGCAGCAGAAGTCTTACCTGTCCCCCTGGTACCAGAGAAGAGATAGGCATGGCCAATATTTCCCATCCTAATTTGGTTTTTAAGGGTTGTGGTTATGTGGCTTTGACCCAATAATTCATCAAAGGTCTTGGGTCTATATTGTCTATACAAGGCTTGATACATACATTTCACCTACAATTTTTATAATACCTATATTATAACAGATAAGCATTAAGTTTAGTACCTCTTTAAAGAAAAGCTATTGTAATACATCTTGATTAGAAAGGTCCTTCCCCTTTATTACATATACCACAATAGCATTAAAATCTACATTAGTTGTTAGATTTATAGAAGAATCTTTAATAACCCTTTCATACATATGGAAGGCCTTGACATCGCTTGATTCAATATAATCCCTCACCCTACATAGCCAAATCATATGGTGGTTATCTTTACCCCAGTATTCCTCTATTATTTTGTAGGGGGTTCCAAATTTTCTTAACCATCTTCTTTGTGCTAATCTATAGCCACTATCTAAGCAGAATTGCTGGATACCTTTCCTATGAAGGTGCTCAAGTAAGACATGAATTAAGGCTGAAGCAATCCCCCTACCCTGATAGCTTGGTAGTACATATAGACTGCCCAATTCTCCCACATTATTAATCTGCTTAAGGTTTAGTTTTATAATGTCATTACTAGAAGGACTAAAAGAAATTGTTCCAATAACTTCATCTTCAATCTTTGCAACTAGAAAAAATGTATCACCTTCACTACTTTTAATAACTTGGTCGAATAATTTTTTCTTGCTCTCGATTTCCAAGAGCATGTCTTCTGTTAGATGACAAAGGTTTTCTTTTTCAAAAGCATCTGGAATGGTTTCTTCAAACACCTTATATATGGCATCCGAATCCTTCTTACCTGGTCTTTCTATTATTAACTTATCCAAGATAAACTTCCTTCCTACATATAAATGCCACTATTTTATTGGGTTACTCATCTTCATAATTCCACTCAAGGCTCCTTATCAATTAATCCAGCCTGAGATGTCCACTAAACTGTATAAAGTCGGTTTAAGAAAGTAACTTCCTGTCTTATAATAACATGAAAGATAGGACCATGCTGCTATAAAAATAGTAGCTGCTATTGAGACTACAGCCAGTAAATTATGCCCACACCCATGTCCGTTTGCACCCTCAATCAGGGATGAAATCTTCTCCTTAACCGACACCTACTTTCCACCTCCGTTTAATATTCCAATTATTCTTATTGGTGTATATTTTCTCATTTTTGCTTACATTAATATAGGTAAATCTAAATAAAATGTGAACATAATTTAATCTCTTTAATGACAAGATCTTAACACATTAAAAAACACCCTCCTTTTTTTAACACCCCAAATGAAATATGATATATGTACAAATTTCCAAGAGCTTAGTGTAAAATTGTTGTAGGAAAAAGTATAAAAAGAATAGCCCCATATGTTATGATGGAAGTGACAAAGCAACACACCAAAACATAGAGGAGGCTATTCTTATGAATACAATTAT
>JAAYTL010000118.1 GCA_012518035.1 Tissierellia bacterium | reverse complement strand
AAGCATCCAGTAACGAAACCAAGGGTGGAGGATATAGTTAAATCAGAAGAGGCCTTGGATGTAGACAGTCTAGTGGAAAATGCGGTTAAGAATATGAAGGTTTATACAATAGAATAGGGTTATTAATATTTAGTATTCATTCCAAGTAGTAGAGAATCTTTCAATAGGTGATAAGATTTTCTGTTTACTTGGAATTGTTTTTTTAAAAAAGATATTGACATCATTGATTAATTTATTTATAATGGTTAAGTCGATAATAAGTTTAGTAATTTTAAACATTTTGTTAACCTATAGTTAACTAATTGAAGGAGAATTTGTATGAATATTGGAGAGAAAATCAAAAGATTAAGAAAGAAGAATGGCTTAACCCAGGAGGAGCTGGCAGATAGATGTGAGCTAACCAAGGGTTTTATTTCTCAAATAGAACGAGATTTGACTTCTCCCTCTATTGCTACCCTGGTAGATATCTTAGAAAGCCTAGGTACCAATCTCCAGGAGTTTTTTAATGAGGACTCAGAGGAAAAGGTGGTATTTACAGCTGAGGATGTCTTTGAAAATGAAAATGAGGACTTAAACTATATCTTAAAATGGATAATCCCCAATGCTCAGAAAAATTCCATGGAGCCCATCCTCATGGAATTAGGCCCTGGTGGCAGGACCAAGGAGGACCACCCCCATGAAGGAGAAGAGTTTGGCTATGTAATTAGTGGAACTGTGTTTTTACACCTAGGCAGGGACAAGTATAGGGTAAAAAGGGGAGAAAGTTTCTATTACAAGGCAAATTCTAATCATTATCTTGAAAACACAGGAAAAAGTGTTGCAAGGATAATTTGGGTTAGCACACCACCAAGTTTTTAACATAAGGAGGAAGTTAGATGAACATAATAGACTTAGAGAATATAACAATGGAATATGACGGGCTTAAGGTATTGGATGATATAAATCTATCTATCCGCAAGAATGAATTTTTAACCCTCCTTGGACCTAGTGGCTGCGGCAAGACCACAACCTTAAGGATAATCGGAGGTTTTGAAGAACCAACCCAAGGTAGGGTAATTTTTGAGGGGAAGGATATAAGCAAGCTCCCTCCTTATAAGAGAAGAATTAATACTGTCTTTCAAAAATATGCCCTCTTTCCCCACTTAGATGTATTTGGGAATATTGCATTTGGGCTTAAGATAAAAAAAGTCCCTAATCATGAGATAGAAAAAAGAGTTAAGGAGATGCTTAGGCTGGTAGATCTTCGAGGCTTTGAAAACAGGAGTATAGAGTCCTTGAGTGGAGGACAACAACAGAGAATTGCAATAGCAAGGGCCCTGGTGAATGAGCCAGAAGTCCTCCTTTTAGATGAACCCTTAGGAGCCTTAGATTTAAAGCTAAGGAAGGAAATGCAGATTGAATTAAAGAACATCCAACAAAGGATAGGTATAACTTTTATATATGTAACCCATGATCAAGAAGAGGCCTTAACCATGTCAGATACCATAGTTGTTATGAACCAAGGCAAGATCCAGCAAATTGGTAGTCCCATTGATATATATAACGAGCCTAAGAATGCCTTTGTAGCCAAATTTATCGGTGAAAGCAATATAATCGACGGAATCATGCATAATGATTTTATTGTCGAATTTTCAGGAAAAACCTTTGATTGTGTAGACAAGGGCTTTAATAAGAAAGAGAAGGTGGAAGTGGTAATCAGACCTGAAGACTTGGAAATTGTCCCGGACTCCCAAGCAAAGCTCAAGGGAACTGTAGAGTCAGTCACCTTTAAGGGGGTTCATTATGAGATGTTCGTTAAGGTGGATGATTTTCATTGGATGGTTCATTCTACAATTATGAAGGAAGTAGGAAGTGAGATAGGATTAAATGTCTTGCCTGAAAATATTCATATTATGAAGAAGGTGGTGGACTAGGATGAAAAGGATAGCATATCCATACCTATTATGGATCCTAATATTTACAATTATACCCTTGCTCTTGGTATTATATTTCGCCTTTACCACTGGAGATAGCCAAAACTTTAATACCTTTAACCTTAGTTTAGAGAATTTCAAGAAGTTTTTTACTCCCATCTACCTGAAGGTATTACTTAAGTCCATTAACCTTGCCCTGGTATCTACAATCCTCTGTCTAGTTATAGGTTATCCCTTAGCCTATATTATTTCCAGGGAAAAGCCTAAGAATAGGAATACAATGATTCTCATGTTTATAATTCCAATGTGGATGAACTTCCTCTTAAGGACCTATGCCTGGTTGACCCTCTTGGGAAGAAATGGACTTGTAAATACTGTTCTGGCAAGACTAGGTCTTCCAGTCCTAGACCTTATGTTTAATGATAAGGCGGTAATGTTGGGTATGGTATATAACTTCTTACCCTTTATGGTTTTACCCATATATTCAGTATTAACTAAGATAGATAAGAGGTTATTGGAGGCCTCAGAGGATTTAGGTGCAGATGTAGCTACCACCTTTAAAAGGGTTATCTTCCCCTTGAGTATACCAGGTGTTATCACCGGAATCACCATGGTCTTCGTTCCAGCCATGAGTACTTTTGTAATATCCAGTTTACTAGGTGGGAACAAGGCAAACCTAATAGGTAACCTAATTGAGCAACAGTTCAGATGGACAGGGGACTGGCATTTTGGCTCATCCATGTCAATAATATTGATGATTTTTATCCTGATAACCATGGCCATTACATCCAGGTTTGATAAGGATAAGGAAGAAGGAGGAAGACTATGGTAAGTAGAGGTTTGAAGAAATTATACGTTTTTCTTATTTTTTTATTTCTATATGCTCCAATAGCAGTTTTAATAGTTTTCTCCTTCAACGATGGCAGAACAAGTGGAACATGGTCTGGATTTACCCTAAGATGGTATGTGGAGTTATTTAAGGATCCAGCCATTCTTAAGGCTCTTTACTATACCTTGTTAATAGCAATTCTAGCTTCTATTATTTCAACAATTATTGGTACATTTGCAGCCATAGGGATTCACAATATGCCTGGTCTGAGTAAAAAGGTGGTTTTAAACCTTAACTATATACCTGTTTTGAATCCAGATATTGTTACTGCAGTGTCTTTGATGGCCTTATATAGATTTTTCAAATTGGATTTTGGATTTACAACCATGTTACTATCCCATATAACATTTTGTATACCCTATGTAATCCTATCCATTTTACCAAAATTAAAGCAGATGAATAAGCACTTGGCAGAGGCTGCCATGGATTTAGGAGCCACACCCTTTTATGCCTTAAGGAAAGTGATTATACCTGAAATCATGCCTGGTATAGTAACAGGAGGCTTGATGGCCTTCACCCTATCCATAGATGACTTCGTCATAAGCTTTTTTAATACAGGCAATGGCGTTTCAAATCTAAGCATCGAGATATTCTCCATGTCTAGAAGGGGAATTAACCCAACCATCAACGCCTTGTCAGCTCTCATGTTTGTCAGTCTACTGGTTCTTTTATTAATCATAAATAAAAGAACAGAAAACCATTAAGTTGAAAGAGGTGGTAGGTTTGAGAAAAGTTAAATCATATATTTTAATTCTAGTGTCCTTAATGCTTATTTTTACCGTTGGCTGTGGTGATGATAGACCCAGTATCAATGTCTTTAATTGGGGAGATTATATAGATACAGATGTAATTAAGGAGTTTGAAGAGGAATTTGGTATAAAGGTTAATTATTCAACCTATGAAACCAATGAAGATATGTATATTAGATTAAAGCAGGGTGGTAGTAGTTATGATGTAGTGATTCCATCTGATTATATGATTGAAAGAATGATTAGGGAAGGTATGCTATCAAAGTTAAACAAGGATAATATTCCTAACCTTTCAAATGTAGATGAAGCTTTTTTGAATCTGGATTATGACCCCGATAATGACTACTCAGTTCCTTATATGTGGGGAACAGTCGGAATCATCTATAATAAGACTATGGTAGATGAGCCTGTAGATAGTTGGGATATACTCTGGGATGAGAAATATGATGACCAGATCATAATGTTAAATAGTCAAAGAGATTCCCTTGCTGTAGCCTTAAAAAGATTAGGTTATTCTATGAACACTAGGGATGTAGTTGAATTAGAAGAAGCAAGAGATGAATTAATAAAGCAAAGACCACTCGTATATGCCTATTTAGGGGACCAGGTCAAGTACACTATGATTGGTGGTGAAGCAGCTATAGCAGTTGTGTGGTCTGGAGACGCAGTAGCTATGATAAGGGAAAACCCTGATTTGGAGTTTGCTATCCCTAAAGAAGGAACCAACTTATGGTTTGATAGTATGGTAATCCCAAACTCTGCTAAGAACAAGGAAGGAGCAGAAGCTTTTATCAACTTCATGGCAAGGCCTGATATAGCAGCTAGGAATACCGAATATATTGGATACTCAACACCTATAACTGAGGCTATAGAAATGCTACCTGATTATATTAGAAATTCCAAAGTAGCCTATCCAGATCCTGAGGATATAAAAAATACCGAGATTTTTAAGGACCCAGCTGATATAGTTGAAGTCTATGATAGGATATGGACAGAAATACATTCCAATTAATTAAACTGCACTGACTAGATGTCAGTGCAGTTTTTATCTACTCTATATGTCAATAACTTACTCATGTCTAGGATTTTCATTTACGACTTTTATTCCCTTGGCAATAGCTGCCACAACATCAGCGTTAAACTGTTGGTTAAAATTAGATATTCTGCTATATAGAAGGCCTTTTTCAGTAACTATGTATTTAGGTGGTAAGGAGTTTAAGGCAATAGCCATAATATCCAACTTACAATGTTCACAACTACATTTTACATCCTCTGTAGTTTCTAGGATATGGTTAAGGGTGTATTTTACTTCATACTCCATCAGGTTATGTAGTTCCATAGGCTCCCTCCTCTTATTTTGTCTTAATTATATCATATTATTTTAGTATTTCATATTTTGGATAAAAGAAAGAATTGGGAGTTGATAGGAGATTGCTTGAGTTACTTATAATTCTCTGGGTATAAAATATATGGGCATAATCACTTTAAAGAAGGTATACTTATTATAGATAGACCTTTTGCATAAAAATACATATGGAGGGATTAGATGGATATACAGTTTTTTGGTGCCGCTAAACTAGTCACAGGATCAAATTTTTTATTGACAACTAAAAACCATAAGATATTAATCGATTGTGGTATGTTTCAGGGAAATAAAGAAAAGGAAATGATGAACTTTGAGGATTTCCCCTATGATGTAGGAGAAATTGATTATCTTATCTTAACCCATGCCCATATAGACCATAGTGGTAGAATACCTAAACTGGTAAAAGATGGATTTAGGGGTAAGATTATTAGCACCAAGGCTACCTATGATCTTTGTAGCATAATGCTCCTGGATAGCGCCAAGATCCAAGAGTCTGATGCAGAGTGGGAGAACAAGAAGAGGACTAGGGCAGGGAAACCTCCGATAGAACCTCTTTACAATATGAAGGATGCTGAGATAAGTTTAAACTATTTTGATCCCTATCACTATGACCAAAGAATAAGACTCAGCGAGGAAATAACCATAAGGTTTAAGGATGCAGGACATATTCTTGGTTCCTCTATTGTTGAGTTGTGGGTTAAGGAAGGGGATGAAACCACAAAGATTGTCTTCTCTGGTGATTTGGGGATGCCAGGAAGACCAATTATTCGGCAACCTGAATATATCAGGGAAGCTGACTACTTAATATTGGAATCTACCTATGGGGATACCAATCATGAGCTTTTTGAAGAGAGTACAGAGAAGCTAATGGATATAATTAATAGAACTGCCTTAAGGGGCGGGACTGTAATTATCCCTTCCTTTGCAGTAGGGAGAACCCAGGAACTCATATATGAATTAAATAAGTACTACGAATATAATCAAGATATACAGGAGCATATGAAGATACCTATATACATCGATAGTCCATTAGCTACCAATGCTACAGCTGTATTTCAGAAGAACTCCAGCAGCTTTAACGAGGAAGCTAGAGATTTAATTCTCAAGGGTGATAACCCATTTTCATTTAGCAATCTTCGATATGTTAAATCTACAGAAGAGTCCATGTCATTGAATAAGGCCAATTATCCCAAGGTTATTATCTCATCCAGTGGTATGGCTACTGCCGGTAGGGTAAGACATCATTTGAAGCATAATCTATGGGATCCTAGAAATAGTCTTGTTTTTGTGGGATACCAGGCTGAGGGCACCTTGGGTCGTATCTTACTAGACGGAGCAGACAAGGTAAAGCTCTTAGGAGAAGAAATAGATGTACAACTGGAAATCTATGACTTGAAGGGATTTTCAGGCCATGCAGACCAAAGGACCATTTTGGATTGGCTAGATAAATTTAACTACAAGCCCAAGAAGATCTTTCTAGTCCATGGGGAAGAAGGTCCAGCCACCACCTTAAGGGAGCGTATCGAGGAGAGATTTGGAATTGAGTGCATCATTCCCAACATGGGAGATAAGATGAGTATCACCAAGGATAGGGTTGAGGTTAGTAGGGGCTTGACTATAGATCCAATCCTTTTACAAGAGGATATAGCCATGGAAATAGAAAATATATCTAGAAAGATTGCAGCACTACAGGATAAACGTGATATGGAAGAATTAAATACCATGGTAGTTAAGAACTACGATGAGCTCAAGAATAAGCTGATAGATCTAAAAAATGATCTCATGGACTTAAATATCCTAATCAGTAAATAGGACTAGTGATTACAATGCTTCCAATACAAGAGTTGTTCAATAATAATACTTAATGAAGAAAAATCATAGACACGGAGGGGGATAATGAAATATATAGAGAACTACTCAAATGATCCAAGATATAACCTAGCCTTTGAAGAATATTGCTTTAAGTATTTACCCAGGGATGAAGACTACCTACTCTTATGGATAAATAGCCCGGCTATCATAATTGGAAAGAACCAAAACACAATAGAAGAAGTTAACTCAGAATATATTAAGATGAAGGGCATCCAGGTTGTTCGGAGAATCACAGGTGGTGGAGCAGTATACCATGATCTAGGCAATCTTAATTTTTCCATAATAACAAATGCAGAGGGAAGCAAAATAGACTTTAAAAAGTACAATATTTCCATACTCGAGGCCTTAATAAAACTAGGAGTCAAATGTGAGTTATCAGGTAGGAATGACATTACTATAGAGGGTAAAAAATTCTCAGGAATAGCCCAATCCATTTGGAAGGACAGGGTGCTTAATCACGGAACCCTACTATTCAATACGGAACTAGATGTCCTAAATAATGCCTTAAATGTAAAGAAGGATAAGATTGAATCCAAGGGGGTTAAATCGGTAAAAAGCAGGGTGACCAATATAAAGGATCATCTAAATGTTGATGTGGACATAGAGGAATTTAGGGAAATTCTCGCAAGATCCATTCTTAATACAGATGATGTAGAAGCTAAGACTTTGAAATTAAATGAAGAGCAGCTACAAGAAATAGACAAGCTCTTCCAGGAAAAATACTCAACCTGGGAGTGGAACTATGGAAGTTCACCTCCTTTTAACTATAAGAATTATAGAAGGTTTCCCTTTGGATCAGTTGAAGTAAGATTGGAAGTCAAACATGGAAGTATTAGTGAATGCAAAATATATGGTGATTTTTTTGGTACTGAGGATATTAGTATATTGGAGAAGAGGTTAATTGGGCAAAAATACGAAAAGGAAGGGTTAGGTAAATTTTTGAAGGAAATAGACCTGAAGGAATATTTTGGGGGGATTAGAAAGGAAGATTTCCTAGATTTATTAATTAACTAAAAATTAACAAAAATAATTAAATGTTTTTAAAAAAGAAATATTGCAAGTTAAAATACCAAAACTTGCAATATTTCTTTTTACTTTTTAAATTGTCTGATAAATTAAAAGCGATATGAAAGATTCGAGACTCGAAACTGCAGAATGGCTTGATTTAGCATTTTGGTAACGCTTGCAGAGAATAAAAATCACTTGTTTTTAAAAAAAAATATGATATTATTATGTTGAAGATAGGTATTTTTGTGACAATAAAACTAATTGAGGAGGTATTATGATGGAGAAAAAAACCGTCGTACTGGGAGTAATTGGGTCAGATGTCCACGCAGTTGGAAACACAATTCTCGATTATTCCTTAACAAATGCAGGATTTAATGTAGTCAATATTGGAGTGTTATCATCACAGGAAGACTTTATCAACGCAGCAATTGAAACAAATGCAGATGCAATTTGGGTTTCATCCCTTTATGGTCATGGTGAAATAGACTGTAGGGGCATGAGAGAAAATTGCGAAGAAGCAGGCCTAAAGGACATACTTCTTTATGTAGGAGGTAACATTGTTGTAGGTAAACAGGACTGGGATGTTGTTCATAAGACCTTTAAGGATATGGGATTTGATAGGGTATATCCACCTGGAACCTCAGTAGAAGAAGGTATTAATGATATGAAAAAAGACTTAGGCATAGCTTAGGGGGATATCATGGATTGCTACCTATTTATTGACTTTGGAAGCACCTATACAAAAGTTACTCTAGTAGATATTGACAAGGAAGAAATTGTTGCTACTGATAAGGCTTATACAACTGTACAGACAGATGTAACTATAGGTTTAAATAATGCCTTGGATAGACTATTTACTAAAGTAAAAGACGATGTAAGGATAGTTAAGAAACTTGCTTGTTCATCTGCAGCGGGTGGTTTAAAAATAATTGCCATAGGTTTGGTACCAGAGCTAACAGCTGAAGCAGCTAAAAGGGCTGCTCTAGGAGCTGGTGCTAGGGTTATTAAGACCTATAGCCATAACCTAAATAATAGTGAAGTACTTGAAATCAAGAATTCAGATGTAGATATGATCCTTCTAGCAGGGGGAACTGATGGCGGTAACAGTGAATGTATAATGCATAATGCAGAAATGCTTGCAAAACATGAGATTGATGTACCTGTTGTAGTAGCAGGAAACAAATCGTGTGCCGATAACATAGTTGAAATCTTTCAAGACAAGGTTGAATACTATATCACTGAAAACGTTATGCCCAACCTAAAGAGCATCAATGTTGAACCTGCAAGGGAGACCATAAGAAGCATCTTCATGAGACAGATAGTCAATGCTAACGGCATGGAGAACGTAGAAAAATCTATATCTGGAATATTGATGCCAACTCCAGCATCTGTTTTAAAGGCAGCAGAAACCTTATCCCTAGGCACTAAGGATGAGGACGGTATAGGAGACTTAGCTATTGTTGATATAGGTGGAGCCACTACTGATATCCATTCAATCGGTGAAGGTGCACCAAGTAGAGCAGGTGTATATTTGAGGGGCCTAGAAGAACCACTGGCCAAGAGAACTGTCGAGGGAGACTTAGGAATGCGTTATTCTTCATTATCAGTTTATGAAGCAGCTGGAAGCAAGGTCCTCAAGAAGTACTTAGATATTGAAGAATACGATTTAGAATATGAATTTACCAAGAGACACGAGCATACATCTTTTATAGCAGAGACAGACAAGGATATCAGATTCGATGAGGCTATGGCAAAGGTATGCGCTGACATATCGATGAAGAGGCATGCAGGAGTGGTAGAGGAAATCTATTCTCCATTAGGAACAATCCTGTCCCAGACTGGTAAGGACCTTATGGAGCTCCCCTATGTAATAGGAACAGGCGGGGTAATAGTAAATAGCAAGAATCCTCAGGCTATATTAGAAGCAACAACTTTTACCATGGACGATCCTACTTCATTGAAACCAAGGAAACCAGAATTTCTGATAGACAAGGAGTATGTTCTATCAGCAATGGGTTTACTTTCAATGGTTGACAAGAGTATGGCAGTAAGGATGTTAAAAAAATATATTGTAAAGTGTGGAGGGAATACGAATGGAATTAAAGAATAAAAGATGGACAGAAGAAGAATTCTTTAAGGTTAGAGAAGAAGTTCTTAACTCCTGGCCAACAGGTAAAGATGTAGACCTACAAGAAGCTGTAGACTACTTAAAGAAAGTGCCAGAAGAGAAGAACTTTGCAATAAAATTAAAAAAGGCAAAGGAGGCGAAAGTTACATTAGCTCAACCAAGAGCTGGAGTTGCATTAATTCCTGATCACATTGAGTTGTTGAACTTTCTAGACAAAGAAGGCGGAGCTGACTTCTTACCTTCTACAATTGACTCCTATACTAGACAAAACAGATATGAAGAATGTGAAGTCGGTATCGAAGAATCAGAAAAGGCCGGTAGGTCACTACTTAATGGATTCCCAGCAGTTAACCATGGGGTTAAGGGCTGTAGAGAAGTATATGAATCAGTAAATTTACCAGTTCAAGCTAGACATGGTACACCTGACTCTAGACTATTGGCAGAAATTATCCATGCTGGTGGATGGACATCCAATGAGGGTGGAGGAATTAGTTACAACGTTCCATATGCTAAATCTGTATCAATCGAGAAGAGTTTAAGAGACTGGCAATACTGCGACAGACTAGTTGGTTTCTATGAAGAGCAAGGCATTACCATAAACAGGGAGCCATTTGGACCATTAACAGGTACACTAGTGCCACCATCAATGTCAAATGCTATAGGTATAATAGAAGCTTTACTAGCAGCTGAGCAAGGCGTAAAGAACATAACAGTAGGATATGGACAATGTGGTAACCTGGTCCAAGACGTAGCTGCTGTAAGGGCTCTAGAAGAGCAGACAGAAGAGTACCTAGAGCACTATGGCTACAAAGATATGGTAATTACTACAGTATTCCATCAATGGATGGGAGGATTCCCAAAAGACGAAGCTAAGGCATTTGGAGTAATATCCTTAGGTTCTATAGCAGCTGGTTTAGCTGGAGCTACAAAAGTTATAGTTAAGACACCACATGAGGCTGTTGGTATCCCAACTAAGGAAGCTAATGCTGCAGGTATCAGGGCTACAAAGATGGCTCTTAGCATGTTAGGTGGCCAAAGAATGCCAGATGCAAAGGCTATAGCAGACGAGAAAGCAATTATCAAGGCTGAAACCAAGTGCATCCTAGACAAGGTATTAGAACTAGGAATGGGAGACTTAGCTATAGGAACAGTTAAGGCCTTTGAGCAAGGTGTAATAGATGTTCCATTTGCTCCATCCAGATATAATGCAGGTAAGATCTTACCAGCTAGAGATAACGTAGGTTGCGTAAGGTACCTAATGACTGGTAATATTCCATTCTCAAAAGACCTACTTGACTTCAACAGACAAAGACTAGAAGAAAGAGGAAGGTATGAAGGAAGAGAAGTTGGATTCGCAATGACAGTGGACGATATTTTTGCTGTAGGTAAAGGAACTCTAATAGGAAGACCGGAGGGGAAATAAATGAAAATAGTTGATATCGTATGCTCAGCAGGTAAAACTGGATTTTATTTTGACGACCAATTAGCCATCAAAAGAGGGGCTAAACATGATGGTATGTTCTACTTAGGAGAGCCAATGATCGAAGGATTCTCCCAAATAAGACAAGCAGGAGAAAGTATTTCAGTAATGCTTATACTAGAAGACGGACAAATAGCTCATGGAGATTGTGCTGCAGTACAATACTCAGGAGCAGGTGGAAGAGACCCATTATTCTTAGCAGAAGATTTTATACCTATAATTGAAGGACCTATCAAGGAAAGACTAGTTGGTAGAGATGTAGTAGACTTTAAGGAATTTGCAGAAGAAGTTGACAAGATGGTTATCGATGGTAAGAGACTTCACACCGCAATTAGATATGGTGTAACTCAAGCCTTACTTGATGCAGCAGCTAAGGCTAAGAAGGTTACAATGGCTGAAGTTGTTCAAGAAGAGTACAATACTGGTGTAGAACTAAAGGCTATCCCAATATTTACGCAATCAGGCGACGACAGATATACTAATGCTGACAAGATGATTATTAAGGAAGCAGACGTACTTCCTCACGGCCTATTCAATAACGTTGAAGAAAAATTAGGTCTTCAAGGTGAAAAACTAAAGGAATACATCGAGTGGTTAAGAGATAGAGTTCTTAACAACAGGGCCCGTGAAGACTACGTTCCTGTATTTCATATAGACGTTTATGGAACCATCGGAGAATTATTAGACAATGACATAGAAAAAATGACTGAGTACCTAGGAGAGCTAGAAGAAGCTGCTAAACCATTTAAGCTAAGAATCGAAGGTCCAATGGATGTTGGTTCAAGAGAAGCTCAAATGGAAGCTATGAGAGATTTAAGAGCTAGCCTAGAAGCAAAAGGTATCGGAGTAGAGCTAGTTGCTGACGAATGGTGCAACACTCTTGAAGATGTTAAATACTTTGCTGATAACAAGGCTGGACATATGATCCAAGTGAAAACTCCAGACCTAGGAGGAGTAAACAATACTATAGAAGCCCTAGTTTACTGCAACGAAGTAGGAATAGGATCATATATAGGTGGTACTTGCAACGAAACCAACAGGAGTGCAGAGGTTTGTGCAAATATAGCTATGGCTTGTGGAGCAACTCAAATCCTAGCTAAACCTGGTATGGGTGTTGATGAAGGTATCATGATTGTAAACAATGAAATGAACAGGGTTTTAGCATTAGTAAATAGAAGATAACATAACATAATGCAAAACAAATAAAGGTGGGATATAGTGAAACAAATTGATGCAGGGTTAATAACTAAAGAAGTAAAACGATTGGTTATGGAAGCAAACTATTTTCTTCCTGACGATGTCATGGAAGCCTTAAAGAAGGCAAAAGAGGAAGAAAAATGGGAATTGGCTGAAGCAACCCTAGACAAGATTATCGAAAATGCTGAAATAGCAAAGAATGACGTTGCCCCAATGTGTCAAGATACGGGTATGGCTATCGTATTTGTGGAAATGGGTCAGGACGTCAGGATTGTAAATGGATATATTGAAGATGCTATAAATCAAGGAGTTAGGGAAGGCTATGAAGAAGGTCTTCTAAGGAAATCAGTAGTTGGAGATCCCTTAAACAGAGTAAACACCAAGGACAATACACCAGCAGTAATCAACTATTCAATAGTTCCTGGTGACAAACTAAAGATCACTGTTGCTCCTAAGGGCTTTGGCTCTGAGAATATGTCAAGGTTAAAGATGTTAAAACCTGCAGAAGGACTAGAAGGGGTTAAGGACTTTGTCTTAGAGACAGTTGAACTAGCTGGGCCTAACCCCTGCCCACCTATTGTTATAGGTGTTGGAATTGGTGGGTCATTTGATAGGGCTGCCTTACTTGCTAAAAAATCCCTTATGAGATCATTCGATGATTATAATAATAATCCATTCTATGCCGACCTGGAAAAAGAGTTGCTTGAACTTGTTAATGAGTTAGGAATTGGACCTCAAGGATTTGGTGGAAAGACTACAGCATTAAGAGTGTTTATAGAATACTACCCAACTCACATTGCTGGATTGCCAGTAGCTGTAAATATCCAATGTCACGCCACTAGACATAAAGAAGTAGTGCTTTAGGAGGGTAAATATGAAGAAAACTTTGACTACACCTTTAAAAGTAGAAGATTTGAAAGATTTAAAAGCTGGTGACGATGTTTATATAACAGGATATATCTATACGGCTAGGGACGCTGCCCACAAGAGGCTAGTTGAGTTATTAGAGCAAGGTAAGGAATTGCCTATAGATGTTGAAGGTGCCATTATTTACTATGTTGGACCTACGCCACCAAAGGAAGGAGAGCCTATAGGTTCAGCAGGGCCAACCACTAGCTACAGGATGGATTCTTATGCTCCACAGCTCTTAGACCAGGGCTTATTAGGGATGATTGGAAAAGGTAAGAGAGGCCAAGAAGTTAAAGATAAGATAGTAGAGAAGGGTGCTGTTTATTTTGCAGCAATCGGTGGAGCTGCTGCCCTAATCAAAAAGACAATCAAGTCTGCAGAGGTAATAGCTTATGAGGATTTGGGCGCAGAGGCTATTAGGAAGATTTATGTGGAAGACTTTCCAGTGACTGTGATTAATGATGCACATGGAAATGATCTATATGAATCAGGTAGAAAGGAATACTTAGAATGGCTAAAGGAAAATTAGAAATAAAAAAAATGGCAACCGCTGGTTCTGTTGAGTCAAATGACATTTTAATTATGATTTCTCAGGGTGAAGGAGACATAGAAATTGAGCTAGAAAGTGTCGTTGAAAAACAGTTCGGTGAAGACATAAAAAATGTAATACGCGAAACTCTTATAGAAGAAGGGATAACAGATGCTAAGGTTATTGCCAAAGATAAAGGTGCATTAGACTTCACCATAAAGGCAAGGGTCAGGGCATGTGTTCAGAGAGGAGTGGAAGCATAATGAACTATAGATCACTACTCTTTATTCCTGGAAACAATCCTGGTATGCTACAAAGTTCAGATATCTTAGGTGCAGATGGTATAATCATTGACCTAGAGGACGCTGTTGCATTAACTGAAAAAGATGCAGCAAGAATCTTAGTAAGGGAATATTTAACCACTTTTGAACCTAGAAAAGGCGTATTTATAAGAATTAATCCTCTAGATAGTCCGTACTTTTACGACGATTTAGATGTGATTAAGGATCTAAAGATAACAGGTATAGTGCTTCCCAAGGCTGGAGTAGAGCCTATGACCAAGTTGGAAGAGTACTTAGATGAGCATGATTTAGATTTAGAGGTTATTCCTTTGGTAGAAACAGCTATGGGTCTAGAAACTGCACTAGAAATAGTGCAAGTTTCTGACCGAATTATTGGTTTATTTTTAGGCGCTGAGGACCTGACCTTGGATCTTGGAGCCAAGAGGACCAAGGAATCAAAGGAAATAGAATATGCTAGATCAAGAATTATAGCTGCAGCTAAAGCCTTTGGTATCCAAGCCTTTGATACTCCATTTACAGATACTGATGATATCGAAGGACTTAGGATTGATACCAAGAATGCTAAGGATTTAGGAATGACAGGTAAGACTGCCATCAGTCCTAGACACGTAGATGAGATTAATAAGGCCTTTTCACCTACTGAAGAAGAAATTGATTATGCATTAAGGGTTGTGGAAGGTGTTAAAGCGGCAAATGAAAAAGGATTAGGGGCATTCTCATTAGATGGTAAGATGATAGATGCACCTATTATTAAGAGGGCTTTAAATCTTTTAAAGACCAGTGGAGACTATAAGGAGGAATATGATGAACTACTTAAATAATATTGATGTAAGAACTGTAAAAGTTCTAGAGCAATCAGAATTTCCTTCTAAAAGTCAACCTAAAAACAAATTAATCGAAAATGCTGAAGAATTAATTAGAGGTTTGGGACTAAAAGACAATGCAGTTGTGTCTTTCCACCACCATTTAAGAAATGGTGATAAAGTATTAAATACAATCATGAAGGAAATTCAGAGGACTGGAGTAAAAGGGCTTACCCTGGTAGCAAGCTCACTCTTCCCAGTTCATGCTGAGATAATACCACTATTACAAGATGGTACAATAGAGAATATTGTAACCTCCTATATAAGTGGGGATCTAGCCAAGGCAATCAGCTATGGCGAATTAAAGGGTAATATAATTATGCAAACCCATGGCGGTAGAGCAAGGTCAATCTTAAATGGGGAAATAGAAATTGATGTTGCCTTTATTGCCTCACCAAGTGCGGATAAATATGGCAACATATCAGGAGTAAATGGACCTAACTCCTGCGGTACCTTGGGCTATGTAATAGCTGACAGCATTAAGGCGAAGACGGTTGTATCAGTAACTGATTGCCTGGTGGATTATCCAAACTATCCTGCAGACATTACTGAGGATTATGTTGATTACGTCCTTCTGATTGATTCAATTGGACGTAAGGAAGGTATCGTTTCAGGAACTACTAAAGTAACTAAGGACCCAATTGGCCTCAAGATAGCTAAAGATACCTTAAAGGTAATGGAGGCTACTGGCCTACTAAAGGATGGATTGAGTTACCAAAGTGGGGCTGGAGGAATCTCCCTAGCTGTAACCGCCTTTTTAAGGGACTATATGATCGAAAACAATATTAAGGGCAGTTTTGCATCAGGTGGTATAACAGGATACCTGACTAATATGTTGGAGGAAGGTCTTTTCTCATCCCTCTTCGATGTTCAGTGCTTCGACCTAGAGGCTATAGAATCATTAAAGAGGAATCCTAACCATATTAGGATGAGTGCATCCCAGTATGGTAACTCTGAAGTATCAGCAGTAGTGGATAACCTGGATATAGTTATCTTAGGGGCTACGGAGATAGACACGAACTTTAACGTAAATGTAACTACAGGTGCAGATGGAGTTTTGATGGGTGGATCAGGTGGACACGCAGATACTGCAGCAGGTAGTAAGGTATCCATTATTGTATCCAAGCTATTCTCATCCAGAATCCCTTTGATAAAGGATAGGGTGGATGTAATTACTACCCCAGGTACAACTGTAGATGTATTGGTTACTGAAAGAGGAATATGTGTGAACCCCTTGAGGACGGATTTAATAGAAGCCTTCAAGAAGGCTAAATTAGATATAATAGACATAAAGGATCTAAAGGCATATTCCGAAAGTATAATGGGTAAACCAGAACCCATTGAAAAAACGGATAGGATAATCGGTCTGTCCCAGTACAGGGATGGTAGAATAATTGATTATATCTATCAAGTGAAGAAATAAATTCTGCAAATTTACAAATAAAGAGTTGCATTTTAGCAACTCTTTATTTATATATATGGTATAAGCATTTATTAAATTTGCAAAGAGGGATTAATATGTTTTTTAGTGATGAAATCAATCTGAATAATCCAAGGGAAGTTCAAGAGATCAAGGAGTTTTTAGGCAAGTTTGATGTGGTGTGGGACAATCCAGATAAGACCTATGTCATTCGTGACAAGGGGAAAATTATTTCAACAGGATCAGTATCGGGAAATATTTTAAAGTACTTCTTTTCAGAGGAAGAGTATAAGGGCCAAGGGACTATGACCATTATATATAACTCCCTATTAAACTACTTGGTTGAAAAGAATATAGGCTCCTACTTTGTCTTTACAACCCCGTCTAATAAGAAGATATTTGAATCCTTAGGGCTAAATGAGGTTCATTCCACAGACAAGGTTACCCTGTTTGAAGGTGGCTTCTACAGCTATAATGAATGGATAGATAAGGTTAAATCCTATATAGGCCCCAAAAAAGGTAGAAGGGGAGCCATTATAGTAAACTGTAATCCCATGACCCTAGGACACAAGTATCTAATGGAGAAGGCCTTGGATGAGGTTGATGAGCTCTTGATATTTGTTGTAGAAGAAGACAAGTCAGTTTTCCCCTTTAAGGATAGGTTTGGCATTTTGCAAAAAGAACTATCCTCCTATGACAGGATAAAGTTACTTGAGGGTGGTCCCTATATCATCTCCCAGGCAACCTTCCCTACCTATTTCATCAAGAAAAAGGATGAAATGTTAGAGACCTATACTAACCTGGACGGCAGTATATTTGCTGATAAGATAGCCAAGGATTTAGAAATTGATATAAGATTCTTTGGTTCAGAACCAACAGATCTAGTAACCCTGGCCTATAATAAATCCATGGATAGAATCTTGAAAAGCCGCGGGATAGATGTTAAGATTCTTGAGAGGAAATCCTTGGATGATACCATCATAAGTGCCTCTAGTGTCAGAAAGCTTATCAAGGAAGATAGATTAGAAGAAGCCTTTAAATACCTCCCATCTAGCACCATAGAATATCTGAAATCGGATAGGGGAAGGGAAGTTATAGAAAAGATTAAAGAGTTGTAAGATGGAAGTTGTCTATTCAAGACTGGGTAGACAACTTTTATTGTATTTTCTAACAATTTGGGTATATATAAACTATTGAGAGACAATATGATAAGAGAGGTGTAAGAAAGTATGAAGAAGATCAAGATTGCAGATGGCATTCATATGCTGACAATGAATGTAGAGGATATCCTCTTTGAGGGGATATGGGAATTAGCAAATGGAGTTACCCTGAATTCATATGTTGTAAAAGGGGATAAGACAGCCATTATAGATGGCGTCATAGGATGGGATGGGGTACCGGAGACCCTATATAAAAACCTGGAAGAAATCGACGTAAATCCCCAGGACATAGACTACTTAATTGTAAACCATATGGAGCCTGACCATTCTGGATGGATTGAGAGCTTTGAGAAGATAACCAAGGACTTTGAAATCATATGTACTGATAAAGCAGCCAAATTGGTTACCTCATTTTACGGTAATGATGAAAGGATAAGGGTAGTTAAGGAAGGGGACACTCTTGATCTAGGGCAAGGTAAGTTACTAAGCTTTCACCCTACTCCAAATGTTCATTGGCCTGATACCATGCTGACCTATGAAGCTAGCACCAAGACCCTCTTTTCATGTGATATGTATGGTGCCTTCGGTAGAATGGTAGACCACCATTTTGACGATGAATTAACACCAGAGGAAGTTGAGTTTTTTGAATATGAAGGGATAAGATACTTTTCCAATGTAATGACTACCTTTATACCTTCTCTTAGGAAGGCTATTGAGAAGACTAAGGAACTGGATGTAAAAACTATAGCTCCTGGTCATGGACCAGTATACAGGTCTAATCCACAAAAAATAATAGCTGACTATTATAGATTTACTCAATATGCTCAGGGAGCTGGCAAGAGGGAGGTAACCATCCTTTGGGGTTCCATGTATGGAATGACCAAGAAAGCAGTTGATTATATTAAGGATATTTTAGATAAACAGGGCGTAAAGGTAAACATCCTACAAATGCCTCAAGAGAGCCATAGTGAGATGATTGCTACGGTATTTAAATCTGCTGCTGTAATAATTGCAGCTCCTACCTATGAATATAGACTCTTCCCACCAATCGCCACTGCCATGGAGGAGATTGGCAGGAAGAAGATATCTGGGAAAACAGCCTTTAGGTTTGGTTCCTACGGCTGGTCCGGTGGTGCTGAAAATGAGCTTAAGGGTATCTTAGAGAGGAATAAGATGAATTGGGAATTTATTGAATCTGTAGAATTCCAAGGCTCGCCTAAAGCAGAAGACCTACAGAAGATAGAAGAAGGAGTGCTAGATACAATAAAAAGAATGGAAGGTAAGATTGTAGAATAGAAGTTTGCTAAGGGACCGAACAGGTCCCTTACTTGTTTTTATCATTTTTATCTACCTTCTCCCAATGGTCTACTTTTGGTTTTGAAGATTAGGTAATCTATGATAGAATAGTAATGGTTAAATACATAAGTTTACTCATATCATTTTCAGTTACAAGATTTTAGACATAGAGGTGGATAGATGAATTACTTAATTATCGGTTTTATTTTTATACTGGCATTATTAGCAATAAGGATTTCAAATAAACATGGTATCCCAGCCCTCCTATTATTCATAGTACTAGGTATGACCTTTGGCGCTTTGGGCTTTGAATTTGATGATTACCAATTTGCTGATGGATTTGCCACAGTGGCCCTAATGATAATCATGTTTTATGGCGGATTCGGTACTAATTGGAGCATGGCTAAACCTGTTGCCAAAGAGGCGATTATTTTGAGCTCTTTAGGAGTAGTTGCGACAGCTCTCATAACCGGCTTATTCTGTTACCTTATCTTAGGATTTGGTTTGTTTGAAGGCATGCTTATAGGCTCAATAGTAGGTTCTACTGATTATGCTAGTGTATCAAATATTTTACGATCTAAGAACTTGAATTTAAAATATAATACAGCCTCCCTACTTGAGTTAGAAAGTGGTTCAAATGACCCAACAGCCTATACTATGACCATGGTATTCTTATCTGTTATTATTGGTACCGATGTTTCAGTTCCAGTACTTATATTTTCACAGGTTGCTATAGGTATTCTGACAGGTTTTATTTTTGCCTTTATTATAGGGATACTATTAAAGAAACTTCAATTCGGAGCAGATGGGCTCTACTCAGTCTTTATGGCATCTGCCATGCTGATTACCTACTCAACTGCAGATCTTCTAAGAGGTAATGGATATTTGGCCCTATATATTTTAGGTATATATTTGGGAAATATGGAGTTTAGAGGGAAACGAGAAGTAGTATTTTTCTTTGATGGATTAACAGAGCTCATGCAGATTGGCCTATTCTTTATATTAGGTCTTTTATCAAATCTCAGTGGCTTTATAGCGACCTTCCCCCTTGCACTGGCTATCATGTTGTTTATGACCATAATTGCAAGGCCTGTTACTGTATATGGCTTAATGCTACCATTCAAGCTTAAGATTAACCAATTAAATATCATATCCTTGGCTGGTATTCGTGGGGCAGCAGCTATAGCATTTGCTATATTGGCTGTCAATAGTGACGCTATCGTTTCTGTAGACATTTATCATATAGTATTTGGGATCTGTGTCCTATCGTCCCTGGTCCAAGGCTCCCTTATGCCACCCGCAGCTAGGAAATGGGAGATGCTAGACCCCAACGATACTGTATTAAAGACCTTCAACTACTATCAAGACAAGGCTGAAATTGGTTTTTTGGAAACCAGAATCAACCCTGGGAGTCCTTTAATTGGTACTAAGGTAAAGGATTTGAATCTTACCTTTGACTTTATTGTTGCTAAAATAGAACGGGAAGGTAAAACTGTTGTCCCTAGGGGTCATAAAACCATTGAAGAAGGAGATTTAATAGTTTTAGGTGGCGAGGTTCATTTTGACGAAACTGGTCAAGATCTAATAGAGTTTACCATCCCAGCTGGTCATCAGTGGGAGAATTGCTATGTTAAGGACTTAGATTTGCCCAGTAACAGGCTCATTGTCATGATACAACGTAAGGACTGCGATATCATAGTTCCTGTAGGAGATACCCGACTCCTAGCTGATGATAAGGTAGTTATGATAGAGGCTGGGCATGATTTAAAATTCCCAAAGAATGAAAATAACAAGGGAAATACTGATTAAATAGCTAGGTCTATCTTGATTTAAAAGGTAGACCTTTTATTATAATTATAATAATTGTAATTATAAACAACACCTTGACAAATGTACAAAAAGAGATTATTATATAGAGAATTAAACCTTTATTTAGCGCAATAAAGTGAGAAAGAACTTTGACGAGGAAGATGGAAATATCAAAGTAAAAGAAAGAGGGTTTGCATATGTATGGTATAGACGAGGTAATTTTAGAATACTCAAGGAGTGATTATTCAGTTCATCTATCTGATTTTGAGTATAAGATTGATTGCTCCCTGGGTACTAACCCTTATGGTAAATCGCCAGCCTTAAAGATTAGCCAAGATGCCTTTGACACTATAGAGCTATATCCAGAGGACAATGGAGAACTAGTAAAGGGAATAATAAAATATTTTGATGAGGTAGCTGAGCTTAATACTTATAATATAGCCTTTGGTTGTGGCTCAATTGGCACCTTACTTACAATCAATAGGATGTTTTTGAAGCCTGGCAAGAAGATTCTGGGGATAGCTCCTCAATTCTCAGCAGTTATTGACGATTTTAACATGTATGGGGCTGACTATAATCCTGTCCATCTAAAAAAGGATAATAATTACAAGTTTGTTTTGGATGACTTCCTTAATGAGTTACTTAAGATAAGTGATGCTTACATATATATCGATAATCCCAACAACCCTACGGGGCAGGTTATTCCCAGGCATGATTTAGAAATAATCATTAGTGAAGCAGAAAAAAGAAATAGTTTTGTTGTAATTGACGAGGCCTATGGTGATTATATGGATATGGAAGAATCAGCAGTAGCCCTTGTGGAGAAATTTGATAATCTGGCTGTAGTCAGAACCTTTTCAAAGGGGCTAGGAGCAGCTGGAATTAGATTGGGCTATGTTATTGCTAACAAGGTCTTTATAGACACTTTTAACACAGTAAATATTCCTTTTTCAAAGAGCACCATTGCCAACTATGTGGCAGCTCAAGTCATTAATAGTGGCTGGCACAGAGAAAATAAACAGAAAATAATTGAGGGGAAAAGAAGGATTCTAGGTGAGTTATCTACACTCAAGGTAGGATACACTTCAGAGGAGATCCCTATTTCTGTCATATATTGTGAAAATGAAGATATTGACTTGGAAAAAGTCATGGAGAAGACAGGGCTTAAGGTTGTCACCTGTAGTGGATATGTTGGCCTTGGCAAGAATGCTATTAGGTTGAATCTTCATAAGGATATTGACCTATTAATGGATTGTCTCAAGGAGACAGAAAGATTTATAAAAACAGTGTGAACTTATTATGCATTCTAGGTTTTAACCTTAATTACATTTATATAGGAGGGATGTTATGGAAGGGAAGACTAGTATGAAAAATGTCATCAAGTATGCAGGGGCCTTTGTAGCATTTATGATTGGCTCTGGTTTTGCTACAGGTCAGGAGATTATGCAATTCTTTACTGCTTATGGTATTAAGAGCATTGGTGGTGTTCTCATCAGTATGACTCTATTTTCCTTGGTAGGAGCTATCTTGATGAGGTATGGGTTTAGGGAAAAAGACAATCCCTATGACAATCCATTTCAATACTATTGTGGACTTATATTTGGTAAATTCTTAGAGTGGTTTATACCTATTTTCTTATTCATGGTAGTTGTTGTTATGATATCAGGTTCTGGAGCGACTATGCATCAGTATTTCGGCACACCACAACTTGTGGGAACCTTGATAATGGCAATTTTAGTACTTATAACGAATTATTTTGGCTTGGAAAAAATTGTAGATATCATAGGGTACTTAGGGCCCTTGACTATTATATTTACCTTGGTAATTTCAGTATATGCCTTGATAATAAATCCAGATGGACTATCTCAGATATCTGAGGCAATGGCTCATATGAAGGATATGCCTAGGGCAACAGCCAGTCAAAATACCTGGTGGTTGGCAGGAACCCTATATGTAGCCTATAACGTAACAGGCTCTATTCCATTCTTATCAGAGATGGGAAAGACAGCTAATACTAAGAAAGAAGCTATCTGGGGTGGAGTTTTGGGAGGTATAACCTTGATGTTAGCTGGGCTACTATTGAACCTTGCCCTACTGTCCTACATCAGTCAGGTGTCAGATTTGGAAATTCCAAACCTCTACCTATCTGATTTGATATCACCAGCAGCAAGTTTTGTATTCTCAATCATCTTAATCTGTGAGATCTACAGTACAGCTGCTCCTATGATGTGGGTTGCTGTGAGACAGTTTGGGGGTAAGGAAGGGTCTAAGAGGAGCAAGATAGTCTTGGTTATTCTAACCATCATAGCCTTTGCAGGTGGACAGTTGCCCTTTGGTAAACTAGTAGGAACTGTTTACCCCTATACAGGATATTTGGGAATTGTAGTCTTAATCTTGGTTATTATTAAAACCCTAGGGGAAAAAAGAATAGCAAAAAATAATAATTAGCAAGATAACTATAAAAGAAATCAGTGTGGGATTTATATAGACCTGCACTGATTTTTCTTCTTTAATAGGAGAGTCATGATATAATAAAAGTAAGAGTAGATTACAAGATTAGCTAAAGGAGGCAGGGTAATGGATTACATATGTAAAAGATGTGATGCAAGATACGATGACAGCTATGAGGGCTGGAGATGCGGATGTGGCGGGTCCTTGTGGCTCGATTGGGAGGTTAAGTTCTCTAGAGAAGATATTAGAGAGAATGACTTTACCTTATGGAGATATGACAAGGCTTATCCTGTAAAAAAAGAAGAACTTGTATCAACCTTTGGTGAAGGAATGACACCACTAACAGAAGAGACCTGGGATGATTACAAAATATATATTAAAAATGATGCCCTTATGCCTACTGGCTCTTTTAAAGACCGTGGTGTGGTCATGATGATAAATCATCTAGCTCTAAAAGGTATAAAGGTTATAACTGAGGACTCATCCGGTAATGCTGGAGCCTCAGTGGCAGAGTATGCTACTAAGGCTGGAATGGATTGTAGTATTTTTGCTCCAGAAGGAACTTCTGAGGGGAAGGTAGCTCAGGTTATTTCATCCAAGGCCAAGCTCAATTTGATAGCAGGACCTCGTGAAAACACCGCCCGAGCAGCACAGACTTCCATTGATGGTTTTTATGCTAGCCACAACTGGAATCCCTACTTTATAGAGGGGGTCAAGTCTATGGCTTATGAAATCTGGGAGCAAATGGGATTTTCAGCACCTGATAATATTATCTGTCCTATTGGCAATGGAAGTATAGGTCTAGGCCTGGCCCAAGGCTTCAATGAGCTACTTGCCAATGGAGAAGTAGACAAGCTTCCAAGGATTTTTGGGGTCCAGTCTGAAAACCGTAACTCTGTTTATAGGGAGTTCCATGGTATAAAGGATGAATTTGAACCGAAACCAACGATTGCAGAGGGGATAGCCCTTTTATCATCTAGCAAGAGCAAGGAGCTGGTAGAGGCCATTAGAGCTACCAAGGGTGAAATGGTTCAAGTAACAGAAGAAGATATTATAAAAGCACTCAAAGCCATTTGTAAGAAGGGATATTATATCGAACCTACATCTGCTACAGCTTTTGCAGGAGCTAGTCATCTAATCAGGGATAAGAAAATAAGCCCTAAGGATAAGACGGTTGTTATTGTATCAGGTAATGGTTTAAAGGCAAGCGAAAAGATTTTAAAATACATCAATATATAGAACAAACAAGTATAAGCAGGTCGGATGAAATCTCATCCGGCCTAAAATTTTGATATATAATCGGCATAATCTCCAATATTTAATTGATACTGCTTATAAATCTCTCTAAAGGGTAGAATTTAATTAAGAGTTCTAAGGAGGTTGACTATGTTGGAGATTAAAAGTGGAAGCAATAAATTCTATATAGGAGAATCAGAGAATGACCCAATAGCATATATTTCCTATGTGCATACTGGAGAAGGTGCTATTATCATTGATAGTACCTATGTGCCCAAGGAGATGGGGGGGCAAGGAATTGCAAAACAGCTATTAAAAACAGCGGTGGATTGGGCAAGGAAAGAAGATAAGAAGATTATTCCCGTATGTCCTTATGTAAAATACCAGATGGAGAAAAATCCAGAATACCACGACATGATTCATAAGTAAAATGGTATAATAGGATTGTCTAGAATGATTCTTGACCTTAGAATAGATAGTATTTATATACTATCTATTTTTATTGAAACTTTTTTTGACTATAATCCGTCTTATAGATAGAAGATCTTCTAAGTGAGGTGTATCAAAATTAAAATAAATAGGAAAGAATTTGAAGAACTGTTTAATAAGTATAAGACTGATATCTATAGGCTTGCCTATACCTATGTTAACAATCAAGCTGATGCCCTGGATATAGTCCAGGAAACAGCCTACCAATCCTACCTATCCAAGAACAAACTAAAGGATAAGAGTAAGTTTAAATCATGGATTTTAAAGATAGCAGCAAATAAGTCTAAGGACCTCCTTAGAAAAAACAAGCCCATACTTGTAGGGGACATATCCATTCTAGAAAATATAGAAGCTGAAGATAAGGCTAGCCTAGCTATCTTCCTTGACAATTTAAAAACCCTGTCCTTAGATGAAAAAAATATCATAGTTTTAAAGATATATTTTAACTATACTTTTGAGATGATTGCTGATGAACTTGGAATAACTGTTAGTACGGGGAAGAGCAGATATTATAGGGCTTTGGAAAAGTTAAAGCTAGAGGAGGAATCGATATGACCAATAACCTTAAGGATATGTTAAATAACATTCCCGTTCCAGATGAAATAGATGATTATATAGAAATAGGTCTATCTAAGGCTGATGAAGAGCACAGAAGGAGGAAATCTTATAAGCCATTATTAGCCATTGCTGCATCATTGGTCATCCTGCTTGCCTTTACTGGGATTGTAGGATTTGACAGGGTAGAAGCAGCCATAAGGAGAGCCTTACAGTATGTTCCAGGCTATAATGTGGTAGTGGATACTGAGGAAGGTAGGGTCCTAGCCCTCAAAGATCAGGTTATGCATGAAGAAGGAGATTATTATCTCGTGATTAAGGCTGCTTCAAAACTTGGAAAGAACCTTAGCCTGACTGTAGAAAGCAACTATGAAGAAGATGATATATATTTAAAGGATGGGGATGGAAATATATCATATGCAGCTGCCTATAGTAGGTCTGGTGGTGGAGAGTTCTGGGAGGGCGACTTTTACTTTGAAGTAGAGAATGATGATATGAAAAATTACTTTCTTCTTTTTAAAGATATAGAACTTCCATTTACCCTAGAGAAGACAGCAGAGGTTGAGGATTTCTTGCAATTAGGAAACCATGCGAGTGATAAGGGAGTCAACTTGGTAGCTATTAAGAAGCAATTAGAGGATAAGTTGATGATAAGCCTACTCCATCAAACAGAGGATAAGTATATTGAGGATTATCCCTTCGAGATGAGTCTTATGTTTGCAGAGGACTTGATTGAGGAGAAGAGCATGTATATCTTGACTAAGGATGGTAAAAGGATCTATCCAAGCCTACCTTCATCCTTCGGAAACCTCATGTCGGACTTTTACTTTGATATTGAGGACCAGGAAGGCCTAAAACTAGTACTTCCATATTTAAAGGTAAGGTATTATGATCTAAAATCCCATAAGATTAAGATCAAGACACCTAAGGATGGAGAAAGAGAGGCCATCAATGAGGTGCTTAGTCTAGGAGACTTTTCAATAGAAATTGTGGATGTAAGAAGAAGTGATAGAGAGGTAGTAGTGGCAATGATTTGGAATTCTCCAGAAGATGAAATTTTAGATTATGTAAGAGTTAGGGGAATCGATGGTTATGGAATTGGGCCAAATGAGGAAACAGGCCATATTGAGCTATTCCTTGACCTAACAGAGCTAGGAAGGAACTTTACCCTCTATTTTGAATCACCTTCAAGCGTTATGCTGGGAGACTGGGTCATAGACCTTGATTAGTTAGTAGAGACCTTAGATGCTATCCATCTAGGGTCTTTTTAATTTGATAAATATTAGAATTTCATTAAATTTTTTGTACAAGGGTATATAATATAGGTAAGGTTAAGCACATATTTATTGTGTTCGAAGTGTAATTATTCAATATTATTTTAGATGAGGAGAGATTGGATGGCAAAAGTTAGGTTAGGGATCATTGGAAGTGGTTCCCTAGGAGGTATTATTGGAAGAACTGTAGCAGGAGACCTTTACCAGGACTATGAGTTAGCTGGCGTCTTGAGTGGAGACTATGAGAATGCCTATAAGTTGGCTAATGAAATTAAGACCAAGGCCTACAAGACCTTAGAAGAGATGCTAGAAGATAGGCCAGACTATATTATAGAGGCAGCATCACCTAGTGCAATTAAGGAGATGGCTCTTGAAATCCTGGCAAAGGGAATCAACCTCATAGTCTTGTCTGTAGGAGCCTTTGCTGATGATGACTTCTATAAAAAGGTAGAAGAGCTAGCGAGAGAAAACCAGGCTAGGGTTCATCTAGCTTCTGGAGCTGTGGGAGGATTTGATGTATTAAATTCGGCTATACTTATGGAGGATGCTAGGGTTGAAATATTGACTGAAAAGGCACCAAAGTCCTTAAATGGAGCACCATTCTTAAAGGGTAGAACCCTTTCTGAAGTGGATGTAGAAGAGGTGTTTACAGGTACTGCTAGGGAGGCCATAAAGGTATTTCCCAAAAACATTAATGTAGCAGTGGCTACTGCCCTATCCAGCGTTGGCGTTGATAAGACTAAGGTGGTTATAAGGAGTGTGCCAGGAATGAAAAGTAATAGGCACAGTATTAGGCTGGAAGGCGACACGGTTTCAGTCCTTGTAGATATAGAATCAAAACCATCACCAGAAAATCCCAAATCAAGTACTCTTGCTGCTTGGAGTGTCATTTCCCTACTCAAGAGGATGGCTTCACCTATTACTTTTTAATTTGAATCTATGTATTTATTTCCTCCAGTTTTGGGTAAAATCTAAGAAAGTAAGTATAAGAAATAGGAGAAAAATATGGAAACCCTAAATGATTATTTAATGACTATCGACGACTTAGACAAGCGGAAGAGATTTGAGGAGATTTTCGACTGGATTTCAGAGACATTCCCTCAATTACAGTCAAGGATTGCCTGGAACCAGCCTATGTTTACCCATGAAGGAACTTTTATCATTGGCTTTAGTAGGGCTAAACATCATATTTCCGTTGCTCCTGAAAGGGTGGCTTTGGATAGATTCACTAATGAAATTAATAAGGCTGGATATAGTCGTTCCAAGGAGCTCTTTCGTATACCTTTTAAAATGGAAGTGGACTATGACTTATTAAGGAAAATTATTGAATTCAATATTCAAGACAAGGCAGGCCATACCAAGTTTTGGAGATAGGCTAAGGATTACCTTAGCCTTTTCTAATCCAAAGATACTAATATTATTTAGCTGTATGTAGATAATAAGTTATAGATTATAAATAAAGGAATGAATTTAATGAATAATAATATGGGGTGGAACTTTCAAAACACCTATGTAAATTTAAGTCCAAACCTATTTTCTAGGATAAGACTAAACCCAGTTAAGGCCCCAAAGATAGTGGTTTTGAATGAAGAGTTAGTAGGAGAATTAGGACTTAATATAGATGGGTTAAAAAGCGAAGAGGGAGTAAGTGTTTTATCTGGGAATAGGATTCCAGAGGGTGGGTTACCTATTGCCCAAGCCTATGCTGGCCATCAATTTGGCCACTTTACTATGTTAGGTGATGGGCGGGCCCTATTACTGGGAGAGCATATCACTCCTAAGGGTAAGCGATATGATATTCAATTGAAAGGATCAGGCAGGACTCCCTATTCTCGTGGAGGGGATGGGAGGGCAGCTCTAGGACCCATGCTTAGGGAATACATCATCAGTGAAGCAATGCATAAGCTAGGCATTCCCTCTAGCAGGAGCCTGGCAGTGGTAACTACAGGAGAGGTGATCCTAAGGGAGCAACCTTTAGCTGGTGCAATTTTAACCAGGGTCGCTTCAAGTCATATCAGGGTCGGAACCTTCCAGTATATTAGCACCTATGAAAGCCTAGGAGAACTAAAGGAACTTGCTGACTACACCATAGAGAGACATTTCCCTGATATTATAGAAGTTGGAGACAATAGATATCTAAAATTTCTCAAGGAGGTTGTCAAGAAACAGGCAACCTTAATTGCAAAATGGCAGCTAGTGGGTTTTATCCATGGGGTTATGAATACAGACAACATGGCTATTAGCGGAGAAACCATTGATTATGGACCTTGCGCCTTTATGGATGCCTATAATCCTGCTACAGTCTTTTCTTCAATCGATAGACAAGGTAGATATGCCTATGGCAATCAACCTATGATTGCAGCCTGGAATTTAGCTAGATTCGCTGAGACCCTCCTTCCCCTTATCCATGATGATGCTGATAGGGCCTTAGAATTAGCAAATGAGGCTATAGTAGACTTCACGCATACCTATAATGACTTGTGGATAGATGGAATGAGAAGGAAATTAGGTATATTTGAGGCAGAATCAGGTGATGAGTCCATAATTATGGACTTGTTATCCTTGATGAAGAAGTATAGGGCAGACTTTACAAATACCTTTAGGGCCCTAAGCATTGATGACTTATCTGGTATGGAGCTTTTTGCAAGTGAAGAGTTTTCCCAATGGAAGGGAAGGTGGGAGTCAAGATTAGCTAAGGAAGGCAAACCAAAGGCAGAGAGGGTAAGGCAGATGAAGGGAAATAATCCAGCTATAATACCTAGAAATTATAGGGTTGAAGAAGCCCTAGATGCAGCAGTTAATAAGGGAGAATTAAGGGTTATGGAGGAACTTTTAGAAGCCTTATCTAACCCTTACGGCTATACTTGCCAGCAGGAAAAGTATGCCCAACTTGACCCCAATCCCAATAGAAATTATAGAACCTTTTGTGGAACCTAGAGTTAGTGCTTGATAATCACTAATTGACACTAAATATAATGATGATATAATTAAATTATCAAGAGGAAAGGCAAGGTATTTATAGAATGTTCATATAATCCACTTTACTATTAGAAGATTAACAAGATATCGGCATGAATCATTATTTTAATGATTCTTTTACCTGTTTCTTATGCATTATATAGGTGGATAGTATCAACAGCTATAATAACTTGCTATTAAAAAAAGTCAACAATTTTGTTGACTTACTTCTCATACTAATAGAGTTATTGTTAAGAATACTATCCTCCTAGAAAAAAGGAGGATTTTATGTTATTACTTGAATTAAATAAGGTTAAGAAATTCTATGGATACAAGCTAATTTTAGATATAGACGAATTAAAGATATACCTAGGTGACCGTATTGGCATAGTTGGTTTAAATGGTGCAGGTAAAACAACCTTGATAGACATTCTTAGCCAAAGAATAAATCCTGATGAAGGTCGGGTAAAACTCCTTGGAGAATTTGTCTATATTTCTCAATCTGGTAGGCCTGATCACAAGAATATCAGCAGCGAAATGTCTTCTAAGTTTAGAGTAGCAAGTACCTGGAATGATAATATGAGTGGTGGGGAAAAGACAAGATTTAAACTAGCTCAAGCCTTGGATAAGGATAGTGAAATAATATTTGCTGATGAACCTACTAGTAATCTGGATATAGATGGAATAAGACTATTAGAAGAAAGACTGAATGAATACAAGGGAACCCTGATCATCATATCCCACGATAGAGATTTACTTGATAAGTTATGCAATAAGATTATTGAAGTAGAGAATGCTAAGATAAAAGTTTATAATGGTAATTATACAGATTATCGGAAGCAGAAAGAAGACGAAAGAGAAAGGGCCTTATTTGAGTATAATCAGTATATAAATGAGAAGAAAAGACTTGAAGCCATCATCCAAGACACTCGACAAAAATCTCTAAGTATTAAAGGACCACCAAAGAGAATGGGAATTTCAGAAGCAAGACTTCATAAGATGGGGGGACAAAAATCAAAGGCAAACCTTGAAAAGAAAATAAATAATCTAAGAAAGAGAATTGAACACTTAGAAGAGAAGGATAATCCCATAGAAGCTAGAAAAATCAAGATTGAGATGTTGGGTTCTAGTAATCTTTATAGTCGAATTATAATTGAAGGACAGGATATTAATAAGAAGTTCGAGGATAAGATTATATTTAAGGATGCAGATTTTACTATCTATAATGGTAACAAGGTAGCCCTATTAGGACCCAATGGATCTGGTAAAAGTACCCTAATTAAGATGATTATCAATAAAGAAGAAGGAATTAAAATTGCACAAAAGGCTAGGATTGGATATTTTAGTCAAGACATGGATATTTTAGACCAAGATTTAAATATTCTTGAAAACGTGATGAATACGAGTTTTTATCCTGAGAATTTAGCAAGATTGATTCTAGCAAGGTTACTATTTAAGGGGGATACAGTATATAAAAAAGTTAGTGTTTTAAGTGGAGGAGAACTAGTCAAGGTATCTTTTGCTAAGCTAATACTACAAGACAACAACTTACTTATATTAGATGAACCCACAAACTATCTGGATGTAGACTCCCTTGAAGCAATAGAATCCCTATTGAAGGAATATGATAAAACGCTATTATTTGTTTCCCATGATAGAAGATTTATCAGTTCAATTGCAGATCATATTATGACAATAGAGAATCATAAGATTCATATGTTCAAGGGTAGATATGAAGAATTTCTAGAAAGAATAGATAAGTCACAGGATAAAGAAGAAATAAAAAAAAGAATCATGGTACTTGAAACACGGATTTCAGAAGTGATAGGTAAGTTATCTATAGAATCTAATAGTGAGGAAATAGAAGTATTAGACCAGGAGTACTATGAACTCCTAACAAAATTAAGGGATTTGAAGTCCTTACTATAAAAGAAAGTTCTACTAATAATAAAATGGAAGTGTTATTAATATGAAGTCCAGGAGAATTAGGAGGATGCCAATCTTAATAAGTATCATCATACTCATGATTGTGTTTTGTTTTTGGCAAAATAACCATATAGTAATTTCTAGCTTCATCTATAAGAGTAGCAAAGTACCTAAAGGTTTTAATGAGCTTACCATAGCCCATATTTCTGATTTACATAATAAATCCTTCGGAAAGAACCAAAAGTATCTTTTAGACAAGCTTAGCTCAACTGAACCGGATCTTATAGTAATTACAGGGGATTTAATAGATAGGAGAAGGTATAACTTAGGTCAAGCCCTTACCTTTATTGAAGGTGCAATGGAAATCGCTCCAGTCTATTATGTTTCTGGTAACCATGAGGCCTGGTTAGGGAAGTATGAAGACATACATAGTGGATTGATAGACCTAGGTGTAGTAGTCCTTGATGATACTAAGGTAGGATTAGTTAAGGGAAATAGTGCATTAGAAATTTTAGGTCTATCGGACCCTAATTTCCTTACAAGGAGTTACCTAGATGGTGTAATTACAGCCAATTTAGAAGAGCATTTGTCAAGCTTAGTCGATTATGATACTTTTCAAATTCTTCTGTCCCATAGACCAGAGTTAATCGATATATACGCTTCTTATGGTGTTGACATGATATTTTCTGGACATGCTCATGGAGGCCAGTTTAGAATACCAGGCTTAGGTGGGTTAATAGCACCAGACCAGGGAATTTTCCCCAAGTACTCAAGTGGACCTTATACAGTTGAAGATTCAACCATGTACGTTAGCAGAGGACTAGGTAATAGTATAATTCCCATAAGAATCTTCAACAGACCTCAGATAATCAAGGTCACCTTGTATAATGAATAGATCTAGTAAGAGACAAGTGCGACTAGTAAATTCTTTATTATCAACGGTGAGTAATGGAGTCTATTAATCACAAATCTAATAAAATAGGGGATATAGAAATGTGTAAACAACCAATAATCAATACAGATAGATTACAATTAAGACCATTTGAACTACGTGATTCTAGTAGAGTAAGAGAATTAGCAGGTGATCCAAAAGTTGCCGAAACAACTTTAAATGTACCACATCCATATGAGGATGGGATGGCGGAAGCATGGATTAATATGCACAAGGATATCTTTATTAATAAGAAAGGGATTATATATGCCATAGTGAAGAAGGAAGACAATGAATTAGTAGGTACAGTAGGATTACATATAAATAATACTCACAGGAAAGCAGAACTAGTCTACTGGATTGGAGTTCCTTATTGGAGTAAGGGTTATTGTACTGAAGCATCAAGGGCTCTTTTAGCCTTTGGATTTAAAGAGCTGAATTTAAATAGGATATACGCATTAGCCATGGAAAGCAATGTGGCTTCCTACAAAGTAATGGAAAAAATAGGAATGAAGTATGAAGGCACACGGAGACAAGATATTATCAAGAATGGTGTGGCAATTGACTTAAAAAGCTACGCAATATTAAAGGAAGAGTTCAATGAGTAATATTTGGCCTATAAGTAATTGAATTCATATTAGGCAATGATGAAAAAGCGTAGGAGGATTCCTACGCTTATATTTTATTTAGTTTCAAACGCTATACCCAATGTATTTGGTCCGCAATGACTGGAAATAGTACAGCTAGCTCTTGTAATATGGATTTCCTTAAAATCCATCATCTTCTTAATTGTTTCCTTAGCTAAATCTATATAGGAATCATCTATTCCAGAGTGTACTATAAATATCTTCTCATCATTTATATTCTCATAAGAAGAAATCTTGTTTTTTATGTACTTTACGATGGACTTGTCCAAATTTCCCCTATATTTGCTACCTGGGGACATGGAACCTGATAAATTATCTACGTTTATAACTGGTTTAATCTTTAATACACTAGAGCTCAGTGAAGTAATCTTGGAACATCGGCCGCCTGCATGTAGAAACTCCAAGTTATCTAATATAAAGCTCATAAGTATTTTTTCCCTATGTTTCTTTAATCTCTCTACGATTTCCTGGGCCCCAAGTCCTTCCTCTATCAGTTCAGCGGCCTTCAAAACTAAGAGGCCTGTCCCAACTGAAAGATTCTGGGAATCTATAATATGTACTCCATCTAAATCAGTAGCAGCCAAGTTACAGTTATTATAACTACTAGTTAAGACACTGGCCAGGGTAATATGAATAATCTCGTAACCATCATCCACCCAAGGTTTAAAATAATTGTAATATTCACCTACGTTTATTGATGCTGTTTTCGGTAAGATTCCTTCTTCCCAGTATGCCTTATAGATATCAGATGGGGTAATGTCCACATTGTCCTTATATGTATTCTCACCAATGACGATGGTGTATGGTGTTGTATGTATATTATACTTTTCAATAAGCTCCTGATTTAAATCACAAATACTATCAGCGCTCAATATTATTTTACTCATCTTAATAGTCCTTTCTAGATCCCTACCATGATATTTTCCTAAAATATATAACTGCCTAGTGGTAATAATATCAAAAAAAGGCTATATGGTCAATTATTTAAGGGGAAAATGGGTATAAATAAATTGATAATATCTTAACGGTAATAATTGATAGGGGAGGTATGGTCTATGAATAAGATTTTAGTGGCAGTCGATGGATCCGAGTATTCAATCAAAGCCCTATTAAAGGCTAAGGAAATAGGGTCAAAGTTTAACAGCGACATCACTATCCTAAATGTAATTCGCCCCATGCAGGACTATAAATATATTCATAATAAGGATTTTTACAAGGATATGGAAAGAAGTCTTTTAAGTCAAAGTAGAAAGCTACTAGAAAAACAAATGCTACACTTCGAGGATTACCCAGGAAAGGTTGAGGCCTTATATAAGAGAGGAGACCCAGCTAACGAAGTTGTAAAATATGCAGAAGAAGAAGGATTTGATTTGGTGGTAATGGGAAGTAGAGGATTAGGGGTTTTCTCAAGAACCCTTCTAGGTAGTGTATCAGATAAAGTTATCCATTATATTAAGACATCAGTATTAGTTGTTAAATAGGGTTTTAATCTTATAGGCCGTTTCATATCCAGTTATTGGATTATGAAACGGCCTTTTTTATTTATCCATCAAATTCAAAACGAATCTTTACAAAATCTACATATATTGATATATTAAAATAGTGCAACCGATTGCACAAACCAAAAATATTTAGGTGAATATTATGAATAAAAGATCTAGTGGAATATTAATGCATATATCCTCCTTGCCAGGAAAATATGGTATAGGTGATTTTGGGGAGGGAGCATATAGGTTTGTTGATTTTTTGCATAAGGCAAATCAGAAAAACTGGCAGATCCTACCCTTGGGTGTTACCGGTTTTGGTGACTCACCCTACCAATGCTTTTCAGCCTTCGCAGGTAATCCATATTTTATAGATTTAGATGAATTTCTGGGTCTTAACTATCTTAAGCAAGAGGACATAGACAACTATAGGTTGAATAAAGTAAACAATAAGGTAGATTATGGCTTATTATTTGAAAACAAGATGGCCCTCCTAAGGACAGCTTACAAGAATGCAAGATCAGATCTTTTGGATAAATTAGAAAACTTTTATGTGGCCAATCTAGACTGGTTGAGAGAATTTTGCCTGTTCATGTCCATAAAAACAAAAAACCAAAATAAATCATGGTATGACTGGGACATAGCATATAAAAGATATGATTCAGATAGGGTTTTAAACTTTGAAAGTGAGAACCAGGATGAGGTATATTTTTGGGTCTTTACCCAGTATTACTTTTTCAGGCAATGGAAGAGATTAAAAAAATATGCCAATAAAAAGGGAATAAAAATAATAGGAGATTTACCCATCTATGTATCTGAGGATAGCGCAGATGTATGGAGGAATCCTGGGTTTTTCAAGCTTGACGAAAACCTCCTCCCAATAACAGTTGCTGGTTGCCCACCTGATGGGTATACAGATACAGGCCAATTATGGGGTAACCCAATATATGACTGGGATGCCATGGAAGAAGATAACTATACTTGGTGGATAAAGAGAGTAGAACATAGCTTTAAGATCTACGATGTTATAAGAATTGATCATTTCAGGGGATTCGAGTCCTATTGGGAAGTAAAATATGGGTCTGAAACTGCCGTAAATGGTAGGTGGGTTCAAGGACCAGGTCTTAAGCTATTTGATAAAATCATAGAAGAACTTGGTCAACTTGATATAATAGTTGAGGATTTAGGATTTAACACTCCGGAAGTAATTAAGATGGTAAAAGAATCTGGCTTTCCCAATATGAAGGTCCTACAATTTGGGTTCAACCCTATCTATGACAGTGAGCATACCCCCCACAAGTTTGAAAAAAACTGTATTGTCTACACGAGCACCCATGACAACCAGACTATAATGGGATGGTTAGAAACCCTACCTAGGGACATGTATGAATACATAGTCCAGTATTTGAAGTTAAGTATTGATGAAGGGTTGAACTGGGGGATAATAAGGGGGGCCTGGGCATCTACAGCAAATATAGCAATAACAACGATGCAGGACGTCCTAGGTTTAGACGATGATGCTAGGATGAATACTCCCGGCAGCCTAGGTGATAATTGGACTTGGAGATTAAAAGCCAATCAATTAACTGATGATTTGGCTTATAAACTCAAGGACCTAACAATACGATATTGGAGGTAATTTAATGAATAGGATAGAGAGTATAAAGACCAATATGAAAAAATATGCCTTAAAAAACTTTGGGAAGGATCTGAAGGATTGTAATCCAGTAGAAAAATATACAGGCCTTTCAGAGGCTGTTATGGACGAGGTCCTACCATTATGGATGGAATCTAAAAAGAAATTTGAAGGTAAGAAACAAGCCTACTATTTTTCTGCTGAATATCTTATGGGTAGGGCTCTGAGCAATAATCTGATGAATCTTAGCTGTATTGACGCTGTAAAAAATATGTTAGAGGAGATTGGAATAGATTATAATGAGATTGAAGAAAAAGAAAATGATGCAGCCCTGGGCAATGGTGGTCTGGGAAGACTGGCTGCATGTTTTCTAGATTCAGCCGCCAGCCTCAACTATCCCTTATCAGGCTACGGAATCAGGTATGAGTATGGCCTCTTCAAGCAGGGATTTAAGAATGGTTTTCAAGATGAAAAGGCGGACAACTGGCTTCAATATGGTGATCCTTGGTCAATCAGGAGAGAATCAGATGCAGTGCAAGTCCACTTTGCTGATGGTGATATTAAGGCAGTTCCCTATGATACCCCGATTATCGGCTATAAGGGAGAGACCATTAATACACTTAGGCTATGGAAATCAGAACCCTTTGAGCCTTTTAATTTTGAAGAGTTTAACAACCAAAACTATGATTTAGCTGTCAAGGAGAAGAATAATGCTGAGAATATCTCCAAGGTACTCTATCCCAATGATTCCAATAGAGAAGGCAAGAAGCTAAGACTTAAGCAGCAATACTTCTTTGTATCTGCATCCATCCAGGACCTTGTAAATAGACATAAGGAGAAGTATGGTAGTCTTGATAATTTTCACCACTTCCATGCAATCCAATTGAATGATACCCATCCAACAGTTGCCATACCAGAATTGATGAGAATACTCACCAGGGTGGAGAATATGGAGTGGCAGAAGGCCTGGGAAATAACGGTTCAAACCTTTGCTTATACCAACCACACCATTTTGTCGGAGGCCTTGGAGCAATGGGATGTGGTTTTATATAGGGAGCTCTTGCCAGACGTCTATAGGATTATAGAGTTAATTGATAACCAATTAAGAGGGGAGCTTTTGCATAGGGGGATACCTACTGAAAAGATAAATTCATATGGAATAATCCAGGATGGGCAGATCAAAATGGCCTGGTTGTCAATCTACGGTTCCCACTCAACAAATGGAGTGGCTAGACTTCATACTGAAATCCTTAAAACTAGGGAGCTTAAGGATTGGGCTGACTTGTTCCCCGAAAGATTTAATAATAAAACTAATGGGATAACTCAGAGAAGATGGCTCCTCTTATCCAACCCTGAATTATCCAGTCTGATTACCGAGTTATTGGGCTCAGACAGATGGATTACAAAACTGGATGAGCTTGAGAAGTTAGAAAGATATGCCGATGATGAGGACATCCTAAATAGGTTTATGGATATAAAGATGACTAAGAAGATTCAACTGGCAAAGTATATTAAGGAACACGAGGAGATCGAGATAGATCCCAATTCTATCTTTGACATTCAAATTAAGAGATTTCATGAATATAAGAGACAACTATTAAATGCCTTCCATATCTTGGATTTATACTATAGATTAAAAGAGAATCCAGATTTAGACATTGTCCCCAGGACCTTTATATTTGGAGGCAAGGCTGCACCTGGTTACTATAGGGCCAAGACAGTTATTAAGTTTATAAATGATATCAAGGAATTAATAAATAATGACCCAGATATAAGAGGCAAGATAAAGGTTGTATTTGTAAAGAACTACAGGGTATCTTATGCTGAAAAGCTATTTCCAGCAGCAGATGTTTCAGAGCAGATTTCTACTGCAGGTAAAGAGGCATCAGGCACTGGTAATATGAAGTTTATGCTAAATGGTGCTCCTACCCTAGGGACTTATGATGGGGCCAATGTAGAAATAGTCGAAGAGGCTGGTGAAGAAAACAACTTCATATTTGGAGCTAGGGTTGAAGAGTTAACTGAAATCGATGCCTATTACAATCCATGGGACTATTATAATGGAATTCCTGGTCTAAAAAGGGTTGTTGATAGCCTGATTAGTGGAGAGTTTAATGGAAGAGCCAAGGATCAGTATACTGACTTGTATGACTCTCTGTTAAGAGGGACCCACTGGCATAAGGCAGATGTCTATTATGTCTTAAAGGATTTTGAGAGTTATAGGGAGGGCCAGATGATGGTGGACCAAGCTTATAGGGATAAATTAGGCTGGGCTAGAAAATGTTGGATTAACCTATCTAAGGCTGGGAAATTCAGCTCTGACAGGACCATTCAAGACTATGTAAAAGAGATTTGGCATATAGAAAAGGCATAGAAGTATTGTTTATAAGTTATTCAAATTATCGAATTCAGGAAAAGATTCAGTCTTTATCCTTTTACATCAAACAAGAGGTGATTAGCTTGGCAAGAAAAAACCAAGTCACATTAAGTGATGTAGCAAAAAAGGCGGGAGTCTCACCATCTACGGTTTCAAGGGTCATTTCGGATAGCTCAAGAATTAGCAAGGCTACCAAGGAAAGGGTCCAAAAATGCATGGATGAATTAGGTTACTATCCAAATGCCATTGCAAGGTCCTTAGCTAAAAATAAGACTGGTAATATTGGCGTTATCATGCCCAGTAGGGATGAGGATATATTTCTGAATCCATTTTTTCCAGAAACCTTGAGGGGTATAGTTAAGGGGGCTGCGACATTTGGCTATGATATTCTTCTATCAACCAACACCGAAGTAGGGGATGAGTTACAAAGCATCAAGAATTTTGTTAGGGCTTCCAAGGTTGATGGTCTTGTACTGATGTCCAGTAGAATTAACGATGACAACATAAGCTATTTATTATCCATAGACTTTCCTTTTTCTCTTATTGGAACGCCTTATATAGAAGATAGCAGAATCAACTATGTAGACAATGACAATTTTATGGCTGCATATGAATTAACCAAATATATGATATCTAAAGGCAGGTCAAAAATAGCCATGATTGCAGCTGATCCTAGTCTCTTGGTTACCAAGAAGAGGATTGAGGGTTATAAAAGGGCCATTAAGGATTGTAACCTAACCTGTGATGAAGATTATATTTTTATCGGTAGCTTTGATGAGGAGACAGGATTTAAGTTCGGTAGGGAGTTGATAGGCCTTGTTCCTAGGCCTGATGCAGTTATAATCACTGATGACTTAGTAGCCTTTGGAGCAATTCAGGTTTTGGAAGGTTTAAAGTTTAAGATTCCAGAAGATATTGCTATTGCCAGCTTTAATAACAGCATTATATCAAGATATTCACAAATCCCCTTTACTTCCGTAGATGTAAATGCCCATGATCTAGGTTTAGAATCCATCAATATACTGGTGGAAGCCTTAGAGAAAGGAATGCAAAATAGAAGGATTATTATTCCCTATGAGATCCATAAGAGGCAATCAACTGAAGGTATGTTTTCTACTGAATAAAGTTGACAACGATTTCCCGTAAGGGTATTATGTAATTGAATGTTATTTGAGACTATTCCCTTTATAATTAAATGAAGGATAGTAGATATAAAATTTCAAAGGAGGATTAGGATGGATAAATTAAAATTCAGAATTGAAAGCGATTCTATAGGTGAAAAGGAGATACCAGCAGATGCATACTATGGTATTAACGCCGTTAGAGGAGCTGAAAATTTTGGTATTACAGGTAGAACCATTCATAAGGAGTTAGTTATAGCTCTTGCTCAAGTTAAAAAGGCATGCGCCATATCCAATTTTGAAGCTGGCATAATGACTGAAGAGGTAAAAGACGCCATAGTACAAGCTAGTGAAGAAATAATAGAAGGTAAGCTTCATGACCAATTTATTTGTGATCCAATCCAAGGTGGAGCTGGAACGACAGCCAATATGAATGCCAACGAAGTAATTGCTAATAGGGCAAATGAAATCCTTGGTGGTGAACTTGGAGTTTATGATAAGGTCCATCCGAATGACCATGTAAATATGGGACAATCAACAAATGATGCCTTTCCAACAGCAGGCAAGATAGCTGCCTTACAACTTGGCCAAAGGACCCTAGAAGAATTAAGAAAACTACAAGCAGCCTTACTTGAAAAATCCAAGGAATTTGATCATGTTATAAAGATGGGTAGGACCCACCTACAAGATGCTGTACCCATTAGGCTTGGACAAGAATACCATGCCTATAGTTCAGTTATCAAGAGGGATATCAACAGAATAGAAAATGCCCTAGATGGTTTAAGAGTTGTAAATATGGGTGCTTCAGCAGTAGGAACAGGTATTAATGTAGACACGGAATACTTAAAAGTAATTGTTCCTAATCTAGATAAGGTTGTAGACCTAGGCCTAACCCAGGCAGAAGACTTGGTAGACGGAACCAATAACCTAGATGGGTTTGTGGCTCTATCATCAGCTCTTAAAACTGCAGCGGTGAACCTTTCCAAGATGGCCAATGATATCAGATTATTGGCATCAGGTCCTAGGACAGGAATATCTGAGATCAATCTACCAGAAAGACAGGCAGGTTCATCCATAATGCCAGGTAAGGTAAACCCAGTTATAGCAGAGGTAATGAACCAAGTTGCCTTCAACCTTATAGGTAATGACTTGACCATAACCATGGCTGCTGAAGCAGGTCAGCTACAGCTTAATGTTTTCGAACCAGTTCTCTTGTATAATCTATATGAATCTATAGAAACCTTAGGAAATGGGGTTAGAACCTTTAGGGAGAACCTGATAGTAGGAGTTACTGCTAATGAAGAAAGATGTAAATCATTAGTAGATAATAGTGTTGGGGTAATTACTGCTATAGTACCTCATGTAGGATATAAGAATGCTGCAAAAATAGCAAAGATAGCCATAAAAACTGGCCAACCGGTTAGGGAAATAGCTCTTGAGGAAGGCCTCTTATCAGAAGAGGAGCTGGATGAAATCTTAGATCCATTTGCAATGACCGAACCAGGAATCGCAGCTAAACATTTATTAGACAAATAATTCAAGACGACAGGGTCATTAAGACCCTGTCGTTTACTATATACTTAAAGTTCAAGTTTAACTTGAAATAAAATGTATCGAAAATCTGATTTTATGATATTAATCTAATAGATTAGGTTTATTAGGAGGTAATAGTCATGCAATGTCCTTTCTGCAAAATGGAAATGGAGAAGGGTGTAATCAGCGGTGATAGGTACTCATTGAAATGGATAGAGGAAGATAGAAATAAGGGAGCGATTATTAATGCCTTTAAGAGGGGTATAAAAATCACGAATCCCTGGGGAACTAATCAAGTTGAAACATATTTATGTAGGGATTGTAAAAAGATGATTATAGATATTGAAGACTTAATCTAAATGCATGATTGTTTAAAGGAGTTGGGCAGGTGAGGAGTAATTTGGATAAGGATATTTTCTATAGCAAGAGGGAATATTTTGATTCAGGCAAGACCCAGGGGTATGAATTTAGGATTAAGCAGCTAAAAAAGCTTAAAGCTGCAATCCAAAAATATGAAGCAGAGATTTTGAGAGCATTACATAAGGATCTCCACAAATCAGGATTGGAAGCATACTCATCTGAAATAGGGTACGTATATGGAGAACTTAACTACACTATAAAGAAATTGAGAAAATGGATGAAGCCTAGGAGGGTTATGGACAGTATAGTAACCCTACCTTCAAAAACTTATATATACCCCCAACCCCTAGGTGTGGTATTGATAGTAGGCCCCTGGAACTACCCCTTTCAGTTGATACTAGCACCCTTAATAGGGGCGATAGCAGCTGGAAATTGTGCTATAGTCAAGCCATCAAACAAATCAGCAAATACATCTTTAATTATTGAGAAGATTATTGAAGAAGCATTCCCCAGGGAATATATAAGTATAGTACAAGGATCGGGCTCAAGGGTTGTTCCAGAACTAATAGATAGGTATGACTTTAACCATATCTTCTTTACTGGGAGCCCTAATGTAGGAAAGGAAGTACTGCGATTAGCCTCTCAGCACTTAACACCGGTTACCCTAGAGCTAGGGGGCAAGTCCCCGGGTATAGTCCATAAGGATGCTAATCTTGACTTAGCAGCAAGGAGGATAGTAAGTGGAAAGTTCTATAATGCAGGTCAAACCTGCATAGCACCTGATTATCTATTAGTCCATGAAGACATAAAGAAGGACTTGATGGATTATTTGATTAAGTACATAGAAGAATTTTATGGTGTAAATCCTAAAGATAGCCCAGACTATGGGAGAATTATCAATGAAAAGAGATATGAAACCCTAGCTTCTTATTTAGAGGATGGAGAAATCCTTTACGGGGGAGACAGTGACAGGAATGACTTATATATCCAACCAACTATCTTGGAATGCCAGGATATGGAAAGTCCTATAATGAAAAAGGAAATATTTGGGCCTATCCTTCCCCTTTGGACTTATAAGGTAATAGATGAAGTAGTGGATATAGTAAGGGAGAATAGATATCCTTTGGCTTTATATCTCTTTACCCAGAATAAGGAACTCCAAGATTTCTTAGTTAAAAAGTTAGAGTTTGGAGGCGGTTGCATAAATAATAGCCTCCTTCACATACTGAATCCCAGGGTTCCCTTTGGTGGAGTGGGTACCAGTGGAATGGGGAAGTATCATGGGAAATATAGTTTCGCTACCTTTACCCATTATAAAAGTATACTAAAATCCTTCAATAGGATTGATATGTCTCTACGATACCCACCATATAGTGCCAAGAAGTTTAATTTGGTCAAAAGAGTTATGAAGTAAGTATAAAACCAATTTATAAATAATATGAGGTGGTAGGATGTGTGGTAGGTTTTACCTAGATATGGATGATCCTGAATTAACAAAATTATTCTCAAGTATAAAAGAAAAACCCGATAGTCACTCTAGTGGATATAAGACAGGGGAAATCTTCCCCACCAATAGGGTTCCTATTATTACTCCTCAGGGTATTACCATAGCTAAATGGGGATTTCCCAAATGGGATAAAAAGGGAGTTATAATCAATGCTAGGTCAGAGAGTCTGAGGCAAAGGGATATGTTTAAGGATTTAGTTGATAAGAAGAGGTGCATAATACCAGCTTCAGCTTATTTTGAGTGGAAAAAAACCTCAGAGGATGGTGAAAAGGGAAAGTATATCATAGGAAAAGAAAAATCAATCCTTTACATGGCAGGGCTTTTCAACACCTTCACTGAAAAGGCTGAGCAGCTTAGTCTTCTGGATGAGGCTAATGGAACTGACTACCTAGCTTTTACAATCATAACTAAGGAAGCCAACAACTACCTAGCTAAAATCCACCATCGTATGCCTTTAATCATTGATAGTAACCAGGTAGAGGACTGGCTCAAAGGTGAAGACCTATCCCTCTTTAAATCAAAAGAAGAGCAGAATATGCTTTATAAGCTTTACGCAAATTAGTGATAGGAATAGTGTCTATAAGAACTAGGTCTTAAGAGTATAGAAAGGAAGGTGGATATGGAGTTACGAACTGATAAACTAAGGTCCATATACCCTAAAGCCCCCTTTGGCATATTGGAGATTCATAACTTTAACCCGGAAAACTTGGCAACCTTTGTTGAACTTAGGCAAAATTTAATTACTCAATTACAAACCAAGTTTGAAACTTACCAGAGGTCTGAGTTTATAAAAACAGAACCCATATGCCACTACATCAGGTATTTTAAAAAGTTCAAAAAAACATATATTGTTCTGCTTCAAATAGAATCAATTCTTATATGGAATCAGGATTTCCCTGATACCGTGCTGGCAGTTCAAGCCATGTTTTTGACTGAATTAAAACATGGTTTACTTATAGCTGCTTTTGATAGGGATAAGATGAAGGGGCCTCTTACCCTTGATGTTGCTGATGGTGGAGAAAGCTATATGGGAGTTCAAGAGAAATTGATTACCTTAAAGAAGAAGGATATCTACATACAGGATACTGAGGGTATTATAATCAGCAATATTTATGGCCAGGACATGAGAACCAGGGTAACAGATGCAAGTAAGAATATTATGTTTGTAATCATGGGGGTTGAAGGAATCCATAAAGACACAATAGAAAGATCCCTTAAAGATCTTTTATATTATTTACAGGTATTGGATAAGGAATTAAAACCTACAACCTTTGAAATTATTGGATAAGTTGCATGAACTGAAACAGTAAATAGTAATTTGCGGGAGGAAGATGATGAGGAAACCTTCAATTAGATTCATCATAATTATTATAGCTTTGATTTTACTATTCCCAATCCCAATACGATACAAAGATGGCGGTACTGTTAAATATCAAGCATTATTATACAGCATAACAGATTATCATGCCCTAAGAGGAGTAGATGGTTACGATACAGGGATCGAAATAAAGATTCTTGGCAGAAGAGTATACGAAAATACGACATTCGGAAAGTAAATACCAATTCGTAGATGAACTCTCACGTATAAATTATACTTATATTTCTTATGCAAGAAGACCCACATAGGTGATAGAAGGACATATCATTGTATATGATATGTCCTTCTTCTTAATTAACTGAGTAGATACATTTCTACCAGGTCTCAATAACACCACAAGCAAGTCTCTTACCAGAATCCCCAGAAGGTTGAGTTCTGTAGTCATCCGGGTTCTCATGAATAATAATGGATCTATTAATAATATCTTCAACACTAAACTTATTGGTGAAGAAGCTCATTCTGGCATAACCATTATTTGAGAATAGGACCGGGAGATCTCCCGCATGGTTGCCATGGGGCTGATTTGTTGGGTTATAATGCCCACCTGCTGACATAAAAGGCTCAGATGGGTTAGTTACTTGACAAATACCGTATTCATGGATGTGAAAACCAAAAGGTCCTATAGGGTTATATCCATTACTTGGCTGATACATGGGCAATCCCCAGACTTCAACAAATAACTCAGTCCCCCCTTCCACGGCGTAAAAGTAGGCATATCCTCTTATATCCGGACCTAAGGGACCACCTCTTAACTTTGCATAGGCTCTATTCACATTTTGAGTCATATTATCTAACACCTCCTAATAACATCTTATGGAGTGATTAGGAAAGTGAGATTTTATTTTTAGAAAATTAAAACTATTTTATGATGTTTGGATAGATTATGATATAATATTCTCGAGAAAGATGCTCAAGGGGGAAGGACATGAAGCTAGAAATTTTTAATTTTATTGACAAAACTATGGAAATCTTAGAAGAAAACGCGGATAAGATAGATACAGTTGCCCTAGAATTAGAAAAGTTTTTTAACGATAGCTTTTTTATTAAGGATCATTTTTTAAATGTGAATTATAGGATTAAATCCATAGAAAGTTTAAAGGAGAAGATACTTAGGCATAATCTTTACGTTAAATATAAAACACCAGAGAACCTCCTAAACAATCTATCGGATTTAATTGGTTTTAGGATAGAATGTAGGTTTGTAGAGGATGAAAAGAAGATATACGAAGATATATTAGAATTATTTGATACAGCAGAAGGGGATGGGTATTACTCAAATCCTTTGAACTCTGCAATCTTACTTAAGTTAGATACCGAACAACCTCAAAAGCAAAAGAATGGATTTGAAATCTATAAGATAGATGGCAAGTATAAGAAAGATGATGTAGAGATTAACTTTGAATTACAAATCAAATCTCTAGTTAATGTTTTTTGGGGAGAAATAGATCATAAGGTACTATATAAGAACTTTAACTATATGCTGACAGAGGATTTTTTTAGGGATATAATGTCATCAATTAAGGATAATTTAACCATGATTGATAGACAGTTGATGATATTACATGACCACCTAACTGAGATGGATACAAGTGATTTGGTTCAGAAAGAAAATCAGTTGAAATCCTTAGTATCTAAGATCACTCATGACATATATATAACAAAAGTACGCCAAGAACTCGGCTTTGTAATTGACTTCAAAAAAACAATTGATGTAATAGTAGATTATCTATTTATGAAGGGTGAACATAAGGACCAAACAAGTTATAATAAGAACTTTTTAAGGATACTAAAAAGATTGGATGAGATAGGAAATGATGAAATTAATTTTAGCAAATGTATAGAATTTGAGCGTGAAGTATTCTTTAATGATTGCTTTACTAGGAAAATCGGATCTATGATCTTATCCACTTTAAACATTGATTTTAGATGGAATCTATTATTTAAAATCATCTTCGAGATTGAAAAGGGAAGCAATGCTGAAGACTTTGAAGGATTTATCCTATATTTAAGGTTTCTTTATTATGAAGGTATTATGTCAGTCTTGAGAGATAAGGATATGAGTTTTGATGAAAAAGAAGAGGTAGCCAACAAAATATTAGATGCAATAGCCCATAATTTCAATAGTGAAATAAGTATAGATTTTATTCATGAATGCAGTATTAATATACTCATCAATCTGATAGATGACCTTCTAGTAGATATTGAGACCTATAGTGATTGGATAAGGCATAAGGAGGACATAATAAATAGCATACAGCAGAATGAAATCTAAGTATTTGGTTATCCAAATACTTTTTTATTTTTTATAAAGTGTGATTTGAATCACTGCACAAAAATTTAACCTACTATATAATGAAATCAAGAAAAACAGTAAAATTACTTTTATATAGATTAGGGGATGAGATTATGAAACAATGGGAAGGCTTTAAAAAAGGAAGTTGGACCGAAGAAATAAATGTACGAGATTTTATACAATTGAATTATTCACCTTATGAAGGTAATGAGGACTTCTTAGCTGAGCCAACAGAAAGAACTAAATCACTCTGGAAGAAAACAGAGGACTTGATAAAGAAAGAAATCCTAAATAAGGAAGTAGAGATCTGCACTAGGGCTTTTTCTGGAATAGCCAATCATGAACCAGGGTACTTAGACAGAGAGAACGAATTAATTGTTGGTTATCAAACAGATAAACCCCTAAAGAGGCTTGTTAATCCATATGGAGGATATAGAATGGTAAGGAATTCCTTAGATGCCTATGGAGCAGAGATGGATGACACCCTTGAGAAGCACTTTAACGAGTTTAGAAAGACCCATAATCAAGGTGTCTTCGATGCCTATACTGAGGAAATGAGGAAGGCCAGGACTGTAGGTTTGCTCACTGGACTACCAGATGCCTATGGTAGGGGACGTATTATTGGAGACTATAGGAGGATTCCTCTATATGGGATAGACTTCCTTAAGGCAGAGAAGATTAAGGATAAGAAAAATATCAAAGGACCAGCAACTGAAGAAATCATAAGACTGAGAGAAGACGTTTCAGAGCAAATAGCTGCGTTAGATGAAATAAAGAAAATGGCAGCAAGTTATGGTTTTGACATTTCACAACCAGCTAAAAATGCCAGGGAAGCAGTCCAATTCTTATACTTTGGTTATCTAGCTGCAATAAAGGAAAACAATGGAGCAGCAATGTCACTAGGTAGAAATACTACCTTCCTAGACATCTATATAGAAAGAGACTTGAAAAATGGAACACTTACTGAGGAAGAAGCTCAAGAATTGATAGACCAGTTCGTTATTAAACTAAGGACCGTGAGACATTTGAGAACTCCTGATTATAATGAGCTATTTGCAGGAGACCCTAACTGGATTACAGAATCCATAGGAGGTATGGGTGAAGATGGTAGGACTTTAGTTACTAAGACTGCCTTTAGGTTTCTGCACACCCTAACTACACTTTCACCAGCTCCTGAGCCAAACATGACAGTGCTTTGGTCAGTTGATTTACCAACAGGGTTTAAGGAGTATTGCGCCAAGATGACTACACGTTCTGGCTCAATCCAATATGAGAATGATGACATTATGAGACCAATCTATGGCGATGATTATGCAATAGCTTGCTGTGTATCAGCCATGAGGGTTGGTAAGGAGATGCAATTCTTCGGAGCTAGGGCAAATCTTGCAAAGGCCTTACTATACGCAATAAATGGTGCAGTAGATGAGATTAAAAGAAACAAGGATGGCTCTTTAATTCAAGTATTTGATGATATTGAAAGGATAGACGATGAAGTCCTAGACTATGACAAGGTAATGGATAATTATAAAAAGGTCATAGATGAATTAGCAGAGTTATACGTTAATACTATGAATACCATCCACTATATGCATGACAAGTATGCATATGAAAAAGGTCAAATGGCCCTACATGACATCCATGTTCATAGATACATGGCCTTTGGAGTCGCAGGTCTTTCGATAGTAGCTGATTCCTTAAGCGCTATAAAATATGCAAAAGTAAAGCCAATTAGAGATGAAAATGGTATAGCCATAGACTTTGAAATAGAAGGCGATTTTCCTAAATTTGGTAATGATGATGACAGGGTAGATCAGATAGCCGTAGACTTGGTAAGCTATTTTATTAATGAATTAAGAAAAACCCCAACTTATAGAAATGCAGAGCACACCCTATCAGTGCTTACAATTACATCAAATGTAGTATACGGTAAAAAGACTGGATCAACACCAGATGGTAGGCAAAAGGGAGAACCATTCGCACCAGGTGCTAACCCAATGCATGGAAGAGATGAAAACGGAGCCTTAGCATCACTAAACTCTGTAGCTAAGATACCTTATGACAATATATGCAAGGATGGTATTTCAAACACGCTATCCATGGTTCCTGAATCACTTGGAAGGAATGAAAAGGATAGAATAAAGAATTTAGTGGGCATCATGGATGGATATTTTGCCCAAGGTGCTTTCCACCTAAATGTTAATGTACTTGATAGGGAACTCTTAATAGATGCTATGAATAATCCTGAAAAATATCCTACATTGACAATTAGGGTTTCAGGATATGCGGTTCACTTCAATAGACTTACAAAGGAACAACAGTTAGAAGTTATTAATAGAACATTCCACGAGAGAATTTAGAGAGGCTGGTTAAAATGACTAAGGCAAGGTTACACTCAATAGAGACAATGGGTTTAGTAGATGGCCCTGGAATTAGGACAATATTTTTCCTACAGGGCTGCCCCTTAAGGTGCGCTTATTGTCATAATCCTGATAGCCAGACCATGTATTCCAACAAACTAATAAGTCCCGATGAGGTCTTACAAACAGCCTTAAGATACAAGTCTTACTATGATAGTTCAGGTGGAGGGGTTACCTTTTCTGGAGGAGAACCCCTCATACAGGGAGAATTCTTAGTTGAAACCTTAAAGTTATTAAAGGAAGCTGGAATTAACACTGCCATAGATACCAGTGGATTTGGGGACGAAAGATATTACAAGGAGATACTCAAACTAGTAGATGTGGTTATCCTAGACATAAAACACTTCGATGATAGAGACTATAAATCTTTAACTGGTAGATCTAAAAAGAGATTTAATAAATTCTTATCCTATCTAGATGATTTTCATGGTACAATATGGTTAAGACATGTAATGGTTCCATCTATTACGGATAATGAAGAAAGTATGTATAGTCTCTTTAAGGAAATATCATATTTGGCTGAAAAGATAGATAGGTTTGAGATCTTGCCATATCATAGAATGGGAATAGAGAAATATGAAGAATTAAACAGGGAGTACCCTCTAAAAGATGTACCAGAAATGGATAAGGGCAAGGCCAAAAACTTAGAAGAATTAATAAATAAACTATTAGAAGAAGAAAGAGACAGGATTAGGTTAAGAAAAGAAATTGTATAATACATGGAACCAGGTAATTAGTATAGGTTGTATACTTATATTAATTACCTTTCTTATCATATGTCTACAATATATGAGGATGTGATTCAAATAAAAGAATGTATTATATGCAATAAAAACTGTCTTGAATGTGAAGGCCTCTCATGTTTACAGAATATACCCCTCTTATCAAGCTTAACTGAGGAAGAAAGTCTAGAGATATCCAAGGGCGTCCTTGTTAAAGAGTTCAAAAAAGGTGAACAAATCTTTAGAACAGGGGATAGGGCTGATAGGCTATATATAGTATGCTCAGGGAAAATGAAGATATATAAGTATTTATCTGATGGTAGGGAGCAAATCCTCTATATCTATGGAACTGGAGATTTCGTTGGAGGATTTAATCTTTTAAAAGAGGATGAATACAAATACAATGCTGAAGCCTTGGAGGATACAGTAGTAAGTACATTGAGTAAGAAGAAGTTTGATGAAATAATAGTTAATAATCCTACTATCATGTTAAAAATATTAGAACAAGCCTATGAGCGTATAAGGTGGGCAGAAGACTTAGTCGATAGGCTTTCCACCATAAGCACAGATGCAAAGGTTGCTAGTCTACTATTAAGGCTTGAGGATGATTTTGGTACAAGGGAAGGTGATGAGATAATTCTAAACCTCACTATAAATAGGGAAGAAATGGGAAGTTATGCAGGCATATCTAGGGAGACCATGACCAGGAAATTGAGAACTTTTAAGGAGTTAGGAATAATAGATTTTAAAGGGAATAGGGTAATAATTATCAAGGATGAGGAAAGATTAAAAGAAATGCTCTAGAAGCTTATACTTCAGAGCTTTTTTACTTGTAATTTTAATGTAACTATATAAGCCCAGTCTTTGGGTATAATTATGACAAATACTATTTAAGAGGTGTAGGATATGAAATTTTTATATAGACTAAGGTCTATCTTTCAAGGTATCAAACAGAGTTCAGAGAGGTTTCCCATAACAATCAGCATATCAACCTTGCTGACAGTACTTCTTATATACTTTAATGAAAACCTCCAGTCTATGGCAAGCTTGCAACAAGAAAGATGGGTTCGTCTAAATATGACCTTGGGAATGGGCATATTATTATCCTTGTGTCTAGATTTACTTAAGGAGAATTTCTTTAAAGATGATAAAAGAAAGACCTTCCTAACTTATTTATTTGGTTTGGTCGTATTAGGATTCAATTATATGGTATTGTTAGAGGATTTTAATATAGTATCATTAACTAGATATATTGGTATGATGATATTTCTACTGATAGTATTTTTTTATGTTCCTGTGATTTGGAATAAGGATAGGAATTACGAATTAAGGGTTATCGATATATTTGGTAGCATTTTTGAGACTGCAATCTATTCCTTGGTCTTATTGTTAGGTATATTTGCAATTATATTTACAATAGATAGTCTATTTGATATCGATATTGAGTTTAAGTTGTATTACTATATTTTCTTGATTGTGTTTTTTATCTTTGCCATATCTTTCTTCTTGTCCAAGTTACCAAGGGATGGGGAGACCTTTGATAAAAAGAATTATTCTCAATCAATGAGGATACTACTAACTTATATTGTAATACCCTTGATAAGTGTTTACACCCTCATATTATATGTTTACTTTGCTAAAATCTTGATAACCTGGGAATGGCCAAAGGGCTTGGTATCTCACCTAGTAGTTTGGTATACTGCAATTAGCATAGGTGTGTTATTCTTAATAACTCCACTTTTGGAAACTGATAAGATAAGCAGATATTTTAAAACCTTATTTCCTAAGTTGGTTCTACCAATCTTATTAATGATGTTTCTCTCCATTGGACAGAGAATCAATCAATATGGAGTTACTGAAAATAGGTATTATGTCCTAGTTTTTGGAATATGGATAGCCTTGATAATGATTTACTTCTCCATAAAGAAGCCATTAAAAAATCTTATCATTCCTATATCCCTGTCCCTTGTAGTACTAAACTCTGTGATAGGGCCTCTAAGTAGTTATTCCATATCGAAATATAGCCAGAATAAGCGCCTTGAGGATATACTAAATAGCAATTCCATGATTTCTGGTAACAATATAGTAAGGAAGGCAGATATATCTGATGAAGACAAGACACAGATCAGCAATATCATCTATTATTTTGATAACAAGCATTCTTTGGATGATGTCAAGCTACTACCTAATGATTTTGATACAGAGAATATGGTGGCTGTATTTGGTTTTGAATATAACCCAAATATTTGGGGGACACCTACTAGTCCATACACAGAGAGATATTTTCATCATAATATATATCTGGCAGGAAATCCTATTGATATAGCTTCTTATGATTACTATCTTCAACTAGCCTCATGGATTAATGAGTCTATCCCCTTAGACGATATATTAATTAAGGACCCATTGTTGAACCTATCAATGGAAAGGGAAGATGAAGTCCTTATTTCATTAAATATCGAAGAAGTTGCTATGGATATAGTGACTAGGCTTGGTACTGATCCAGATCTTGAAAAGGCTCAGAATTCTCCGGAGGAGATGACCTATGAACATACCGGCAAGGATTTGAAGATTAAAATCATCTTCACTACTATATCAGGTGTAGTAACTGATGAAGAAGTTGAGATTCAAAGTATTGAGTATATACTATTAATAGATGATTTAAATAAAGAGTAATGAATGAAGGGATGATTTTATGAAGGAGATATATTTGGCTGGTGGTTGCTTTTGGGGCGTAGAGGAATACATGTCCAGAATAGAGGGAGTTGTTGATACAGAAGTGGGATATGCTAATGGACATAAGAACAACCCCACATATGAAGAGGTATGTACAGGTGAGACCGGCCATGTTGAAACCACCTATATAAAATACGATGAAAGGGTTATTTCACTGGAAGATCTCTTAAATAGATTTTGGAGGATAATCGATCCAACCCTGTTAAATAGACAGGGTGGAGATATTGGGACCCAGTATAGGACTGGCATTTACTATGTTGATAGAAGTGATTTACCTATAATTAATAAGACCTTAGAAGATCAAAAAAGTAAGTATGATAAGAAGATTGTTACTGAGATAATGCCTTTATCGGTGTTCTATTCTGCTGAAGAATACCACCAAGACTACCTTAAGAAGACCCCCAATGGATATTGTCATATTGATATGAGTAAATAACTGGTAATTTAGTGACCTTCATATTTATGGGGGGATAGCCATGAAAGAAATTGATATAATTAGGCAAATACCTGAGATTATTGAGAATGCTAGGCTAAAACTGAAAGATATTATTAAAGATCAGAAGCTTAGGTTTAATTTAGAAAGAATTAAGCCTTTAGATGATTTTATAGAGGACAATCTCTTATATAAAGACGACAATCTAAATGCCATGTTGGATTTGTTGACAAAGGGATATAAGGGTAAAATTGATTTAATTTATATAGACCCCCCATTTTTTACAAGGGCAAACTATACTCATCGTATAGAGGTACTAGATAAGGATAGTAGACAGGCTATAGAAATAATCGGCTATAAGGATACTTGGGAGCAGGGTATAAGTCAATATTTAGAGATGCTCACCCTAAGATTATTTTTAATGAGAGACTTGCTATCAGACCAGGGTAGTATATATGTGCATTTGGATTTTAGAGTGGTACATTATGTTAAAATAATTATGGATTGTATATTCGGTAGTGATAATTTTATTAATGAGATAATCTGGGCATATAAATCAGGAGGCACTAGTAATAAATATTTTTCTAGAAAACATGATAATATTTTGCTTTATACAAAGACCAAGGATTACATCTTCAATCCACAGAAGGAGAAATCTTATAATAGGGGTTTTAAGCCCTATAGGTTTAAGAACGTGAAAGAATATGAGGATGACTTGGGTTGGTATACCCTTGTGAATTTAAAGGATATATGGCAAATAGATATGGTTGGGCGTACATCCAAGGAAAGGGTAGGCTATAGGACCCAGAAGCCAGAGGCCTTATTAGAACGAATCATTTTGTCCTCATCAAGGGAAGGCTCTATAGTGGCTGACTTCTTTAGTGGAAGCGGAACTACATCTGTAGTAGCAGAGAAGAACAATAGAAGATGGGTCAGTGCAGATCTAGGAGATATATCAACTGTTATAATGCGGAAGAGATTAGCGGAGATAGGAACTAGCCAATATATAATCATGAATTCCGATGATTTTGTATGGGAAAATAGACTAATCTATGATTTAACCACCAAGGAGGACAAGGACTATATTACCTATAGTTTTAAGTTTAAGGGATATATAATTGATATTCATAAGTTAGATTTAAGTGATAGTGAAAGATTAAGATTAGAAAGAATACTTGAGACCAACTCATTATCCCTTGTAGATTATATCGGTATTGGTTATATGGAGTGTGAAAATGAAATAATAATCAAATATGATGAATCAAGAACAAGCAATAGGCTAATAATAGATACTAACCTAAGGGTAAAATTACTTAAGACTAAAAAAGCAATAATAAGATTAGTAGATGTATTTGGCCAGGAGTATTTACAAAATGTGGAGGCCTAAACTTACAAGAATTTAAAATAATCAAATATTCCTATGTACTTTATCTTTAAAATAGGATATTATAAGAACATAGTCAATAATGATTTGGAGGAAAAGATATGAACAGAGAAAATCCTGATTTTGAGCACCAACATGACCATTCATGTGATTGCGGACATGATCACGATGAAGATTTGGAGATAATTACCTTAACCTTAGATGATGGTACAGAGGTAGAATGTGGCATTATTGGGACTTATGAAGTTGAAGATAAGTCTTATATGGCCTTATTAGCGATTGAAGACGAAGAAATCTTATTATTTAATTATGAAGAAGATGAGGAAGGTTTTGAAATCACACCAATCGAAGATGATGAAGAATTTGACCTAGCAGCAGAGGCTTACTATGAGTTATTTGCTGATGAATTTGATGATTTAGAGGATACTGAATAAAATTTAAGAAAGTACTTTGCTGATGCAAGGTACTTTCTTATCATAAACCCATCAGCATTGTCAGTATAATTTGTTAGTTTAATAACTAAAATGGGTATCTTCATAAGGACAAGCTTTTTGATAGTATAGGAGTTGAGCAGTTGAATCAAATAGATGTTTATAGAACTTATTCTGACTACTTAAATAATAGGTTTGGTGAAAAGGTTTACAAGCTGCCTATTAGTTTACCATTGACTTGCCCAAACAGGGATGGGTGCATAGGTTACGGAGGTTGTACCTTTTGTGGAGAAGAGGGAGGATCCTTCGAAAATCTACCTAACCAATTATCAGTAGAGGAGCAAATTTCAAGAAATATGGCCTATATTAGAAAGAGATACAAGGCTAAGAAGTTTATAGCATATTTCCAAAGCTTCTCAAATACCTATTTACCATTGGATGAGTTCAAGGACTATATCACCCAGGCAATAGGAAAGGATATAGTAGGTATATCCATATCTACAAGACCTGATTGCATTAATGAAAAATACCTCTTGTTTCTAAAAGAGATAAAAGAACAACATGATTTAGAAATTACTATAGAACTAGGTTTACAAACAGTTAATTATCATAGCCTAAAAAAGATAAATAGGGGACATTCCCTAGCTGAGTTTATCGATGCAGTCTTGAGAATTAAAAGTAGTGGACTCAGAATATGTACACATTTAATACTTAATCTCCCTTGGGATGATATGGTAGATGTAGTGGAAAATGCTAGAATTATTTCTGCCTTAAAAGTAGAAGAAGTTAAACTTCATTCTCTCTATATAGTGGAAGGAACAGCTATGGCAAACCAATATAAAAATAAAGAAATTGCCATGATTACTAAGACTGAATATTTAGAGAGGGTAATCACCTTTTTAGAAAATTTAGATCCTGAGATTATAGTCCAAAGGATAATTGGTAGGGCACCAGAGGAAAATACCTTGTTTGTTAATTGGCAAGAGTCTTGGTGGAAAATTAGGGATGAAATAATCTCCTTAATGAAGGAAAGAGGGACATATCAGGGAATTAAATTCAATTATTTGAATGGTAAAGCCTTAAAAAGTTTAAATGATTAATTAAATAAGACCAATAAAAAGAAAGGTGGGGGTTTATTATGTGCAAGTTTATTTTAGGCGAAAAGGGTGCAGGTAAAACCAAATGGCTAATAGACAATGCCAATAAGGACATGAAAGAGGGTAATGGTAATATTGCCTTTATTGATGTGGATGATGACCATATCTTTACATTAAATTATAATGTTAGATTGATAAATGCCATGGAATTCAATATTGATAGTGTTGAATCTTTCTATGGCTTTTTGTGTGGAACTATAGGTATGGATTATGATTTAGAGAAAATATATGTAGATTCTATATATAAGGTAATAAATCTAAGCATAGATGATTTAAAGGACTTATTAGATCGACTTACATTGATTAAGGAGAAATATGGTACACAATTTTATATCAATGTTGATTATAGATTGAAGGATATGCCTGATGAATTAAAAGAGCATTGTATTGAATTAGAACTATAGAGATTTATTAGATTTAATAGTGTATATGAATAATGCAGGGCCTTCCCTGCATTATTTCTAATTCAACCTCATTTCATTCTCATTGACGTAAGTACCACAGTCTGTTTCATCAACTGATTTTGCATTCCTAGGTTTTATTTCAATTTTACCTGCTGTACATAAATCTCCTGATTTGTAGTAATGACAAGTATTAACGACACATTTCACACCTTCAGTTATTTTTTCATTATGCATCAATATTTCTCCTTTCAAGATTAATTATTAATTATATTTAGTTTTTACATTTTACTTTTATTTATTCAATATGATAATCATAGGTAGGTGGGAGGTTTGAAAAAACTTGAAAGAATAGATAAACTTATTTCTAATATGGGATTTGGAAGCAGAAAGCAAGTTAAAGCATATATAAAAAGGGGTCTTGTAAAGGTAAATGGAGAAATCATAAATGACAATAGTTTAAAACTAGACCCTTATAAGGATAGAATTGAATTCAATAATATGGAAATCAATTATAGGAGATTTATATATTTGATGATGAACAAGCCTAAAGGGTTGGTCTCATCTACTAATGACCCATCAAACAAGACTGTCATAGACTTGCTGCCTGATGAATACCTAGTCTATAAGCCATTTCCTGCTGGAAGGCTGGACAAGGATACCGAGGGTCTATTACTCATTACAAATGATGGACAATTAGCCCATAGGCTGCTTTCACCCAAAAAAGGAGTAGACAAGGTCTACTATGCTGAAGTTGCAGGGTACATAGATGAATCCTATAAAGAGAGATTTTGGAATGGACTGGTATTAGACGATGGTTATCAAACTCTACCGGCTGAGCTGGAAATAGTTGAATCCGATGTCATATCAAAGGTATATATAACCATTCAGGAAGGGAAATATCATCAAGTTAAGAGGATGTTTGAAAGCATTTCTACTCGGGTTGTCTACTTAAAAAGGATTTCCATGGGTCCTTTGAAGCTAGATGATAAATTAGAACCTGGGCAATTTAGGGAGCTTACTGAAGAAGAAATAACCTTATTAAAAACTATAGAAGTATGATATAATGATTATAATATTGTATTAGAATGGGTGTATAATTTTGATAATTAATAGAAGAAAGACCGCTTTTGAACGCTTTTTTGATTGCAGGTCGTCTCTGATTATGCAATACGCCAATGGAGATCTATCTAAAAGGGAGTTTTTGGAGCAGAATTTTGATTTAGTTAGAAAATCGAATCTTAAACCCTTCTTAAGGGTTGATAGCTATGAAAAAGGTATGTTTAACTACCAATACTATAATGTCCTAGCAAAATACTATACCATGCTAGCAAAGGAAATCAAGAATACTAGAAAGCATCAGAGGTATTATTCATATTATCTAAACAAAGGTAATAACTATTATCATGAGAAGGATAGGGCTGCCCTTTCACTACTCAAGCTCATAGAGTTTAAGGGTGTAGAAGCCTACTTTGTGAAGATGGAATCTAAATCCTTAAGGGATAAGCTTTACGAAATCGTACTCTTGGATTATAAAGAAGCAATCTTTCATTCAAAAGCCACATGGCTATTAGAAATCCTAAGAGAAGAGAAGGTGTTTATTGAAGAAAAGAAGGTATCCCTAATAGATGATTACATAAACGAGACATACTAAAAGCGATGGTGTGACACCATCGCTTTTTACGTGCTTATTTAAATTAATTCCCTTGTGCTAGTATCTTAATTATTTCATCAAGGGAGCTATTGGTTTTAATTCTAAAGGTACCAGCTTTAAGTTTCCTATCTAGGCCTAAGGATTGGGCCCTTAATACGAATTCATTCTTGCTTTCAATTAACCCATTTGATTCAAGTATACTACCAATGCCGGATGGTAGGGTTCCATCTGGAATATTTATGGTAATAGTATCAGGAGTGTCATCAGGTGTATTATCGGATGTATCATCTGGTGTATCTACATCTGGATTGTCTGCCACATCAGTTTCTTCACCTGTAGGTTCTTCATCTTCATTTGTTGTTGGGTCAGGATTGGAATCTCCAATATCATCATCCTCTTCATCAGTCCAACCATTTGTTTCGTCGGAAACAACAGGTGGTGATTTTGCGACTGCGTCATCGTTAAATAATATATCCAATCTCCATCCTATTAAGGAGACAACAGCAACTATAATAGCTAGTATAAGTATGTAATCCATTGATTCATATATAAAATCCTTTAATCTTTCAAAAAAGCTTTGCACAAGCTCACCCCATTTATCTTGTAAAAGTTTCATTTTGTCCAATAGTATATTATAATTATAGCACAAGTAATATTAAAGGTGGTATAAATTGAAGGAAATAATTATCCAAAAAAATGAAAATGAACAAAGACTAGATAGATTTTTGCAGAAATATCTTGAAAGGGCTCCTAGGAATTTCATATTCAAAATGATAAGAAAGAAAAATATCAAGGTTAACGGGAAAAAAGCCACACCAGAAATGATTATATATGCAGGTGATCGGATCCAACTCTTTTTGTCAGATGAGACAATTGAAAAATTCCTTGGAACAAGAGAACATATAAAATCACATCTAAAACTAGACATTGTCTACGAAGATAGGAATATCATCTTGATTAACAAGAAAGTAGGCATCTTGTCCCATGGAGCAGGCAATCCAAATGATGACAATATAGCTGATGGAATGATTAATTACCTAATCGAAAAGGGGGACTACAAACCTGAAGATAATAGGACCTTTAAACCTTCTATATGTAATAGATTGGATAGAAATACGTCTGGACTTATAATAGGAGCCAAGAGTTATGATAGTTTAAAGAAGATTAATGAGGCGATTAGGAATAGGTATATTAGGACCTTCTATAAGACTATTGTAAAGGGTAGATTTAAGGATGAGGTTAGGGTTGAGGCCTACCTTATAAAGGATAAAAGTAATAATAGGGTTAAGATTAGTCAACAGAACAAGGATGGTGCAAAGCTTATTGTCACCAATGTTAAGCCATTAAAATACTCTGATGGTTACACCTTACTGGAAATCGAGCTAATTACCGGGAGGACCCATCAAATAAGAAGTCAACTTTCAACTTTAGGTTTTCCCATTATAGGTGATGGTAAGTATGGAGATAAAAATGTAAACAAAAGATTTAAAGATAATTATGGTTTAACCAGCCAATGGCTTCATGGCTATAAGATAGAGCTTCAAGGATTAAGGGAGGACCTTGAATATTTGAATGGTAAGATCTTTGAGACCAGACCGAGTGAGGAATACTTAAAGATTGAACAGGATTTATTTATATGATAGGAGGCGAGGTTATGGAAAAAGTACTGACAGACATAGTTGAGAAAAACAGATATCTCTTAAAAGAGGGGAAGGTAGCTGACTATATCCCAGCCCTAGCAAAAGCAAATCCCAACCATATTGGGGTTTGCCTAGTTGACCTAGATGGAACTATAACCACGGCTGGAGACACTTCTATTAAGTTTACTATCCAGAGTATTTCAAAGGTAATTACCTTGATGCGGGCTGTTATGGACAAGGGACAAGATTATGTGTTTGGGAGGGTAGGTTATGAGGGGACAGATGAACCCTTTAATACGCTCTATAAGTTGGACTTACCTCATATTACTAAGCCGGCAAATCCTATGATAAATGCTGGTGCCATACTTACTACTTCCTTGGTTCATGGCTCAGGTGATGAGAAGTTCCAGAGGATATTGGAGTTAACTAGAATAATGACTAATAACCCTAACATTATTTATAACGAAGAGGTCTACCAATCTGAAAAGGCTACAGGTGACAAAAATCGTGCTATAGCCAACCTTATGAGGGCCAGGGGCATCTTAGATGGAGATGTGGAAGAAATTTTAGACGCCTACTTTAAACAATGTTCAATTGAGGTGGATGCTGAAGATTTAGGAAATATAGCAGCCTTTTTAGCCAATGGATGCAGGGGATTGGATGATTACGGTAAGTCAAGTCCAAATAGCTTAAGTTCCATATTACTTGGAATTATGGTAACTTCAGGAATGTATAACTATAGCGGTCAATATGCTGTAGAGGTTGGGATTCCGTCAAAATCGGGAGTAGGTGGTGGAATCTTAGCTGTTGTTCCAAATAAACTGGGTATAGGTGTATTCAGCCCACCTTTGGATGAGAATGGTAATTCCATTGCGGGATTAGGGATACTGAAATCAATATCCGAGGAATTTGATTTGAGAATCTTTTAGTAAGAAGCTTTGCCTAATATTTTATTAGACAGTATGCTATATTATAAGACCTATACCTTAGGCTTGCTTCTTATCCTTTGTTGTATTTCAATTGATTTGGGTAAGTATATAAAGGAGAGGTGAATGAAGATGAAATTGACCTATCTTGGTCATTCAGCTTTTGTAGTTGAAGAAGAAGGATTTAAGGCTATAATCGACCCCTATATTACAGGAAACTCCCTATCTAATATTAAGTTAGAAGATATTAGGGACTTAACACATATTTTTGTAAGTCATGGTCATGGAGACCACTTAGGGGATACTTTAGAGTTAGCCAAATCAAATGATGCACTGGTAATTGCCAATGCAGAGATCTCTAATTATCTATCAGGTATGGGCCTAAATACTCATTCTATGCATATAGGTGGTAGGTATAAGTTTGATTTCGGAGTTGTAAAGTTAACACCTGCCCTTCATGGTTCCGGAATTCCTACTGAGGATGGTATGCTGTATGGGGGTAATCCCTGTGGTTTCGTAATTGAGGTAAACAATAAGAAGATCTATCATGCTGGTGACACGGGTTTGACCATGGATATGAAACTCTTAGAAGCTGAAAACATAGATGTGGCCCTGCTACCAATAGGTGGCAACTTTACAATGGATATAGATGATGCTGTTATTGCAACTGAATTTATTAAGCCAAAGCTTGTAATTCCAATGCATTATGATACCTTCCCATTAATCAAGGCAGACCCAAATGACTTCAAGACTCAGAACAAATATTCTGATACTAAGATTTTGGAAATTGGAGAATCCTACGAATTTTAAAATAAGACCTGTTTTAATCAGGTCTTATTTATATACTAGGTAGAAGAAAACAGGTGATTGTATGCGAAAACTAATATTCCTAAGCTTATTACTGGGAGCTATATACCTTGTGGCTGGGTGTGGACTAAGACAGCTTCAAGCAGATGAAAAAGTAAGTAAGGATGAAGAATATACTGGAGAACATTTTGATATTATCAATTTAGCCAAGGGTTTTATTGAGCAGCTAAGCAACGGTGAATACAAGGAGGCAGTGGAAAGACTTGATGATAGCATGATTGATAAATTAAATTCTGAGGAATTGGAGGAGATATGGTTAGGCTTAGAGGAAGAGTTTGGTGATTATATCCAACAGGAATTCCATTCAGCAGAAAAAATTGATAGATACTATTTAGTATTTATCACAGGGTCATTTAAGGACGCAGACCTTACCTTTAGACTAACCATTGATATGGATAATCAGATTACTGACTTAAGAATTAGGTAAGAATAGCTGGGTAGGCTACTGATATTATACTTCCAAGGTAGATGATTCAATCATAATAATTATCTACTTGGAAGCTTTTTTATTTTGGATATAAAGACCAGTATCTATCTATAATATTTTCTTAATCCTCCAATATGATATAGGGAGGAGGGTTATTATGATTAATATAATTTGGTTTGTACTTTTAGCTAGTGGAATAATTGTTGGTGCAATTTCTGGAAATATTGATGCTGTAACAGAGGCTGCCATTAGCAATGCTGAATTAGCCATTACCATATCTTTAGGGCTTATAGGCGTTATGGCCTTGTGGCTTGGAATAATGAAAATCGCAGAAGAATCTGGTCTTGTAAGCTATATGGCAAAAGGACTTAGTTTGATAATAAGACCACTATTTCCTGAGATTCCACAAGGCCATCCAGCCATGGGAGCTATCCTTATGAATTTTGGAGCAAATCTACTTGGATTGGGAAATGCAGCCACTCCCCTAGGGATAAAAGCAATGAAAGAATTACAAAAGCTAAATCCAAACAAGGATACTGCAACAAACTCTATGGTGATGTTTTTAGCTATAAATACCTCGTCCCTAACCATAATACCAGCAACAGTTATAGCAATTAGGACATCAGCAGGTTCTGCAAATCCCACTGAAATCATAGGACCTACTATAATAGCTACAACAGCATCTACAATAGCTGCTATTATAGCTGTTAAAATACTTCAAAGAGTATCTAGATACAGGGTGAGGGGTGGAGAGTAAAAAATGATTATAGACTTAATAAATGATATTTCCAGATATGCTATACCGTTTATACTCTTGTTTATTCCCTTGTATGGGATCTTAATAAAGATTAAGGTTTATGAATCCTTTGTAGAAGGAGCCAAGGAAGGATTTGATACAGCTGTAAGGATAATCCCTTCTTTAGTTGCTATGTTGGTGTCCATTGGAGTTTTTAGGGCTTCTGGAGCCCTAGATCTGCTTATAGAAGCGCTAGCACCAATAACTAATCTCATTGGTATGCCAGCAGAAGTATTATCCATGGCCTTTATAAGACCCTTGTCTGGTGGAGGGGCTATGGGGATCATGAGTGAATTAATTACCACTCATGGACCAGATTCCTTAATAGGTAGAATGGTTTCTGTTATGATGGGGTCCACTGAGACTACCTTCTATGTCCTTGCCATTTATTTTGGAGCAGTATCCATCAAGAAAACCAGGCATTCACTTCCAGCAGGACTAATTGCTGATTTTGTAGGTATCGTAACTGCAGTTATAGTGACAAACCTGGTATTCAACTAGCTTTTATCCGCTTACAAAACTTCTAGAAGAAAATATATCTCATGATTTCCTGGTTAAATATGGTATACTTATCTTAATTAAGCTAAGGACTAAAGGATTATGGTGACTCAAATGAAACTAAACTTGTTTAAGGTATTGTTTATTCTAATCGTAATAGGACTAGCTTCCTTTCTTACCATAGAAGGATTAATTTTCCTGGAAGCCAATAGGGACCCCAATATTGATAAGGTGGACTATGTAATAGTTCTGGGAGCCAGACTTTATCGAGATACACCCTCACCAGCCTTGTTGGAAAGGTTGAAAGTAGCAAATGAATATTTAAAAGAGCACAAGGATGTAGAAGTAATAGTTTCTGGTGGCCAAGGTCATGATGAATCTATTCCAGAGGCAGAGGCCATGAAGAGATATCTCGTCAACAATGGGATTGAAGAAAACCGTATCATAATGGAGGATGAATCAACTAATACATTTGAAAACCTAAAGTATACCCGAGATATAATAAGGGGACTGGATGAAAAAGAAGATTACCGAGTTCTAATAGTGACTAATAAGTTTCATCTTTTTAGGGCAAAATTTTTGGCAAAACGACTAGGCATGGTACCATATGGGTTGCCTGCAAGAATACCCCCTAGTGTTATTGTCCAATCCTACATAAGGGAGTACTTTGCAGTAATAAAATCATTTATCTTTGATAGATAATATGTGTTTATGAGGAGGTTTCTAGTTGAAAAAGAGAAGCATTATAGGATTACTTATCCTACTGTCTGCCATAGCAATAACTAGCATATTATTATCTGCAAATAAAGGCGGAGATATCAGTAAGGTTAAGTTAGAATCTTCGGAGTCCCAATTATATACCCAAGAAGACATAAAGGCTGTCATGGACATAGTCTTAGACTATTTTAAAAGAGAGTTTAAAGGTTGTAGCTTAAGAGAACTTTGGTATGATGAAGGTGTGTCTAACAGGGATTCTGTAGGGTGGGCAGAACAATATGAGGCGGATGAGGCCATTGTTTTACTATCAAACTTTGATGTAGATGCTTCTGGTGGAGATGGTAGCTTAAATCCAAATACTAGCTATAGGGACTGGCAGTGGATTTTAGTAAGGAATAAAGGTGGTAAGTGGGAACTTAAAACATGGGGGTATTAAAAAGCAGTTACATAGAAATCATAAAAAGGTGAACAAGTAATGAAATACTTAATTATTTATTATTCCAATCATAATAATAACACTGAAAAACTTGCTGAAGTTTTTGCTAAGACTATCCCTTGTGAACTAATAAAGATTAATAAGGAGAATATGCTTCCAATTGATTTAGGGGACTATGATTTAATTGGATTTGGCTCAGGAGTCTACCAGGAAAATCTTTCAGAAAAGATGTTTAAGCTAGTAGATGGATTGGATTTAAAAGGTAAAAATGTCTTTGTATTTTCAACCAGCGGAGTTGGTATGAAATTCTACAATAAGGCTTTGATTAATAAATTGGAAACCAAAGGAGCAATAATTAGGGGAAGCTTTGCTTGTAAGGGGGCCTATAGGGCGGAGGACTTTACAGACATTAAGGTTTTCCATCTAATGAGCAAGTTAGCTGATGGACACCCAAATGATAAGGATCTTCTCATGGCAGGAAGGTTTATAATTGATTTAGTGAATTCGTTTGAAAAATGATAATTCCAAAGCATATAATTGGTCTCAAAAATATAGTAATCCAATCATTACAAACAGTAATAAAGATTTAATAATTCATGAAAACAGGATTTCAGAAACCAAGTATAAATAAGTCGATTACTAAGTTAATCATTATCATATTCTTTTTCTATTATGTAATCATATTAATAGAATAATTGCTTGCATTTTGTATTAAGTAAACCATGCTATCAAAACAAAACTTTCCTTGTAAGAATCTAGGATGATTCATTAGGAAAGTTTTTCTTTTTTTATCTAAGTTGTAAATGGACATAATATATTATAAAATCAAGATAATGACAGATGAGGAGATTTTATGAGAAAACTGGGTAAATTACTAATCATAATGCTTATTCTCCAAGTAATTTCCACCGCTTGTAAATCTTTAGAAGAAGATAAAATCCAAGATAAGCTGGATAGTATGACCTTGGAAGAAAAGGCAGGACAACTACTAATAGTAGGATTTAAGGGTACTTTTTTGAATGATAGAACCAAATCCTATATTAATGATTTAAAGGTAGGTGGCCTAATACTCTTTGATAGAAATATTGAGTCTAAAGGTCAAATCATAGGGTTAGTGGAAGAGATAAAAGGTAGTAATGCAGAAGAGGATATCCCCTTATTCCTATGTATAGATGAAGAGGGTGGATCAATAAGCCGTCTTCCTAAAGAGTACAGGAGATTACCTGATCCTTTTCAAATAGGAGAGACGAATGACGTAGATATTGCCTTCCAATTTGGTCAGCTTCTTGGGAACAGGGTTAAAGGTCTTGGCTTGAACCTGAACTTTGCTCCTGTTCTTGACATCCATTCCAACCCCGATAATCCAGTCATAGGAAAGAGGGCCTATGGAACAAACCCGGAAAGAGTTTCTGATATAGGTTTAGAGGTTGCTAAGGGAATAAGGAATAGCTCCATTATTCCTGCCGTTAAACATTTCCCGGGACATGGGGATACTTCGACAGATTCTCACTTAGAGTTGCCGATTATTGACAAAAGCTTAGAAGAATTGAGGAATTTTGAATTAATACCATTTGAGGATGCTATTGAGAATAATATAGAAATGATTATGATGGCCCATATACTACTTCCTTCACTTGACAAAGATTACCCTGCCACCCTATCTAAAAAGATTGTCCATGATTTGCTAAGGGATGAAATGGGATATGAAGGGGTCATAGTATCAGATGACATGACCATGGGAGCCATTGTTAACAATTTTACTTTAGAAGATGCCTGCATAGATTTTTTAAAAGCAGGAGGAGATATCCTTCTGGTATGTCATGGGGAGGATAATCCTAGGATTGTATTTGATAAAATAATAGATGCAGTGGAAATTGGTGAACTATCAATGGAAGAAATAGATGAAAAGGTCTACAGGATTCTTGAATTAAAGGATAGGTATTTAAAAGTAGGTAATGTGGACTTGAATCTTGAAGAACTAAACAATATGGCTGAAGAAATAAAAAATCGAGTTAAGTAATTGGAGGTTAAGATGAAAAAAGCTATAGGTATTGACTTAGGAGGGACAAGCATACTTGGAGGACTAATTGATGAGGATGGTATGATCATAAAAAGGGCTGAAACAGAGAGCAGAACTGCAAAGGGAAGGAAAGAGGTCCTAAAAAGGATAAGCGAAATTATAAACGCCCTAATGGAGGATGGGGTAATAGGTATAACCATTGGCTCACCAGGCTTTATAGATACCAAGGAGGGTAGGGTTCTTAAGGTGGGAGGAAACATCAAGGACTGGGCTGGCACTCCTATAAAGGAGGAACTTCAGAAAGAGTTTAATGACCTACCCATATTCGTTGAGAATGATGCCAATATAGCAGCCTTATGCGAGCACTGGAAGGGGGCTGCCAGGGACTATGATAGTTTTCTAATGCTTACCTTGGGTTCAGGGGTTGGCGGGGCCATATATATTGAAAACCATGGACTCTTATATGGGCACAGCTATCAAGGAGCTGAGTTAGGTCATCTTATCCTCTATCCCAATGGAAGGCAGTGTACCTGTGGTCAAAAAGGTTGTGTAGAACAGTATGTATCTGGTAAAGCCATAGAAAAAATGTACGAAGAATTAACATCCATAAGTAAAAGTGGCAAGGAGATATTTAATAATATACATGTGGATGAAATAGCAAAGGGACTTATAAGGGAATTTAGTAGAAATTTAGGCATCTATCTTACTAGTTTAAAGAATGCATTTGATCCTGAAGGAATTGTTATAGGGGGAGGAGTTATTAATTCAAGGAATATCTGGTGGGATGATATGATTGATTCCTACAAGGAACATGTAAATGATTCAGAGGGTATGGATATAGTTCCAGCCCATTATCTAAACGATGCGGGCATGATTGGGGCCGGCAAGCTTGTATTTGATAGATTAGTGTAGGTGATGAAATGGCGAAAAGGATTGTGTATATAGGTAGTTTTAATAATTACAAAAAAGGAGATTTAATTAACCGAGCAATTACAGATTTGAAGAATAATCGTGGGAATGAGTTCTACTACATCCTGCCAAATGGTGAGCTTTTGAGAGAATATAGAAGCTGTTTTATTGGACAAGTAGGACAGGCATTTGAAATAAACCTGTTTACTTTTGACGATATAGTCTCTAGGGTCTTAGAGGGTGATTTCACCCACATTATAGACAATCCAACTAAGAACTTAATCTTAAGAAATCTTATCAAAAGCTTAACCGATGAAGGAATGCTAACCTACTATAAGAACCATTATGATATGCAGGGTTTTGTTAAATCAATGAATGATATCCTAGGGGATATCAAGCGGTCCTTGGTTTATCCAGATGAATATTTGGCAAGGTGTCCGAAGAATCCATTCTATGAAGAGATAGGACTTATTTATGCTGAATATGAAAGAATCTTAGAAAATTTACATGTTACAGATAGGGAAGGTGCCTATCTTAAGTCAGCTAGGTTATTGGAACAAAAGGAAATATTTAGTCATGTTAAAACAATGATTATTGATGAATTTTATGACTTCAGACCCATTGAGTTAGCCATATTAGAACAGTTAACTAAGACAGGTATGGACATTATTATCAATATGCCTTATTTAACTGATAATAAATCTATAGTAATAGATAAAACTTTGGAGGTTTTAAGTAAGCTAGGTTTCCAAATAGAGTACATATATGATGAACCATCAAACGTCTTTGAGAAACTTGGAAAATATCTATTTGTCGATGAGGTAGATGTATTAAAAGTCGAAGATGAGATTTCTATAATTAATGGGGCTACTCCCTATCTTGAACTAAGAAAGATTTTTGAAGAGGTAAAGAAGCATCATCACTCTGGCATCGACCTTGGAGATATTGGGATAATCATATCAAATTCGGACTACCTAGAACCCTTGTACAAGGTTTCAGCTATGGAAAGGATTCCCCTTAGCATAAACAAGACCAGTCCCTTAAAAAACTTGCCCATAGCTAGGGAACTCCTAACCATAATGGAGAATAAGCTAAATTCCTATCCCAAATCATTATTGATAAACAGGATTAAGTCTAGTTATTTTGAGGTATGCCCAGAAGATAAGAGGGACCTTTACGAGTTATTCCTAAGAAGGGAAGATTTTTCTGACATAAAGGATTTGGAGGACCTGCTAGAATCAAACAAGGATTTAAAAATACCTATGGAAGAGATAGAATCCCTTAATTCTATCATTGATATAATTAAGCATGAAGCAAATCGGATACCTAGTAAGTCTAAAATATCAATCTTTAACCAGACAATCCTTTCACTGATTGATGATTTTAAGATAAGGGAGAGAATTGTAGAACAATATAGGGATGAAGAAGATGAAGATCTCTTCTTGAGGGATTTTCGAACTATAGATAAGATAGAAGAAGTTATTGAGAAAATGGATTTACTAATAGGATTTAAAGATGAGATTACCATCGATGATTATTACTTCCTCCTTGTGGATCATATTGAGGAGGAGGCTGTTATAGAGTTAGAAGGAAATATCAATGGATTACATATTTTAGATCCTATTAATAGTAGGGGGACAATCAAGGAAATAATTTTTATAACTGGCCTTGCCCAGGGGAGTTATCCAGCCTTAGATGATAGGAATTACTTCATCAATGATTATAATTACAAGGACTTAAAATCCATAGGTATAGATGTTAAAAGCTATGGGGAAAGGCTAGATAATGAGGGATTAAAGTTTGCATCTATAATAGCCTCATGTAAAAAGAAACTCTACTTAAGTTATAGTAGTGGCTACGATGATAGCATAATAAAATCCTTGTTTTTAGAAGAAGTGATTTCCTTGATTAAGAAGGATAAGGATGAGAAGTATACCTTAAAAGAGACTAAGGTAAACTTAGATTATTTGGTAAAGAAAAGGGCGGAAGATATTACCAATTTTAGGGATTTGCTTAGATATATAATTAGCTCTTATTTTATGGGAGATAGCCTAGATTCCTCTATTCTCAACCTATACAATGAAGCATTACTTGAGGTCCTGGAGAAGATAAATGAAAAAGTCCTTTCTGAAGTAAATCGTTATGGAAACGAATATGATGAATATCGAGGAGTCCTTGATGATGAAACCATCATCAAGGACATTAAATCAATGCTTCCCAAGGCTTATAGTATATCCTATCTTGAAGCCTATAGTAGATGTCCATACTTCTTTTTGCTAAATAATATATTTAAGGTAGAGCAGATGGAGAGGGAATTTGAAGATTACAGTCCGAGAAATCTCGGGAACTTATACCATGAAGTCTTAAGAAAATATTATGAAACCTATTCTAAAGAAATCGAAAATTCAGTTGTAGGAGGTTCAGACTTTGATTTTCAAGATACCATATCAAACTTGAAAGAAATACTAGTTAACACAGCTCCTGAAATAGGTTTGAATCTAGACAATAAAAAGGACCTCTTGGTTATAGAAGTTGCAATTGATAAATTAAGAGACTTTATTGAGAAGGATGTAGATAGGATAATAAAGGATGGCTACATTCCCTATGAGTTTGAAAAGGAATTTGGGAAGTATGAGTCATTTATTTTGAATGTCAGGGATAGATCAATCCCTATAATTGGGCAAATCGATAGAATAGACAAGCTAGACAAGGAAGACAAGTATATTGCCATTGACTACAAAAGTTCTTCTGGTGGTGTCAAGAGTATTGAAGACATGGAATCAGGCCTTTCTTTACAATTACCAGTTTACATCTTATCCCAAGAAGGTAGGGATATGGTTGCAGGGGCTTATAGCATAATTAATAATGCCAAAACAGAGATTAAACTAGGACTAAAACCATTTATTAGGGGTAGAGGAAAGAGCATATTAACCCAAGAAGAGTGGGACAGGCTTATGCTGATTACAAAGGAAAATATCTATAATATTTTATCCAATATTGAAAAAGGGGATTTTCGTGTGGAGCCCCAAGAATGCTCACCCTACTGTATCTACAAGGATATTTGTAGATATAGAGACGTTTTGGAGGTGGAATAATGCAATTAAATCCGGAGCAATTAAAGGCTGTTGAGACCATAGATAGTAATTTAGCAGTAAATGCTGGTGCTGGGACTGGTAAGACCAAGGTATTAACAGATAGGTTTCTATATATACTAGAAAAAGGAGATTTGAAAGAAAACAAGGAGATTGAATCCATTGTTGCCATAACCTTCACTAATAAGGCTACCCAGGAGATGATTGAGAGAATTCGTGATGGGATAAGTCAAAACATCCCTAAGGGAGATAGGTGGAGAAGGTTTTATAGGGATTTAGACAGGGCAAATATATCCACCATCCATGGTTTTTGTGCAGGGCTTCTTAGAGAAAACCCCATCGAGGCAAATATTGATCCATATTTTGAGGTACTAGATGATGTTTTAAGCTGTCAGTTACTTAATGAATCTATCCAAAAGGTATTAGGGAATTGGTTGGATGACAAAAAAGACACCTTGCCTATGATGAAACTATTAAACAAGAATAAAATAGAGGATTTAAAAGGGGATATCTATTCTCTTTATAACGAGATTCGTACAATAGGTGTATCATTTGAAGAGGTTAAAGAAGAGACCTTGACCTATATCAGCTCCCTTGAATTTAAGGAAGAATACATTCAAGAAATAATAGGCCTTATTGAGTATATTATGAGTAAATCAAGGTCCAATGCCAAGATACTCAGAATTAGAGATGATGACTTATGGTTGGATTTTAAGAATAAGGATTTTAAGGAGGATATCTTTACCTATATCGAATTTATTAAGGAACATTTAGGTAACAATAAAAGTGCACAGGAGGAAGTAGACAGGGTCCATTATCTAATAGATTGCCTACTCTTGTATAAGGAAAAGGAATATTTGTGGATTTATGAATCCTTGACAGATATCTTAATTGAAATTGATAGGGAGTATAGATTAAGAAAGGCTGAACTAGGAGGTCTGGACTATGATGATTTGCAAATCAAGGTTCTAAATCTCCTGGAAAATCCAGAAATACTTAGGAAATACCAAGAAAAGTATAGATATTTTATGATTGATGAGTTTCAAGATACCAACGAATTACAGAAAAAAATCTTCTATAAATTAGCTACAAAGGAAAAGCCATTGGATAGGCAGAACCTATTTATTGTAGGTGATCCTAAACAGTCCATTTATGGGTTTAGAGGTGCTGACATTGATGTCTTTTATGATGTCATGAATGATATCCAGAGCAAGAACCAGGACAAGGTTATCACCCTAAAGACCAACTATAGGAGCCTAGACACAATCTTGGACTTTGTAAATGCCGTATTTTCTCCAATTATGGAAGACAAGTACGATGAATTAGTTCCCTTCAAGAAGTCTAATAATGAAATTGATATCGAGGTCCTTGAGAAAGAGGATATCCAAGGTAATGCTGATGAAATTAGTTATTATGAGGCTGATTTAATAGCCAAAAGGATCAAGTCCCTGGTGAAAGAGGGAAGGTTTAAATACAAGGACATAGCCATACTATTTAGGGCAAGTACTAGAAACTACATATATGAAGAAGCACTAAAAGATTATAATATACCCTATTTTAATTCAAGCAGCAAAAGATTCTTCTATAGGCAGGAGATTTTGGACTTATTAAATGGTCTTAAGGCCATTAGTAATCCCTATGATAAGATAGCGACCATAGGATTCTTAAGAAGTCCCATGGTAGGCTTGAAGGATACAAGTATTTATTGGACGCTTAAATATTTGGAAGACAATATATACAAGACCATATTAAAGATAAAGGATAATCCAATCTTTAATGAATCGGAAAGGGTTAAGTTGAAGGAGGCTGCAGCCTTATTGGGATATTTTTACAAGGCTAAGAGCTTTTATAGCCTATCAGAAGTTGTGAGTCTCCTAGTAGATAAAACCTATTTTATAGAAAGCTCCTTACTGAAGGCCGAAGGTGACCAAATAGTCGCCAATATCTACAAGTTTATTGAGATGACTAATGATTTTCAGGCAGAACACAATAAATCATTAGAGGACTATATAGATTATCTGGAGAGACTAAAGGAATCAAGTGAGAGTGAAGGAATAATCCAATCTGAAGAAGATGATGCCGTAAAGTTATTAACTATACACGGATCAAAGGGACTTCAATTTCCGCTAGTCATAATACCTGAGATGGCCAAGTCTCACAAACATAGCTCATCCAATATCCTCTATGCTAAGGAACTTGGGATTGGCATAAAATCCAAGGAAAGTGAAGGATTATTTCAATTAATTAAGAAGGATAAGCAGGAAAGTGAAGATGAGGAACTTTCTAGAATCCTCTATGTAGCCATGACCAGGGCTGAAGAAATGCTAATACTGGGATGTTTCGGGAAGAATTCTGGGTTTAAAAAGATGATTAAGGATTATCTACCATCTGACAAGTATAGGATTCTATCTGATATAGATATGGAGAAGGAAGCCTACATTCCGGTAAAGACACTAGGTGATAATTTAACAGTTAGTGATGTTAAATCTACATCCCTACCCCTTCTTTATGACCTAGGTGGCTATAATTCAAAAGAATTTATCTCGTTCAATATCAGTCAATATCAGAAATTTAAAATATGTAGAAGACTCTTTTATCTGGAGCATTATTGGGGATTGAAGCTGGGCATGATGCAAGAAAGTGATGAAATAGAGGATATTGACTATGATTTTGACTTGAAAGAGGAGACGAAAATCCTCAAGGGTCATGAAAAAGGGAATATAGTACATGAATTTTGCCATAAATATAGGGATGGAATGGATGTTGATAATCTTCTACTAGAAATAGTCAACTCCTATGGTATCGAATATAATCAGGGCTTAGAAGAAGAAATTAGGCCCTATGTAGATAACTATATGAAGATTCATAGGGAGGACTATGATGAAATATATACTGAAAGGCCCTTTTATCTAGCAGTTGGAGATAAGTATATTAAGGGTATTATCGATAGGATAACCATCAAAGAAGGAAACATAGAGATAGTAGACTTTAAAACCAATAGATTATGGAATAAGAATAAATTAATTGAACTATACGAACCTCAATTACAGCTCTATGCCTATGCAGTAGAGAAGATATTGGGTCAAAGCGTGGCTAAATCTAAGATAGTATTCCTAGAAAATGGAGATGTGGCCGAGGTGGATATATCTAAAGACAAACTTGAAGAGAACTTCAATAGAATTAGAGACTTCATTGATTATGTTGAACAACATAAGGATTTAGCCTCATATGAACCAGCAGTGGATTGCGACAAGTACTGCATATATCAAGCATTTTGCCAGCCTGAATCTAGGTGATGGGAATGGCTAAACATATACTCTCTTGATTGAAAAAGCCATAGGGCTGAGGTATAATATATTCGAGTATCGAAACATATTCTGTCTATCCAAAGGGGTTGAAGAGTTGCTGAAAGAATTTATTTCCTATTACAAACCTCATAGAAAGTTATTCTTTATAGATATGTTCTTTGCTTTTTTAGTGTCCTTGTTCGACCTTGTTTTCCCTATTTTTTCCAGGAAGATGATTAATGTAATAATTCCTGATGGTAGGATGGACTTGCTATTAAGATGGTCAATAATTATGCTCTTTTTATTCATCTTGAGGTACATTAGTGAGTATATTGTGGCCTATTGGGGACATGTATTAGGAGTAAAAATCGAGCAAGATATGAGAAGGGATATATTCACTCATTTACAAACCCTGCCCTTTAGCTATTATGACAATAATAAAACAGGTCACATCATGTCTAGAATTATCAACGACTTAAGGGATATAACTGAACTTGCCCATCATGGACCTGAAGATGTATTTATCTCTTTAGTTATGCTATTGGGGTCATTCATTATCTTGTTGGGTATAGAGTGGAGGTTGACCCTCATAATATTTGCCTTTATACCATTGATGATCCTTTTTGCTATTAAAAAAAGGAGGAAGATGGAAAAATCCTTTAGGGAGGTAAGGTCTAAAATAGCAGATGTAAACGCCCGTCTAGAAAATAGCATTTCAGGAATTAGGATTGCCAAGTCCTTTACCAATTAGGATTATGAAATAGAAAGATTTAATGAGGGGAATCATGCCTTTTCAAGGGCTAGAAAACAGGCATATAAGGTTATGGCAGAGTTTATTTCTGGAGTTGGGATTATTTCCAATGTACTGAATCTGATAGTTATATCCTTGGGTGGATATTTTGTATATGTCAAGATTATAGATATAGGTGACTTGTTTGCATATACCTTGTATGTTAACTTCTTTATGCAACCTATTAAAAGGCTTACTAACATAACTCAGCAACTTCAAGATGGAGCTACGGGATTTGAAAGATTCTTGGAGATAATGAACATAGAGCCTGATATAGTTGATAAAGAGGATGCGGCAGAATTAGTGGAGCCTCAGGGTGAGATTCAATTTGAAAATGTTTCCTTTAGCTATAAAAATGGAGAGGAAAGGGTGCTATCCAATATCAATTTAACCATAGAAAAAGGCAAGACAGTGGCCATAGTTGGTCCATCTGGAGCTGGCAAGTCTACACTATGTCATTTGATTCCAAGGTTTTATGAAATTGATGATGGTAGGATTATGATTGATGGTACCGATATTAGGGACATTAGACTTAAATCCTTGAGGGCTAATATAGGGCTAGTCCAACAAGATGTATTCTTGTTTACGGGAACTATTAAGGACAACATCCTCTATGGGAAGCCATCAGCCAGTGAAGAAGAAGTGACAGAAGCAGCAAAGAAGGCCAGAATTCATGATTTTATCATGACCTTACCCAACGGTTATGACACCTATATAGGGGAAAAAGGTGTAATGTTGTCTGGAGGACAAAAACAAAGGATTTCAATTGCTAGGATATTTCTTAAGAACCCTGCTATCTTAATATTGGATGAAGCTACATCAGCCTTAGACAATGAAACAGAAGCTCTAGTACAAGAATCGCTAAATGACTTATCTAGGGGTAGGACCTCCCTAATCATAGCCCATAGATTATCAACTGTGAAGAATGCAGATGAGATCTTGGTATTGACAAATGAAGGAATAGTAGAAAGGGGCAAGCACCAGGAATTATTATCACAAGATGGATTATATTCTCAACTTTATAATTCGCAGTTCGAAGGACTGACTAATTGATATCATTTTACCCTCCTTATCATATCCTATAAGGAGGGTGCTTGTTACTTATTTGTAATCTATTATTAATGTGCTTGTAACTAATCCTAATATATTATGTAATAAGATTTAATTATGACATAGTAGAGAGGTGGGGCAATGAGAAAGGGACATAAGATTCTTTTAATTATTTTTCTAATAGTAGTTATTATTGCAATCGGCTGTATTTCAATTAATTCTGGGTTGTTTTCGATGAAACCAGTTAGGGCTATAGATGTAATGCATTCTTTTGATTATCTAGGTGAAAACGGGCCAATTGCTTCCTTGATTGCCATTGAGACTGATCGATATCAAGAGATAAGGTCTAAGGAGCTCTTAGAAGAAAAACGACGAGAATTAGAAATCCAAAGGCTTGAAGAGGAAAAGGAGAGAATGAAGGAAGAAATGCAAGCCCTAGAGAAGGATCCCAATGCTAAGTTTGCCTATTTAACCTTTGATGATGGGCCTTCTCCTAAAGCAACACCAGCCATTCTAGATATTTTAGCAGAGTATGATATCAAGGCTACTTTTTTCGTAGTAGGGTCTAGGGTTATGGAGTATCCGGAACTTGTAAAGAGGATCTATGAAGAAGGTCATGCTATTGGAAATCATACCTTTACACATAACTATAGATTTATATATAAGAATACTAAAAACTTTATGTATGATGTAAATAGGGCTGATAGGGCACTGAAAGCGGTATTGGGAGATGAATTTGAGACTAGGTTATTTAGATTTCCAGGTGGCAGCTTTGGCAAGAACAAGATTCCCATGATTAAGGCTATAGAAAAGGCTGGATATACCGTATATGATTGGAATGCATTGAATGGCGATGCAGAGGGCTTAAACCTGAAGAATAGCTATCTAATAAATAGGTTAAAAGCCACCACAAGGGGCAAAAAAAATGCTATAATATTAATGCATGATTTAGACTCTAAGGTAGGTACCGTTCAGACTTTGAGAAAAAATATAGATTATTTAATCTCACAAGGCTATAATTTCAGACTTTTAGAAGAGAAAAATGATTAGGATGTGATACCATGAGTAGAAAAATCTTAATAGTAGAAGATGAGGACTCCATAAGAAAGTTTGTCAAAATAAATCTAGAAAGGGCTGAATTTCAAGTTCTTGAGGCCGATACTGGTGAAAAAGGTATAGAAATTGCCAGGAAAGAGGATATCGATATACTAGTATTGGATATAATGCTACCAGGAATCGATGGATTTGAGGTATGTAAGATTTTGAGAGAAGAGTATCCCAAAATCGGTATCATTATGCTAACTGCAAAGAGTCAAGATATTGATAAGATAATGGGACTTGAATATGGAACTGATGACTATATGACAAAACCATTTAATCCCACTGAGTTAGTCCTTAGGGTAAAATCTTTAGCAAGGAGAATGGACATTAGGGATGGAGAAGATGATGAGTCCATCTTGGAATTTGGACCGTTTAGAATAGATAAGTATTCTAGACAATTTTTTAAGAATGGGGTAGAAATGGACCTAACACCTACTGAGTTTTCCATAGCCAAGCTTTTTATAGAAAACCCAGGAAAGGCTTTTGAACGTGATGAGATTTTGAATTTAATTTGGGGTTATGATTTTGTAGGTGATTCCAAGATAGTGGATGTAAATATTAGGAGATTAAGGGCCAAAATAGAAGAAGACCCCAGTAAACCAGAGTACATAGAGACTGTATGGGGTTTAGGTTATAGATGGAAAAACCAAGACTAGGAGAACAAGATGAGAAGAAGTATTAAGAGTAGATTAGTTATAAATTTTATGCTAATCATTGTGATTACGGTTGTAATACTACAAGTAGTTTTATCGAATGCAATAAGAAGTTATTATTATAAAAATGTTGAAGATATACTTACAAGCCAAATCGAGTACTCTACTGAATTTCATTCTAAGTATTTCTCAAACTATACTCTAGATGATATAATTATGGGGGACATAGATCTTTTTTGGAAGCAGACAACTGCACAGGTCCAGCTCTTATCTCTAGAAGGCGAGCTCTTAATGGACTCCTTGGGTGTTGTTTATGATGACCCCATTGCCACATCTGATGTATTGAAGGCTATGAATTTAGAAAAGGGAGTTTGGGTTGGAAATGTTCACTATGATGATAACCCAGTAATGGCAGTATCCATGCCATTAAGGAATAATGAAGAGCCAATTGGCATACTGAGATATATTACATCATTAGAGGCAATTAATAGCACTGTAAATAGATTAATTATCCTACTCATTTCAGTTGGACTTGCTGTAGTTGTTGTTTCAGGTGTAGTTAGTATCTTCCTAGCAGACTCCATTGTTAAGCCCCTACTAGAAGTAACTAAGGTAGCTGAGAAGATGGCAGACGGTCAATTAAATGTCCGTGGTAGTATTAGGTTAAAGGATGAAATAGGGAAATTATCCAATACCCTCAACTATATGGCTGAAGAACTGCAGAAAAAAGAGCAAATAAAGAATGATTTTATATCGTCAATTTCCCATGAACTAAGAACACCCTTAACCTCTATAAAAGGATGGGCCATGACCCTACAGGGGGATGAGAATATTGATTATGAATTATTGGAGGATGGGTTAAAGATTATTGAAAATGAGAGTGATAGGCTATCCAGAATGGTTGAAGACCTGTTGGATTTCTCTAAATTTATATCGGGTAGGATCACCTTAGAAAAAGCTGAGTTTTCTGTTAGGGATATGCTCATTATGCTTGGGAAACAATATATGCCTAGGGCGAGGGATAATGATATAGACTTAATAGTTAATATGAGTGATGAAGTCAATATTTTTTTGGGAGATGAGAATAGGATTAAGCAATTATTGATAAACCTTCTTGATAATGCAATCAAGTTTACACCGCCAGGTGGGAAGATCTGGATGGAGGCATATATCAAGGATAAAAACCTAATACTTAGTGTAAAAGATACGGGAATAGGAATACCCGAAGAGGACTTACCTTATGTAAAGGATAAGTTTTATAAGGGAAAGGGCAGCAAATCACACAGTGGCATAGGATTATCGATATGTGAAGAGATTGCCACTCTCTCCAATGGTAGTTTGGTAATCGAATCAGAAGTAAATAAGGGAACCATCGTAAAAGCTATCCTGCCTATGAAGGAGGACCAAATATGAAAAAGCTAACTATTATCTTAATCTTATTCTTGTTATTATTACTATCTGCCTGCTCACTTTCAGAAGGCAATATTCAGGATAAGATTACTTCACCAGAAAACAAGACTATTCCTATCCAGGGTAAATGGGTTATTGAAGAAAAACTTGCAAGCTCTGAAGAGGAGGAAGGAGAAGTTAATAATTTTGTCCATGAAGATAGAGATACTTATGTAGGTAAGGAAGTATTATTTAATAAGGATGCCCTTGTGGTTGCGGATGACTTTACGATTAGTCCAACCTTTAGCCTAAAAAATGTAAATACCTATGATTATTTCCTTTATAAATATAAGATTAGTCCCAGTAAGTTAAATATAAATAGTGAAACTGTGCAGGTAATAACCTCAATGAAGAATAATAAATTGTTTTATGAGTTTGTCAGATATAATGATGATGAACTTCTGGTTTATATAGATAACTCCTTCTATAAGCTTAAGAATAGGGTAGAAGAGGTGAGTCTAGAAGAGGTCAATAGATATATTGCTATAGAAAATGACATGATTAGGAGCTTTGATAATATTGAATTGGAGAGTCTAGACTCAGGAATCTTGTTGGGGATAAGAAACCCCATTTATGATGAGGAGAATGACACTCCTGATTGGGAATACAAGACCATTTGGATAAGAAGTAAAAATAGGGAAATAACTATTTGTGAGTTAGATAAGTTACTTGTACCAAGGAAAAATGGATTTTGGATCTTGAGGGTAGATAGGAGCAAGAGTAGCAATTCTATTACTGATAAACTGGTAGCAATTCCTCAATTTATCAATACTTCAAAAAATAAGTCCAGTGAAGAATCCATAGTGGACAATTTCAAACCATTATCCTTGATAGGAAATAGACCTACTGTACTAAAGAGCATACAGTTTGTGGGTAATGACTATGTTGCTGTAGAAAAAACAGAGGTAGATAAGGATAATAGGAAGACTCTAGAAATCTATGCTATAGATAATATTGAGGATGAAAAACCCATTAGGTTGTCGGATATAATTGGAGAAGATGGCAAGTTCCTTTTCAATGAAGGCTCTGAGAATCTTCAATCTTTAGGTGAACGCCCGGTTCTAGATGAATCAAACATAGGCCTGGAGAGGAAAAATGGGCACTGGAGTCTCAAGGGAAGGGTGAACTATAGACAGAACAAGGAAGAACTCTTTAAGGATTTCAATATTAGGGCAATTCCGCCAGAAACAATGGTGACCTATGATGAGCAGAGTGTTCCATGGGATAAGATGATAGATCTATTTCCCAATGCTGTAGATATATTTTCTTCACCTAATAAAGAATTTATAGTTGTAGCTACCAATAGTGAGTTGCAGGTTTATAATATTGAGGATGGCGAGATAATAAATCCTGATTCATTCTCAAAAATAGAAATACCAAGCAAGGCATCCATTATTATGTCAGAATGGGCTCTTGGTAGATATCCAACTATATGGGAAAATGAAATGATTTATCAGGGAGCAAACTATATCAAATAGATTATACTAAAGTAAAAGGGGTTTTTTAGATGAGCAGATTAGTAGAAGTATTTAAGGAGTTATTAGATTATACAGAGTATACCAGTTTAATAGTTTTTTTTGCCCTGGCTGGAATTGTGACTACATTTTTGATTTTCTGGTTCCTTAGAAAGTATAAGCAATATAAGTGGGCCAAGTATATACCAGGGTTACTCTTATTAATATTTGGGCTGTTCAATTTATTTATGTTGGACCTATCCACTGAGGAATTCCTCAAGGAAAAAGGCATGATTTGGTTTATAACTGGAACTAGTGTTGGAATTGCAACCCTCCTGTTTAGTTTAATTTTGGGAGTAATATCAAAGGAGAAGAAGCCCAAAAAACCTAGAAAGAAGAAGGCTAGAAGAATCGAAGAAAAAGAAGTAGATGCATAAAAAAGGGGATAAGACAATCTGTTTGTCTTGTCCCCTTTTTATCTATACCAAACCCTTTTATTACTAGTAGATATAGCAATGGCGCCAGCTTTTAGGCTGGATTCAACATCATCAAAACTAGATATAAGCCCCCCAGCAATCAGGGGTATTTTACTTTCATCTACTATTTTTTTTATAACAGCTGGCATGATTCCAGGTAAGATCTCTAAACAATGGGGCCTGTTTTTTTTCATTGACTCTAGAACATATTCTAAACTCTCACTATCAGGAATAAACATCCTTCTTATGGTAAAAACCCCCATGTCCTTGCTCAATTTTACTAGGTTCTCCCTAGAGGTTATAATTCCATCAAGGGGAATGTTTTTTACAATGTATTCCAATCCCCAGGTATCCTTGGAAAACCCATCGATCTTGTCTATGTATATCAAGAGTAGTTTATTATTTTTGTGAACCTTATTTGAGATTTCCCTTAGGTTAAAAATGTTTCCGGTTAGTAAGGCAACAACTTCACATGGAGACTCTATAGCCATTTCTAAACCGTCAATATTATTTACCGCAGCAATAATTGGATTATCATTTACCTTTTCAAAAAATATGCTCATCGAATCACGACCTTTTAATTAACTCTAATTTTTCATCCCTAGTCAATTTTTTAATAGCACATTCTCTTTTTAAAGCTTCACTCTTGCTAGATAGCTCTTCATAATAGACTAGTTCAACGGGCAGCCTACCACGAGTATATTTAGAAGCCTTGCCCTTATTATGAGAGTTTATCCTTGCTTCTAGATTAACTGTATATCCAGTATATAAGGTATTATCGCTACACTTAAGCATGTATACATAAAACAAAATCATCACCTTAATCCAAATCATTCAATACTTCATCCAATACTTTTGATACTATTTCATAGGAATATCCTCTCCTATATAGAAAACCTCCCAACTTTCTATAAACGGCATTCTTATCATCATCTTTATACTGTTTTATCCTCTTTTTAGCCAGGTTTAATGCCCTATCGAATTCATCTTGAAAATCTAGATTGAGTACCTCTTCGATGATATCCTTAGATATACCTTTGGAGATTAACTCGTAACGAATTCTCATAGAACCATAATTTTTGAGATTGGTCCTGTCCCTTATGAAACTTTCAGCAAATAATTTGTCGTTAATAAAACCTTTTTCCTCACAAAATTCTATAGCATCTATTACATCTTCCTCGTCATAACCTTTTTTCATAAGCTTGATATAGATTTGCTTTTTTGAATTCTGTCCATAGGAAAGGATACTAAAAGCATTATTTAAGACCTTATTTTTTTCCTCTGCCCGTAAAACATCATCAATATAGGTTTGGTCTACTTCCTTACCTACAAAAAGGTCATATTTAAACCTAATCTCTTGACTCAAACCAAAGGCAAAGCTTCCATCTATATAAATATTTACCCTATCCTTGTTTTTTTGAGCAACAATATCAGTAATTTTCATCTTAACCACCTTTAACGGATTTTTTCAAATATCTGAGGGTTTTCTCTAATATATTTATGGTAGTTAGATCCTTCAGTCTTGTATCGAAGGAATGACCCGCAGTCTTATGGACATAAAGCTCAGAAGGGATATTGTGTTTTTTTAATCTTTTAAATAATTCAACAGTAGAACTAAATGGTATAACTTCATCCAATTTCCCATGAACCAGTAGGGTAGGCAGCATTCTTTCACTTATCCAATTAATAGGAGAATAATAATCATAAATCTCCTCTATATCAGTAGGTCTACCATTGAGTGTTTGGCTTGCACCAAATTTAGCAAATAGGGATTTTGTATCCGAAGAAAAAATATCCTTTAAATTTGAAGGGGCATAGTAGGCTACAACAGCCTTAATCCCCTGGATTTTCTCTGAATTATCTAATAATGCATTATAGGCAGCATACAAGAGGGACAAATGCCCCCCTGCAGACAAGCCCATCAGGACTATATTATCCTTGTCTATATGAAGTTTTTTGCTATGTTTTTTTAAATACTCTAGTCCATCAGTAAAATCCCTTAATATATCATCCATACTATTCTTGTATCCGTACCTATAATCTATACTAGACACTATAAATCCCCTGGAGGCAAGAAATTTACACCAAGAAACATTGTTTGACTGATTTCTGAAACCTGAAATCCAGCCGCCCCCATGGCAAAAATAGATTAAAGGTCTACTATGGCCTATTTTTGTGGGGGGATAATAAAGGTCTAGTTTTAATTCCCTTTTATCAGTCACCTTATAAACATAGGTTTCAAATGGAATATCAACCTTAACATCCATTGGCAACTTATAAGTGAGACTCTTCCATAAAAAAATAAAAAGTGATGCAATAAAATAGGCAAAGGCAAGGGTTAAATCGGAGATGGTTAAAAGCAAAAAAATAACAAACAAATACACTTTGTTGACAATAAAGTAGGAACTCTTTATTTTATCCTTATACTTTTTCATACAATCAACCCTTATTATTTATCCAATGGATTTTGGATGCGCTCTTTTTTTAAAAGGGCCTTTTTAGCAACTCTGTCATTGATTTCTAATTTATGGAGCATGTATTTTGCAATAAAATATGAAAAAGGTAACCAGTTAATATGTGAAATTGGTAGGATTCTTCTTTTGGATCCTTCCATTAATTTATATAAGTCCCTTCTTGATTCTATAGGCAGGGTGCTATCAAAGAAGGCATCCACGAAAGTAACCTTTTTCTTGTCAATAAAATGTGCATATGATATAGGGTCAATTTTAAACAAAGGATTTATTTCATCACTATTTAATAAATCATCTATATCCATACTATTTACCATAGGAAATTGGTTTTCATATTCCGTATAGAGCTGGTCCTTGTCTTCTAAACCCTTGGCATCAAAACTCTTATCTGCAAACAATCTTCTTACAAAGGAAGTAGCTGGAGATTGGTGGAGGATTTTAGGTATATTACCACCAGTAGTCATAAACAGGGTATGGGCTATTCTACTGTCAATGGCAGCTACAATAGTACTTATCATACCACCTAGACAGTATCCCATGAGCAAGTTATTTTCTTTCCATAAACCCATATCCTCCAATAAATCTATGGAGGTTAAAACATCTACTACTGCATGTTCCCAAAACTGAAACATGAGATTGATGTCTGGGTAGAGAAAAGACCGGCCACTTACAGATTTATTCTCAACCCTAGTATAGTTACCTGGTAAAATTAGAATACTCGTATTAACACCCGCAGAAGCTAGATGAGGTCCTAACCATAAGAGGAACTTAATGTTACTGCTTCCCAAACCATGGAGAATCATGGTTGAAGCCCTGACCTTGTCTTTTGGTTGAAAGTTATATAATTCTACAACTTCAGTTCCTGGGGCAGGATTTCTGTATAGGGAGCCAAATTTTATAAAGGAACATCTATAGCTGTTCCCTTTAAAAATGTGACCTGATGTATATTTGATTTCTTGTCTAGTATAATTAAAATCTATTTTCATTTTTACCACAATCAATTTTTCTTTTGATTAACAATTATAAATACGCCAAGTAGTATCAAGAGAACTGGCCATAAATCCCTTATAGTTCTTATAATATGCCTAAAATTAGGAAAGAGTATATGGAGGGATGGCATAAAGATCCTAACCAACAATACAAGCCCTAAAGCTATAAGGCCAACACCAACAAAGATTGCACTATTATCCTTAGCTGTTGAATAATAGCTATTATCTGAATCCTGATATATGACATCATCTGCTGGTATTATTGCTGCAGCTATTCCATAAGCAACAAGGGCTAAGAATATATTATTAAAAGCAATGATAATATAAACAATCCGTAATATAACAGCATCTATTCCAAAATATTCTCCTAGTCCTCCAAAAACACCTGAAAAAACCTTATTAGTATTTGAACGTGTTAATCTTTTCAAGAAAAGACACCTCCTCAGTTATAGTTTAATAATATCAAATATTCATTGAGATTGAAATACTTCTCGCAAAATAATTCCCTTTGCTCTGTGATTATGATAATATCTAATCATAGCATTTTCAATCTTTGGAGGAATGGATATGTTTAATATAGTATCTCTCTTATTCAAATACATATTTATAATTATAATCTATATGTTTATATTTAGCATAATTAGATTGATATATTTAGACATTAAGGGGATGGATTTTGTGAGTTCAGGTGATTATGCCTATTTAAAACTAATAAACCGTAAGGATTCACTACCCTTCAAGATTAATGAGCACTATAGTATTGATGAAGAACTCACTTTAGGCAGACGTGTTGATAACGATATAGTAATTAAGGATCCCTATGTCTCCAAATACCATTTTAAGATTGTTCAGGATGAGGACAATTACTTTATTGAGGACCTAGATAGTGCAAATGGTACATTCCTAAATGGTGAAAGGTTAGAGGATGCTGTGATGCTAAAAAATGGTGACATTATAAGAATTGGAAATATTGAGTTTTTATTTGTTAATAAAGGGATGTGATTGGATGTTGAGTAGAGGAATTAGTGGGAGAACCCCTAGGAGATTATTGTTTCTATATGAAATACTTGCACTGTCCCTCTTATTTGTATATCAAATAGATAAACTTGATAAGTATATCCTGGCCACAGGTATGGGCCTGATATTGCTAGTTTATATATCTAACTATTTACTTCTAAAGATTTCCAAGGGAGACAATTATATATTTTTAATTGCCACCATGCTCATGTCTGTAGGGATTATCATGATTTATAGGATAAGCCCAGTAGCTGGAATTCGTCAACTAATGTGGCTTTCTCTAGGTATTTTTCTTTTTTATTTAACCTATTTTATAACCAAGCATTTTAAAAGCTTAGATAGATTATTGTACTTATATATAGGGGGGGCTTATTTCTTATTTTTAATAACCTTTTTATTTGGAGAGAGGACCTATGGAGCAATAAATTGGATTAAAGTGGCTGGATTTAGCTTTCAACCTGCTGAAATGACCAAGTTAATTTTGATATTTATATTGGCTACCTACTACTCACGATATGACAAATATAAGGAAGTAAAATATTCCTCATATATTTTAACGATCATAGTATTTTCATTTATAGGCCTCTTATTTTTGCAAAGGGATCTAGGAATGGCAGTGATTTTTTTTGGTATCTTTATTATCCTACAATTCATATTTGAGGAAGATCGAAGGTTAATCTATATAAATCTAGGCCTTATACTTGTTGGAGGATTAATAGCATATAGACTTTTTAGCCATGTAAGAATTAGGGTTGATATATGGATTGATCCATGGAGGTTTATAGATGATAAGGGCTACCAGATTACCCAATCCCTATTTGCAATCGCAGAAGGGGGGTTCTTTGGTAAGGGGCTAGGTTTAGGGCACCCTCAATTTATACCCCTAGCTTACAATGATTTTATTTTTGCCGCCATTTGTGAAGAGTTAGGTATATTTACAGGTATAGGTATTATAATGCTCTTTTTGTTATTAGTATATAGGGGCTTTAAGATAGGTATAAGTCAAGTAAATAGGTTTTATAAGATACTGGCCCTGGGTATAAGTAGTTTGTTTGGGATTCAATCATTCATCATTCTAGGCGGTGTCTTGAAAGTAATCCCCCTCACTGGAATTACCTTGCCATTTGTTGCCTATGGGGGAACCTCTATAATATCAAGCTTTATGGCCTTGGGCATACTTCAGACTGCATCTGAAGACATGGAATGGAGGATGGACCATGAATAGGGAGACAAAAAGGATAATTTTGGTATTATCAGCATTTTCTATCTTGTTTGTTAGCCTAGTCGCCTATCTCAGCTATTTCCAAGTATTCAAGGCAGAAAAAGTTAAGAATAATCCATATAATAAAAGGCTATGGATAAATGAGGAAAACGTCCTTAGAGGTTCTATCCTTGATAGAAATGACAATCTATTAGCCTATAGCGAAAGGGATAATAATACAAGCAGGAGGTATTATAAGTATGGAAACCTCTATAGTCATATAATTGGATATAGTTATAGGGAGTATGGAAAAGCTGGGCTAGAGTTGGAATATAATAATGTCCTATTAGATATAAGAGAAAACACAGCTATTAATGAATTAAGAAATCTAGTACTGCCAAGATCAGAGGGAAATGATATCAGGCTGACTATTGACCATGGAAGTCAAGAAAAGGCTAGAGAACTCTTAAAGGGGAATAAGGGCTCTATAGTCCTTATGAATCCAAAGACTGGCGAGGTTTATGCAATGGTTAGTTTGCCCGACTTCAATACTTCAGAACTAAATGAAAACTGGAAGGAAATTATCGAGGACCCAGATAGCCCCTTCCTTAATAGGGCAACTCAAGGCCTCTATCCACCAGGCTCCATCTTCAAGATTGTCAGCGCAATAGCAGCCCTAGAATCCCCTGACTTAGACTTAGATTATACTTGTGTAGGAAGTACTAAGGTTGATGGGTATATACTTAAGGATTATAATGAAAAGGCCCATGGAAGGTTAGATTTACATGAAGCCATTGTAAGATCCTGTAACACCTATTTCGCTGAAAAATCACTTCTAATAGGGAAGGAAAAGTTAGGAAATATAGCAGACCGCCTTATGATTAATCAGGAAATAGACTTTGATTTACCAGTAAAAACATCCCAATTTCCCTATAGGACTAATATTGGAGCTACTGAGATAGCCGAATCATCCATAGGACAAGGAAAGATAGTTACTACACCACTAAATATGGCTATGATGGTCTCAGCCATAGCCAATGATGGGGATATGGTGAAGCCTATCCTGGTAAAGGAGATAATCAACAAGGATGGAAGGATAATTAAATCAATAAGTACAGATATAATATCAACTGTAACCAGTCCATCAGTAGCGAGAGAGATCAAGGCAATGCTGGTGGATACCGTTAAAAGGGGTACAGGAAGCAATGCTAAGATTTCCAATGTTACAGTAGCTGGCAAAACAGGGACAGCTGAGAACCCATCAGGCAATGACCATAGTTGGTTTGTTGGATTTGCTCCTGCAGAAGATCCCCGACTGGCAGTAGCTGTAATTCTAGAGGAAGCAGGTATGACAGGAGGTAAGGGGGCAGCCCCACTTGCAAGGGATTTAATCTTATATGGTTTAAATAATATTGATTTTTAAGGAGGAAGTCATATGTCAAAGAAAGTACTGGAAAGAAAGGACATTCCCAAGGAGTATACCTGGGAT
>JAAYTL010000117.1 GCA_012518035.1 Tissierellia bacterium | reverse complement strand
TTTGATTTTTTTCCAAAATTAAAGTAGAATATTATACACCTAATAAGTAGGTTAGTTTAAGAATTAGAATTATGGGTAGAATAAACCTATAAAATATGAATAAATACGATGAACAGAAGAGTAGATTAAATGATAAGTCACAGAGAGCTGGCGGGGGTGGAAGTCCAGTACTTTAGTTTAATTGAAGAACCTCTGGGAGTTGCTAACCGAACGTGTTACTAGTAGGCTTAGATGTTCTGCTACATTACAGCAGTTAATATAGGTTATTTCTATATTAATAGAGTGGACTATTATTTAGTCAATTTGGGTGGTACCGCGAAAGATACCTTTCGTCCCTTGTCGGGATGAAGGGTATTTTTTTATGACCTAACACAGTGAATGAGCATAGCGAATGAACTGATGTAGGTCAAACGCAAAGAATCCCTAATTCATGTGAATGAAATGAGCAAATGAATTAGCTAGGATTCGACTGAGGAAAATGACCTAACATAATAACCCCACCACAAGTGAAATTCAGGGATTGACTAAGCTACTAGGAATTCTATATAGGAAGGAGAAGGAAGATGGATACAGATTTATCAAGAAGCCATTATTGTACAGATTTAAGTGAAGATGATATGGGAAGTCCAGCCACAGTAAGCGGCTGGGTCCAAAGAACCCGTGATATGGGCGGGATAATCTTTGTTGATTTAAGGGATAGGACAGGAATATTACAGGTGGTCTTCGATTTACAAGACGTAGGGGAAGAAACCTTTGCTAAGGTGGAGGCCTTGAGAAGCGAATATGTCATCAAGGTCAAAGGAACAGTAAGAAAGAGGGATGAGGAAACTTATAACCCCAATATTCCTACTGGTACCATTGAGCTCAAGGCCAGTTATTTAGAGATCATATCTAGGTCAAGGACCATACCCTTCCCTATTGAAGACTATACCAATGTAAATGAAGAATTAAGGCTTAAGTACAGGTACTTGGACTTAAGAAGGCCAAAACTATACAAGAACCTAGCCTTAAGGCATAAGACATGCAAAGCAATTAGGCAATATCTAGATGATAGGGGATTTTTAGAAGTAGAAACTCCAATCCTAACCAAGAGTACTCCTGAAGGGGCTAGGGACTATCTAGTTCCAAGCAGGCTGGAGAATGGCAAGTTCTATGCCCTACCCCAATCACCGCAGATATTTAAGCAACTATTGATGGTATCGGGTGTAGACAGATACTATCAAATAGCCAGGTGTTTCCGTGATGAGGACTTAAGGGCAGATAGGCAGCCAGAGTTTACCCAACTGGATTTAGAAATGTCCTTTGTAAGCCAAGAGGATGTCCTAAACCACTTGGAGGGTATGTTCAAGTATATTTTTTCCGAAGTAATGGATATGGACTTCACGGAGCCCTTCCCAAGGATGACCTATCAGGAAGCCATGGATAAATATGGTAGTGATAAGCCTGACTTGAGGTTTGGCATGGAAATTGTGGACCTTAGTGACATAGCCAAGAGGTGTGGCTTCAAGGTATTCAGGAGTGTGGTTGAACAGGGTGGAGCTGTCAGGGCTATCAACATAAAAGGCGGCAATAATTTCTCAAGGAATGAGATTGATGATTTAACCAATAAGGCTATTTCCTATGGGGCCAAGGGTATGGCCTGGATAGCCATAGAACCAAATGGTAATCTAAGGACTCTGCTTACCAAGTTTTTATCTGAAACAGAGGTTGAGGAAATCATCGAAAGGGCCCAGGCCCAGCCGGGAGATATGATAATCTTCTGTGCTGATGAATTACCAGTGGTTTATAAGACTCTGGGCAATCTGCGCCTGGAGATAGCAGATAGATTAGGGCTTAGGAAGAAGAATGACTACAAGTTTTTAATCGTAACTGACTTCCCTCTGCTGGAATGGTCTGAGGAAGAAAACAGGTATATTGCCATGCATCATCCCTTCACCATGCCTGCTGACATCGAAAGGTTTATGAAGGATGATGACCTATCCAATATGAATGCCATGTCCTATGACTTTGTTCTAAACGGTACAGAATTAGGTAGTGGAAGTATTCGTATTCATAGGAGTGATATCCAGAACAGGATGTTTGAAGTATTAGGTTTTACAGAGAAGGAAATACAAGACCGCTTCGGCTTTATGATAGAGGCCTTTTCCTATGGTACACCACCCCATGGAGGATTTGCCTTTGGACTGGATAGACTGGTGATGTTAATGACCAATGCTGACACCATCCGGGATGTAATAGCCTTTCCAAAGACTGGAGATGCCAGGTGTCCATTGACAGAAGCCCCTAGCAGTGTTGCCAAGGAACAGTTGGACATTCTGGGCATAGGCATTGGAACTAGCTTTTCATCCAATGGTGAGGCTGAAGGTTTAGAAGAAGATGACTATCGTGAATTAGATCTTGAAAACCTACTAGAAATATCTCAGATCTATGTGGATGAGGCTGAGAAGGTAGATTTAGTAAAAGAATTAGAGGCCTTGATCGACTCCGTTTCCTTGGTAGCAGATATGGATTTAGCGGATGTTGAGCCACTTATCAATATCCACCCCATTGAGAATGCTACAAGGGCAGATTTAGTGGAGAAGAGCCTGGAGATTGAAGATGTCTTAATGAATGCTCCTGCTAAGGACGATAACTATATCCTAGTGCCAAAGGTAATTGATTAGGGTGGAGAGGAGGAAGTATTATGGACTTAACTGATATGAAGATTTCTCAGCTTTTAGAACTAATGGAGGCGGGAGAAGTTTCCAGTGAAGAAATAGTTGGGAAATGTATTTCAAATATAGAGAAAGAAGGTTTAGCTGATCGAACCTATAAAACCATATTAAAGGATCAGGCCCTGAAAAAGGCTAGGGAAATAGATGAAAAGAGGAAGAATAAGGAAGACTTAGGTGCTTTGGCTGGTATACCCTTTGCTGTAACAGATGATATATCTACCAAGGGGGTATTAACCACGGCGGGAAGCAAGATTCTAGAAAACTACATCCCCCCTTTCAATGCCAGTGTTTTGGATAAGATGGATGAAGCAGGTTGTGTAATGTTGGGGAAGGTAAAGGTAGAGGAATTTGGGCTTAAACCAACCGACATGGTTGGTAGGACCCTTGAATCTAAGGGGGCAATTTTTGGCCTAAGCACATCTATGGATCCTAACAAGATATCCATGAAACCGACCTATGGTCTGATTTCCAGATACGGTATCATAGGGGCTACATCTACCTTTGGCCAGCTGGTACCAATTACTTCTTGTGTTGAAGATATGGCACTTGTTTTGAATAAACTGGTTGGATATGATAAGAGGGATTCCACCTCTATTAAGAGGGAAGTGGTGGACTATAGACAATCCTTGGTTGCCGATATAGAAGGAATTAGGGTAGGAATGCCCAAGGACTTGTTTGCCGAAGACCAGGGTTTAGATATCAATAAGGTCGTGAGAGAATTAGAAGAACTTGGGGCCCATGTTGAAGAGGTTACCCTACCTAAGCTAGACTATATTACCCCTACCTACAGGATCTTATCTTCTGCTGAATTTGCATCTAATACAGCTAGGTATGATGGTATAAGTCTAGGTTATAGGACCAAGAACTATGAAAGTAGGGAAGACCTATATAAAAGGACTAGGGCAGAGGGCTTTAGCAAGGAAGCACAAAAGAAGATACTCTTTGGAAACTATGTTATTAGTTCCGGTCAATATGAGAAGTTTTATAGGAATGCCCAAAGGCTTAGAAGGCTTATCAAGGAAGATATAACCAAGCTAATAGAGGAGTATGGTATCCTAATTCTACCTTTGACATCAAAGTATGATGAGGGAATTAACCTACTGGCTAATATAACAGGATTACCTGCCATAACAGTAGGAAGTGGGCTACAGTTATTAGGACCAAAGTTTGCAGAAGCTGACTTGATTAGATTAGCCTATGTTATAGAGAATAAGATGAAGAATACTAGCAGGGAGGTGGGTAGTGATGACTAAGGAATATGAAATTGTCATGGGTTTAGAGGTTCATGTGGAGTTAAAAACCAAAACTAAGATATTTTGCTCCTGTACAACGGAGTTTGGTGGTGAGCCAAATACCCATTGTTGTCCAGTCTGTATTGGCCTACCAGGTGCCCTTCCTGTATTAAATGAAGAGGTCCTAAACTATGCTATTAAGGCTGGGCTGGCTATAAATTGTAAAATAACAAGGTATGGTAAGCAAGATAGGAAGCATTACTTCTATCCTGACCTACCAACTTCTTACCAAATATCCCAGAATGACTTGCCTCTTTGCTATGATGGTCATTTGGATATTGAGGTCAAAGGAGCAACTAAATCTATAGGTATAACTAGGATTCATATAGAAGAAGATGCTGGAAAACTGATTCATCAGGAGGGGCTAGGTACCCTGGTAGACTATAATAGGGCAGGAGTGCCCTTGATAGAAATCGTATCTGAGCCTGATCTACGCTCAGCAGAAGAGGTCAAGGCCTACCTACAAAAGTTAAGGGCTATTATGCTCTATATAGGTGTTTCAGACGTAAAGATGAATGAGGGTTCCTTTAGGTGCGATGTCAACCTATCTGTAAGGGAGAAGGGTTCTGATGTCTTGGGGGTTAGGACGGAGATCAAGAACCTCAACTCCTTCCAATCCATCATGAGAGCCATAGATTACGAGTCCCAGCGCCATATAAGGGTGCTTGAAGAAGGTGGCACACTGGTTCAGGAGACCAGGGGCTTTGACCAAACAACTGGTAAAACCTATTCCATGAGGGAGAAGGAGGATGCTGAAGACTATCGCTATTTGCCTGACCCAGATTTAATGCCTATAGTGGTAGATGATGCTTGGATAAAATCCATTAAGGATAGTTTGCCAGAGCTACCGGATGCGAGGAAGGCTAACTATATAAGGGAATATGGTTTGAGTAGCTATGATGCAGAACAGCTTGTAGCATCTAAGAACCTGGCCGACTACTTTGAAGAGGCTGTTAAGCTATCTAAAAACACTAAAACCTTGGCCAATCTCTTGATCTCAGAGATTTTCAGGTTTATAGACCTAGAGGATTTTGAAGAGCCATTCCCAGCTGAGTACTTGGGTGAATTGGTAAATCTCATAGAGGATGGAGTAATCAATATAAGTACCAGCAAGAGAATTATAGAAGAGATGAGGAAGTCTTCTAAATCCCCAAAACAGATAGTGAAGGAGCAGGATTTAGAGCAGATAAATGATAGGGATATTCTATCACCAATAATTGATGAAGCTATAGCAAATAGTGAAAAAGCAGTCAAGGAGTATAGGGCTGGAAAAGAAAAGGCCCTTGGTGCCATAATTGGCCAAATCATGAGGGCGACTAGTGGTAAGGCTAACCCTCAATTTATTAACGAAATCCTTATAGAAAAGTTAAAAAGACAATAAATGTATAAGTGCAATTCTAGGGATATGATTTATTCCTAGAATTGCATTTGTCTATATCAGGTATAAAAGTAATTTATTGATAGAAACTTGTCAAATTGTTAGAATTGACAAAAAATTCAGTTAGGGCTATAATAAAAGTGTAAAGATATTAATCTTATCAACCTTAAAGAGTCTAGTGGTAATATGTCAAGACAATAATAGTTAATAATTTAAAGAAATATCCATATTTTCTTTAAAAAAATGCGCACTTTAATAAGCCTTCAGGAAACTGCAATTTTTGAAGGCGTTAAAGGACCTACTATCTACT
>JAAYTL010000128.1 GCA_012518035.1 Tissierellia bacterium | reverse complement strand
TTCCTTGCTAATAGGTAAATAGCTAAGGGTACAAGGGAAAAGAAGTGTCCGGAAAATGCGGTCATCATGGAGGATACACCCATATTACTCATCTTGGTTATGAAGTATCCACCGACACCCCAAAAAACTCCAGACATAAAAATAAGAAGATAACCTTGAAGGGATCTTCTTTCTACCATTACATCAACCTCCAAAAATGTTATAAACTTAACTAAGCTAGTATATCATAAAAGTGAGAAAACTGCAAAAATATTTAAAGCCTGTGATCATCACGCTTAGAGGGATTAACAAACTAATAGATTTTCAAATAAGCAGCTGTTAATTCCTAGTAAATATTGTATAATATTGATAATTATGAGGGGTAGATACATGAGAGGAGAGATTATATGAAGTTTATTGTTGAAGACAGGGTGTTTAAAACCCTAGAAGGGGTATGCTTTGCCATGGTGGCTGCATCAAATATCGATAACAGCCAGGAGATACCGGAAATCAAGGCCCTCTTAGAAGCTAACATCAAGGAATGTGAGGCCTACTTTGAAGGAAAAAAGGTAAAGGAGAGCCAGGAGGTCAGCTACTATAGGGATGCCTTTAGGAAGATGAAGATTAATCCAAACAAGTTTATGTCATCTATAGAAGCCCTTCTTACCAGAATCTCTAAGAAGAAGGGGATGCCTTCCATCAATCCCATAGTAGATTTAGGTAATGCAGTTTCACTTAAGTACAGGCTGCCCATTGGAGCCCATGACTTAGATAGCACAAATGAGGACTTCTATGTGAGATATGCCAGGCCAGATGATACATTTATCCCATTTGGCAGCAAGGAAGAAGAAGCTGTAGAAGAGGATGAAATTGTATATGCTACAGGTGACAAAATCAGGACCAGAAGGTGGATATGGAGGCAGAGTGAGCTAGGTAAGATAGGTAAGGATACCACCAGGGTCATGTTCCCCATCGATGGTTTTACAGAAAATAAGGAGGAGCTCTTAAAAGCTAGAGACGAATTAGCAGATTTACTTAAAAAACACTTCAACTGCAAGGTACAAGTAGGATGGATAGATCAGGATAACCCAGAATTTACATTTGAAGTCTAGAAATACACAAGGGTCTACAACACAAAGTTGTAGACCCTGTTTTTATTAATCTTCCTCATTCTTGGCTAAATTATCACTCTTCATTAGGTCAGGTATTAGTCTTTCTGGTATTAGTTTAGGAAGGCCTATCCTTTTACTATTCTTAGATTCTTCATTGTTATCCTTGAAATTAGGCACTATTATATTAGTTTTTACTTCTTCACCTGATGTATGCTTAAGGATCAAGGCATCTACTTCTTCCTCATCTAAGGTTTCCTTTTCTATTAATAAATTGGACATCTCTTCTAATAAGTCATAATGCTCTTCTAGGTAATCTATGGTCTCCTTATATAATTTATTGGAAATATCCTTGGCTTCGGTTAAGATATATTCTTGATTTAAACCTCTCATGTTTTGTAAATTTAATAAACCAAACTTTTCACTCATGCCATAACTTCCTAGCATGGCCATGATTATATTGGTTGCCTTTTCAATATCATTGGAGGCACCTGTAGTGATCTTGTTTTCATCCCTTAATAGGATATACTCAGCCGCCCTACCTCCATAGCTAACCTTTACCATGTTTTCTAGGTCTTCCTTGGAATAATAGTTTCCTTCCTTAGGTTCCATAAAGGTGACCCCACCTGCGCCACTAGTTGAGGGTATGATGGTGACCTTGTTTACCTTTTGATTGGCGATAAGCTTTGAAACTATAGCATGTCCTGCCTCATGCCAGGCTGTTAACTCAGTATCATCATGTGAGCGTTCAAAGGATTTCTTCTTGTCTCCCTTGGTTAGAATCCTGAACAATGCATCATCTATCTCCTGCATTGTTGTTTTGTCCTTATCCCTAAAAGCTGTTATCATAGCAGCCTCATTTAAGAGGTTGGCTAAATCAGCACCGCTAAATCCCCTTGTAATGGTGGCAACCTTATCCAAGCGTACTTCCTTATCCAATTTCTTATCCTTGGCATATAGTTTTAAAATATCCAGTCTACCTTGGTAATCTGGTGGATTAACTGCTATATGCTTATCAAACCTTCCGGGACGCATTAAGGCTTCGTCCAATATATCCAGCCTATTGGTAGATGCTATGACCATGATACCACTGGAATCCTTAAATCCGTCCATCTCTATCAAGAGGGCATTTAGGGTATTTATTCTCTCGTCATTATCATATTCGCCACCCCGTTTTTTACCAATAGCATCTATCTCATCTATATAGATTATAGCCTTTTCATGTCCCTTAGCTTCCTCAAAGATTTCCCTAACCCGCTTGGCACCAACACCTACATATTTTTCAACAAAGTCACTACCACCTGTAGCTATGAAGGGGATACCTACTTCATTGGCCATGGCCTTGGCTATCATGGTCTTACCTGTACCAGGAGGTCCAAATAACAAGACTCCTTTTGGAGCTTTGGCACCCAACTTTTCATATCTTTTAGGATTCTTTAAGAACTTGATCAAGAACTCTAGGTCTTCTTTTATCTCATTATGTCCCTTTACATCATCCATCTTGACTAATTCTACCTCTGGCTTGACTTCTTCTTTAGTCTCTTGGACATTGTGTGCCTTATTGTGTTGAGTTGGTGTTTTTTCATCGGGCTTATTTCTTCTTGGAAGTATAAAGCCAAAGTAAACCATTGACAAAAGTATGACCACTACTACCACAGATATGAACCTATTTATGGGTTCAGAAAGGTAGACATCCTGAGTATCTTTTATGGTTTCTAATACGACTTCATTTGTAATTTGCTCATCTTCAACTAACTTGGAGATGTTTCCTAAGGCTACCCTACCACTACCACCTATGCCGTATTTCATCTTGGCTTCATCTATTAGGCTACCTACAAGGTAGTCATTTTCAATATCATAGAACAAGGCTGTCACTTCTTTTTCTGCCATAAAAGCTCTAAATTCATCTACAGACACAAAGGCCAAATGGGATGTTTTCCTTAAAGTCTCCAGCCTATCCTCACCCTTTGTGCTTGAATAAATTGCAGCGATTCCGCTAATTAATACTACTATGGCTGCAATAATCAAAACAACTTTTGTACCTTTTTGCAATTTACCAAACCACTTCATCTTTTTCCCCCTATTAATGGTACACACAAGTAAAATCTATCTTAATTAAGTAATAGTAAATTCTAAGCAATTGACTATTATGTGTTGTAAAATAAAATAGGCCAAAGTTGCAAATGAAATTCCCCACTTTTGCAACAGTAAATTCCCCACAATTGCAAAAAGGCCATTGTAGGCACCACACCAATATAATATCCTTGTAGTTGACACAAATCGATTACAAGGAGGAATGGAGGATGCTAACAATGACCCAGGTACATAATATCAGAAAAATGTACTTTGAGGAAGGTAAAAACATAAGTCAGATTGCAAGAGAAACAGGCCATGACCGCAAAACCGTAAGAAATTATCTTCACAAAAATGATTGGAACAACAAGCCACCATCGGTAGAAAATGGGGCAAAATATCCAAAACTTGAGCCGTACAAGCCCGAAATAGACGAATGGCTCACCGAAGACAAAAAAGCCAAGCGCAAACAAAGACATACGGCAAAACGAGTATATGATCGATTGGTTGCTAAATACAGCAAAGATTTTGATTGTTCTTACAGGACAGTAGCCGGATATGTAGCCGAAAAGAAAAAAGAGATTTTTAATAAAAAAGAAGGCTTCTTGCCATTAGAACATATACCCGGTGAAGCTCAAGTTGATTTTGGAGATGCCGACTTCTATGAAAACGGTAAACACTATAACGGAAAATACTTAAATCTTTCCTTCCCACACAGCAATCAGGGGTATTTACAACTTTTTAAAGGGGAAAATCAAGAGTGTTTATTTGAGGGTTTGAAAACAATATTTAAGCATATAGGGGGAGTACCTACTAGGATATGGTTCGACAATCCCTCTACAGTAGTTTCAAAAGTATTAAAAGATGGAAAGCGTAATCTAACCGAGGACTTTGTTCGATTTATGGAGCATTACCAATTTAACGCAGCCTTTTGCAATGTAAATTCTGGTCATGAGAAAGGAAATGTAGAAGGCAAAGTAGGATACCATCGGCGAAACATGCTGGTCCCGGTTCCTAGATTTAACAATCTCAAAGATTTTAACCTAAAATTACTACTTTTGTGTGATGAGGATGCAAAAAGAGAGCACTATCGAAAGGAAAGAACCATAGAAGAACTACACCAAGAAGACCGAAAAGCATTGTTAAAAGTGCCCACTACCCCCTTTGAAGCCTGCAAATACATAACTGTAAAAACCAACGGCTATGGCAAATTCTCCTTAAACAACGGTCTACATGAATACTCAGTATCACCTAAGTATGCCAAGAGCCGAGTGCTCGTTAAGGTAACAGCCTTTGAAGTAATTTTGCTAGATGAAAGCCACCGTGAAATCGTAAAGCATGAAAGGCTTTACGGGGACAATAAACAACAAAGCATGCAATGGCTTCCATACCTAACACAGCTATCAAGACGTCCCGGAGCACTAAAGTATACAGGCATTTACAAAATGCTACCAGACCCCCTTTGTGAGTATCTAGAAAAATGTAATAAAAATGACAGGGGGAAAATACTTAAGACCATTGCCACATTAACAGAAAAAAGTAGTTTTGAAAAGGCAGTTGAAACAATTACTGAGGCACTTTCCTATACAGCAACGGATACAGATAGCCTGATTAATCTTCATAACAATTTGCATGAAAAGGTGATCCAACTTGATCCAGTAAGACTTCCTTTAGACATTCCAAAACTCAAAAGATATGCACCCGACCTTGCGGCTTATGATACAAGTCTTAGAAAGGAAGGTGTATCAAGATGCTAACTTTGGAAATAGCAGAATGCTGTAAGAAATTGCGTCTTAGCAGTAACATTGCGGATATGTCTGAAAAAATACAGGCAGACAGCCATCAAGAATTCTTGTTAAATCTTCTAAAAACAGAGATTGAGCATCGTAAGGTTAAAAGAAAAGAAAGACTACTTAAAAGTGCGGGGTTTTACACCTTAAAAACCTTTGATAGCTTTCGATTCGATGAAGTTACCTTACCTTCCCAAATTAACATAGAATACCTTAGAAATTGCGAGTTTATTGAAGATAAGACTAATATAGTAATGTATGGTAATGTAGGAACTGGAAAAACACATTTATCTATTGCTCTCGGCGTAGAAGCTTGTAAAAAAGGGATGGAAGTTAAATTTTACAGAACATCGGCTCTAGTTAACAGACTGGCTGAGGCGAAAAAAAGCGGAACTTTATCAGTGTTTATGAAAAAATTAAAGAAAGCAGATCTTCTAATATGCGATGAGTGGGGATATGTTCCCCTAGATCGCATAGGAGCACAACTGTTGTTTGAAGTAATTTCAGAATGCTATGAGATAAAACCTATAATAATCAACACTAATATAGAGTTTTCAAGATGGGTAAATATATTTTATGATGAACAGATGACCGGAGCCATAATTGACAGGATACTGCATCATTGCCAATTATTAACGTTCCCTGGTCCTAGTAATCGGATGAGGGAAGCTGCATTAATGGAGTAGACAAAATTGCAACTATATGTTTGGGGTTTATATAAAAAATTCCCCACCGGTGCCTGGGGAAAAAGTTTTGCAAAAGTGAGGAATTTTGACTTGCAAAAAACAATTGTTGTTATTACAAGCAACAAGCACCATAATTATTATTAAAGATAAAATCCCTAAAACTATTCTTTTCATTATAAATTTACTCCATCCATACTATATTTAATATATAAATTCGACCCATCAATCTATTGTTTTCTTCGTAATTTATAAATAATGCGCCTTAACTCCATTACACATCACATTATACTCATTTTATGGTACTATCTCTAGGTCTTTTTAGATTTCCTATTGCCATTAATGCTATTCCAATTATCATAATAGGAATTGCTATTATATCAGGAATCCCAACAATAAACCTATCTACTAATGAATAAACTACATAAATAAGAATCCCAATCTTTGTTAATATACTTAATTCCCTTTTCATATGACACCCCCACAAAATTTATTGATTTTACTTCACATTTATCTACAAACACGACACACTTTTAATATCATCGTTAACACGCTATATAAGGTTATTTAGTTATCATCATTTTGTAATTTAAAGAAATCCTCTCTTGTAATCTCATAGTCAACAGTACTTCGCCAATTTCCCAATTGGTCTTTCCACGCGTTTTCTTGTATACCAATTTTCTTAGCACCTATT
>JAAYTL010000116.1 GCA_012518035.1 Tissierellia bacterium | reverse complement strand
TCGAATCTCGTCTTCCGCTCCATTGTAAATTGTACCCGATGGGTACAATTAGTTTGGCGGCATAGCCAAGTGGTAAGGCAGAGGACTGCAAATCCTTTACCCCCGGTTCAAATCCGGGTGCCGCCTCCATTAAATCAAATTTTAATTATCCCTTATCTACTGCTTATTAGCAGTAGATTTTTTGTTATAAAGGGAATAATAATAGGATATCTAAAGGAGTTATAAGATGTCAGGAAATCCATTCATTCCACTAAGATGTGCTGATACTGTTATAGTCGCAGGGAATGCAGATCGTGAAATCATTGAATCCTTAAAAAGGTTTAATCTAAATGTTATACCTACTATAAAATGTGTGGATGTTGATGAATCCATTGCCTATCACCCAGACATTGTTATACATCCAATAAATTATAAGACTCTGGTTATTGCTCCCAATGTATATGACTACTATCATGACCGTTTATCAGCTACAGGCTTAAAACTAATTAGGGGAGAGAAAAAATTAGGAGTCAAGTATCCCAATGACATTGCATATAATATAGGAAGGATGAAGAATATCGCCATCCATTACCTAAATTATACAGATGAGGTAGCTAAATTCTATCTAAAAAAAGAGGGCTTAGATTTAATAAATATTAAGCAAGGTTACACCAAGTGCTCCATGGCGATAGTAGATGATACAAGCGTTATAACTGCTGATAGGCCAATTTTTGAAATATTAAAATCAAAGGGTTATTATGTACTTCTGATAGAGCCAGGCCATATTAAACTAGAAAACCAACAATATGGTTTTATAGGTGGAGCAACAGGAAGTTATTCTAAAGATCTAATCTTTTTATCTGGCAGGCTGGATAGACATCCAGACGGGAAAAAGATTTTGGAATTTATTTACAATAAAAGGAAAAAGATTCATTATTTATCATCAAAAAAAATTGTGGATCTCGGGACTATAATTAGCCTTAACTGTTACTAGTGCTAAATTTTATATGGTATACGCCATTTCAAAGGGTACATACTAGTAAAGAAGGGAGTGGAATTATGGAACCCATAAAAATTGGTAGTACTGTACCTGTTGAAAAGATCCACAATATAATTGAGAAATTCTCTTATAACAAGAGCTTGAATATAAATTATCAAGACTATAATGACAGATATGAATATATTTTTTCCTTAAGTAGGAAAGATACAGATAGGGATATAGCCTTGTATAATGTTTTGGCAAACTTTGTTCAAGATATTTTCCTAGACTTTTATGCAGATAAGATAATTAAACATAGGACTAATAAAATCGTTAGGAGTATTGATGGAATTGACAAATCCAAGATAATAGAGGAAGTAAAGAAGGCTCTCCTTGATAGGAAGCAGCTAGTAAGGGAGAGGGAGGAGCTAAAAAGCGAAATTCTAAATTATTTAATAGAAAATAATGCCATAATCATAGACGGGTATCTAACCTTCAGACCCAAGGCCTTTTATAGGTTGGTGGATAAGGCCATCGAAACAACTGTAGAAAAGGTCAACATGTTGATTGAATACAATGAGTATATAGATACCCTTCAAATTTTTGTAGACGGTCAATACTCACAGATAGATCTGGTTAATCTAGTAGTTACCAAGGATAAGATGGAATTATTGGATGCTTTTCAAAAGGAGATTAATAATTCAGAGGTTAAGGCCTTGTTAGATGAAGTCTTTGATGAGGATATAAGTGAAGGAGACTTAATATTGAGTTCACTTTTAGCCTTAGCCCCTAAAAAAATCATTATCCATGGAGACGAATTGGATGATAGCGAGATTATTCTTGTTATAAAGGAAATCTTCCTAGACAGAGTAAAGACCTGTTCAGGATGCAATCTGTGTAGGTTGAATTCTATAGGAGTAAAGAAGACAGAGAGTTGATAGAATCAACTCTTTTTCTTTGACATTTTATGATTAAATGATATTATAGGAATAAAGAAAAATAGTGAGGAGAATGTCATAATGAGCACTTTAGTTAAACCATCTATATTACCAGGATTTATGGAATTGACTCCTACTGACCAAATTTTATTTAATAAGATGATGGATACAATAAGAAAAAATTATGAAAAATTCGGTTTTCTACCTATAGATACACCTGTAATTGAAAAATCTGAGGTTCTATTAGCCAAGGGTGGTGGAGAAACAGAAAAACAGGTATATAGGTTTCAAAAAGGTTCTACTGATATGAGCCTACGTTTTGATTTGACTGTTCCATTGGCCAGATATGTCAGCCAATACTATTCACAGTTAAATTTCCCCTTTAGGAGGTACCAGATAGGAAAGGTATATAGGGGTGAAAGAAATCAAAAAGGAAGGTTTAGGGAGTTCTATCAATGTGACATAGACATAATTGGTAACGGCAGCCTATCCATAATCAATGATGCAGAGATACCTGCACTTATATATTCCACCTTTAAGGAATTAGGCTTTGACGCCTTCACAATCCAAATCAATAACAGAAAGATACTTAAGGGCTTCTTCGATAGCCTAGAGATAGATGATTCAACCCAAATCCTCAGAACAATTGACAAACTAGAGAAGATTGGCCAGGCTGGGGTAGAGAAGGAACTGGCTGAGTTGGGATTAAACCCTGAAAAAATAGAAAAAATTAATGCCTTTATAAGCGTCAAGGGCAACAATGCTGGAATAATAAGTGAGTTAAGAAAGTTGAATGTATCTAATGAAGTATTTATTGAAGGTGTGGAAGAGCTAGACACCGTAATAAAATATATAAGACTATTTGGAGTTCCGGAGGAAAACTGTAAGATCAACTTATCCATAGTAAGAGGCCTGGACTACTATACTGGTACGGTCTACGAAACCTTCCTGGATGATTATCCATCCTTGGGTAGCATATGTAGTGGGGGAAGATATGATAACCTGGCTGAATACTATACAAAGCAGAAGCTTCCAGGAGTAGGTATGTCAATAGGCTTAACTAGACTCTTTTACCAATTAAGGGAGGCTAATCTAATCCAGGCTGATGAGACTTCCTTGACCAAGGTTTTGATTATACCAATGAATGAATATACGGAAGAGTCTGTAGAAGTAGCCAATAAACTTAGGGAGGCAGGTGTATTCTCCCAAGTATACCTAGAGTCAGGGAAAGTGGGTAAAAAATTCGGTTATGCTGACAAGCTGAGTATCCCTTATGTAATTGTTGTGGGGGAAGAGGAAGTCAAGACAGGGCTCTATACCATTAGGGATATGACGACAGGGGAACAAAGGAGTCTAGACCTTGAAGAAGCAATTAAATGTTTAAAATAGGTTTAAATGTGGTATCATTAATCATAACTTGACAAATAACAGGATAATTTGTAAAATAAACCTAATGAAATTAAATATCAAAAGCAATGAAGGGAAGAGTAGATTATTGACTCCTTTTAGAGAGAGAAGATCTTGGCTGGAAATCTTCTTAAGGTAGGATAATTGAAGACCACCCCTGAGCTGGATCCAAATATAAGGATTATCGCCACAGGCGTTATTATAAATTGAGAAGTAACTAGGGTGGAACCACGAAAGTACCTTTCGTCCCTACAAGTAATTGTAGGGGTGGAAGGTTTTTTTATGACCAAATCCAGCTTTTTGTGATTTCTACAAACTATGGAGTTTAAGCTCAAGGAACTCAAAGTTCACATGAGAGAAGCAATCAATGATTTGTGATATGAGACTGCGATAGTATTTAAATTTAACTAGGAGGGAAAGTATGGATATGATAAAAATAACATTACCGGACAATTCGGTTAGGGAATATGAAAAAGGTACGAAGGTACTTGATATAACAAAGGATATTTCTGAAGGATTAGCAAGGGTAGCCCTAGGGGCAGTAGTTAATGGCAAAACTATGGGCATGCAAGAGGAAGTCCATGAAGATGCAGACTTTAGGGTAGTAAAATTTGAGGATGACGAAGGAAAGCAAATCTTTTGGCATACTTCAGCCCATATAATGGCCCTGGCCGTACAGAATCTCTTCCCAGGTGTTAAATTCGCTATAGGGCCAGCCATAGATAATGGCTTCTATTATGATTTTGATACTGAGCATAGGTTTACACCAGAGGATTTAGTGAAAATCGAAGCTGAGATGAAAAGAATAGCCAAAGAAGGTCACAAGTTAGAGAGATTTGTCCTACCAAGGGATGAAGCCCTAGAGTATTTTAAGGAGCGAGATGAGGTTTATAAGGTTGAGCTTATTGAGAACCTAGATGAGAATGAAGAAGTCTCCTTCTATAAACTAGGTGACTTTACTGACCTCTGTGCAGGACCCCACCTTTATGATGTAAGGAAGGTAAAGGCTATCAAGCTCTTAAGCATAGCTGGGGCCTATTGGAGGGGCGACGAAAAGAACAAGATGCTCCAAAGGATATATGGTACTACTTTTGAGAAGAAGAAGGAGTTGGAAGAGTACCTTAACTTCCTAGAAGAGGCTAAGAAAAGAGACCATAGAAAACTAGGCAAAGAACTAGATCTCTTTTCCATCCATGAAGAGGGGCCTGGTTTCCCATTCTTCCACCCCAAGGGGATGGTTATCAGGAACCAGCTACTAAACTTTTGGAAAGAGGAGCATGCCAAGAGGGGTTATGATGAAATCAGTACACCTATCATCTTAAATGAGTCTCTGTGGCACCAGTCAGGTCACTGGGACCACTACCAAGAAAATATGTATTTTACCAATATTGATGATGAAAACTATGCTATAAAACCTATGAACTGTCCTGGCTCTATCTTAGTATACAAGTCCAAGTTGCATAGTTATAGGGACCTACCCTTAAGATGGGGTGAATTGGGCCTAGTCCACAGGCATGAGCTTTCAGGAGCCCTGCATGGTCTAATGAGAGTTAGAAGCTTTACCCAGGATGACGCCCACTTATATGTTCTACCTTCACAGGTCAAGGATGAATTAGTAGCTATAATCGAGCTAGCAGACTATATGTATGATATATTTGGCTTTAAATATCATGTTGAGTTGTCCACTAGGCCTGAAAACAGCATGGGAACAGAGGAGCAGTGGGAAATAGCAACTAATGGGTTAATTGAGGCCCTAAATGAGAAGAATATCGATTATATAGTTAATGAGGGTGATGGGGCCTTCTATGGACCTAAGATTGACTTCCAATTAGAAGATGCCATAGGCAGAACCTGGCAGTGTGGTACTATTCAGCTAGACTTCCAAATGCCTGAAAGATTTGATATCTCCTATGTGGATAAGGATAACGAAAAGAAAAGACCAGTAATGATCCACAGAACAGTCTTCGGAAGTATGGAAAGATTTATGGGAATCCTAATTGAGCACTATGCAGGTAAGTTCCCGTTATGGTTAGCCCCTGTTCAAGCAATCATACTGCCAATCTCTGATAAATTCAATGACTATGCCTATAAATTAGAAGAGAAATTTAAGGAAAAAGGTATAAGGATAGAAGTAGATGGCAGGGCTGAAAAGATCGGCTACAAGATTAGGGAAGCCCAACTTCAACAAGTTCCCTACATGCTAGTGGTAGGAGAAAAGGAAGTCCAAGATAATCTTGTTTCAGTAAGGAGTAGGGATAAGGGTGATCAAGGCCAGATGAATATAGATGAATTCATAACTAAGGCTCTTGAAGAAATAAAGAACAAAGGGAAATAGAACTATAAAAGGAAGAGGTGACCTCTTCCTTTTTTTGTTAGGATGTTTATTATTGGGTATTATGATTATAACTGAATAGAACAGATGAGGAGGTGAATGGCTTGTATGAGCTAAAAACCAAAGAAACCGATGCCAGTGTTATTGATTTTATAAAAAGTGTAGACAACCCCAAGAGACGGGAGGATGCATTGAAACTTTTAGATATATTTACTGAGGTCAGTGGTTATGAAGCTAAGATGTGGGGACCAAGCATAATCGGATTCGGGTCCTACCATTATAAGTATACTACTGGACATGAGGGGGATGGCCCTGTAGTGGGATTTTCACCAAGGAAGGCTAAGCTGAGTTTATACCTTAAAACAGGAGATCCAGAGAATGAAAAAATCTTGGAGATGCTTGGAAAACATACCACAGGTAAATCTTGCGTCTACGTCAACAAGCTGGAAGATATAGATCTAGAGGTGTTAAAGAAGTTGATTATCCAAACTATTGACTATATGAAGAAAAACTATGAGGCCAAATAAGTATAGGCATGACCCTAGCCTAATAGGCTAAGTTCATGCCTCTTTTAGATTGCATAATCCTCTGATTTAGACTTCTCCTTAAAGATCATATCCAACTCCTGGCTGTCAATTGATTCTTTCTCAAGGAGTCTATCGGCAATTATATTCAGGATATGCATGTTATCCTCTATTAACCTAATAGCCTCCCTATAGGCTCTGTCAGTTATAGACTTGATCTCCAAGCGGATTGTATCATAGTTATACCTTATATAGACCTCATCTAAGGCTAGGGTGCCCAGAGAGCTCATCCCGTAGTTACAGACCATGGCCCTAGCTATATCGGTGGCCTTGGTTAAGTCATCCTTAGCTCCTGTAGTGACCTCGTTAAACACCACTTCTTCAGCTGCCCTACCAGCTAAGAGAGTTATTATCCTATTCTCCAACTCCTTTCTAGTCATAAGATACCTATCTTCTTCAGGATACTTAAGGACATAACCCAAGGCCTGACCCCGAGGTATAATGGAGATTTTTTGCACTACTTCTGTACCGAGAAGTTTTGATGCCAAGGCATGACCTGCCTCATGGAAGGCTACGGTTCGTTTTTCCTTTAATAGAACATTTGGATTTTTCATTTCCAAGCCAGCAACTACTCTTTCTATAGCAGCATCCAACTCATGGGCTGATATATAACTCTTGTTGTTTCTAACTGCAATGATGGCTGCTTCATTTGCAATATTAGCTAACTGGGCTCCAGATAGGCCAGTTGTCTTTCTAGCAAAAGCCTTTATATCGGTATTTTTGTCCATGGGTTTGTTTTTAGTGTGAACAGTAAGTATTTTCTCACGGGCAAGTAGGTTCGGATTACCTATATAGATATGTCTGTCAAATCTTCCGGGTCTTAGGAGGGCTTCATCCAATAAGTCTAACCTATTAGTAGCCCCTATAACGATAACGGTATCCGGTGTATTAAAACCATCTAGCTCAACCAAAAGTTGATTAAGAGTTTGATCCTTTTCATTGTTGGAGTCCATGTTTCTTTTAGTTCCAATGGCATCTATCTCGTCAATAAACACTATACAAGGAGCCTCTTTCTTAGCCCTTTCAAATAGGGTTCTGACTCTTTTGGCACCAACCCCCACATACTTTTCTACGAATTCTGAACCACTGGCATATAAGAAACCTGCATTTGTTTCTCCAGCAACTGCCTTGGCCAAAAGGGTTTTACCAGTGCCAGGAGGTCCATGGAACAGGATCCCCTTTGGAATCTTGGCTCCCATTCGTCGATACTTCTCTGGATTTAGAAGAAAATCTATGGTTTCCTGTAATTCTTCCTTTATTTCTTCCAAGCCTGCAACGTCTTCGAAGGTTACGGCAGGCTTATCTTGAGCCCTATTATTTTCCTTTTCAATAGCCAACATTGAGGGGGCTAATTGTGGTCTTTCTTCCAAACTTAAATAGTATATCAATAGAACTACTGTTACAGCCCATACAGCAATTTTATCCGTACTCGTTATCCCACCAAGACCGTTAATAGGTCTTAGGCCGTGGGCAATTAACACTAGTGATGTAATCGACCCAAATACTAAGGCAAAAAGCACTATTGTCTTTTTTATCAACTTATCCCTCCTCTCAAGTTTCTAAATTTAGTGTAACCATTTCAGAGTTTTATATAAGAAATTTCCATACTTGTTTTTTTAATTAACTTGATGATTTTACAAAAAGTATTTGACAAGGCTTGATTTATAGCATATAATGACATAGTAAATTAAATAGATTTTATTAAGTAGAAGTGTCCGCTTCTCACCTTATGGCCGTGGCTTTTAGGGTTATGCGATTTTGAAATCTTATACTTAAGATTTATTTCTTGTGGGAAAAGCGGGTATTTTATACCCGCTTTTAGTTTTTCGAATATATTTAGGAGGTGCTGTTTTATTAAAGAACTTCAGATTAATGAGGGGATAAGAGCAAGGGAAGTAAGGTTGATTGATTCCGATGGTAGTCAATTAGGAATAGTGTCATTAAGAGAGGCCTTAGAAGTAGCTGAGGAGAGAAGGCTTGACTTGGTCAACGTATCTCCCAATGCAAAACCGCCTGTCTGCAAGGTCATGGATTACGGAAAATATAAGTATGAAATGGCTAAGAGAGAAAAAGAGGCTAGGAAGAAGCAAAAAGTTATCAATGTTAAGGAAGTAAGATTAACCCCCAATATTGATGTCCATGATTTAAATGTCAAGGCAAAAAGAGCCAATCAATTCTTGAAAGATGGAGACAAGGTTAAGGTATCTGTTAGGTTTAGAGGTAGAGAATTGGGCAATACCCAAATCGGTAGGGTTGTACTAAAGGATTTTGCGGACTTGACAAGTGAATTTGGTATAATAGAAAAACCTGCAAAAATGGAAGGTAGAAATATGGTTATGTTTCTAGCTCCAAAGACAGAGTAAGCTTAGGAGGATGTATTTATGGCAAAGATGAAAACACATAGAGGATCAGCAAAGAGATTCAAAAGAACTGGTACTGGAAAGTTAAGAAGATATAAGGCTTATAAGAGCCACTTAACTGGTAAAAAATCACAAAAGAGAATCAGGAATCTTAGAAAGGGAACCTTAGTAAGTAAAGGTGACCAAAAGAGAATAGATTCAATGTTACCGAGATAATTATATATATTAGGAGGATTACAATAAATGGCTAGAGTAAAAAGAGGCGTAAATGCCAAGAAAAGACATAAGAAGATATTAAAGCAAGCTAAGGGTTATTATGGTGCTAAAAGCAAACTATTTAGACCAGCTAACCAAGCTGTTATGAAATCATTGAATTATGCATATATAGGCAGAAAACAAAGAAAAAGAGACTTCAGAAAACTATGGATCACTAGAATCAATGCTGCAGCTAGGGCAAATGGCATGAGTTATAGTAGATTTATAAGTGGATTAAAAAAAGCTAATATTGAAGTTAACAGAAAGATGCTATCAGAGATGGCAATTCACGACGCAGAAGGTTTTGCAAAACTAGTTGAAATAGCAAAAGGTAATTAAGATAAAAGTTCCTGATACAGGGACTTTTATTTTTAATAGGTGATCTTATGTTGGAAATAAGCTCCAGTAATAACCCTTTGATAAAGGAAATCAAGGGTTTGAATAAAAAACGAAATAGATGGAAGAGTAAGCTCTTCATAATTGAGGGTGTTAAGATAGTTGAAGAGGCTATCAACAGTGAGATCAAAATAAGGAAGATCCTATTCTCAAATAGCTTTTTAGAATCTAAAGAGGGTCTTATTTTTTATGAAAATGTTAAGAATACCTATGACACCCTTAGATTAAAGGATAACCTATTTAAGGACTTATCTGATACTGAAAACCCACAAGGGATTATGGCTTTATGCGAATTTCATCTAAGGGACCTAACAGAGATTGGAGCCTTAGACAATCCATCAATCCTATTCTTAGATGCCATCCAGGATCCTGGAAACTTGGGTACCATAATTCGTAGTGCAGACGCCTTTGATATTGATGGTATCATCCTTGGAGAGGGTTGTGTTGACCCTTATAATTTAAAGGTAGTGCGCTCAACTATGGGTTCTATCCTTAGGTTACCTCTCTATATTAGGGATGACTCATTAGAGACCCTGATGACCTTAAAACAAGATGGCTTTGAAATAATGGTGACCTCACTAGATGGATCACCCATATATGATATAGATTTTAAGAAGAAATTCGTAGCCGTAATAGGTAATGAAGCCAAGGGGGTTAACCCTAAAATCCTGGATTTAGCTGATAAATATATAAAAATACCTATGCCTGGTAAGGCAGAGTCATTGAATGCTGGCGTGGCGGCATCCATCCTAATGTACGAAACCATGAGGAATAGATGATATATTTGTTATAAGGAATAAATGGTGCTATAATCTTAGGTATAATATTGTAGATATAACGGACAGTGGAGGCGAAATTATGAAGGAAAAACTTCGAGAAATTGAAGAGTTGACACTTAATAGATTGGAAGACGTAGATGATTTAGTGAAATTAGATGAGTTAAGAGTAAAGGTTCTAGGAAAGAAGGGGGAACTAACTGCCATCCTAAGGGATATGGGTAAGTTATCACCTGAAGAAAGACCCGTAGTAGGCCAAATAGCTAACCAGGTTAGGAGAAGGATAGAAGAAGGTATTCAAACTAGGAAGGCCTACCTAAGGGATGAGGCCAAAAAAGCCAGACTAGAAAGGGAGAAGATAGACGTAACTATATCTACCAAGAATCAAATCCTAGGCCATAGGCACCCCTTGCTAGCTACCATCGATGAATTGGAAGACTTGTTTGTCAGCATGGGCTTTAGTGTAATATTAGGACCGGAAATAGAAACGGTAGAGAACAACTTTGATGCCTTAAACTCACCTGAAAATCATCCGTCCAGGGATTTATCTGACACCTTCTATATAACTGAAGATACTTTACTAAGGACCCATACATCTCCTGTTCAAATCAGGGCAATGAGAGAGTTAGGGGCTCCTATTAGAATGATATCAGCAGGTAGAACCTTTAGGTTTGACGATGTAGATGATACTCACTCACCTATGTTCCACCAACTGGAGGGCCTTGTTGTAGATGAAAATATTTCCATGGCAAACCTAATCCATACTTTAGATATATTTATTAAAGAATTATTCGGAGAAGATATGAAGACCAGATATAGACCCCACCATTTCCCATTTACAGAGCCTAGTGCTGAGGTAGATGTCTCCTGTTTTAAATGTAGGGGAGAAGGATGCCCAGCCTGCAACTTCACAGGCTGGAGTATGGAATTACTAGGATGTGGTATGGTCCACCCACAGGTATTGGAAAATTGTGGTATAGACTCAGAAAAGTATACTGGATTTGCCTTTGGTATGGGAATAGACAGGATTACCATGGTAAAACACAATATAGATGATATCCGCTTATTGTTTGAAAATGACAACAGGTTTCTAGAGCAGTTTTAAGAAGGAGGGATTGTAATGTTACTACCTGTAAGATGGTTAAAGGATTATGTAAAAACGGATTTATCTGGAAGGGAATTAGCTGATGGACTAACATATTCAGGTTCACATGTGGAGTCAATATACACCTTAAATAAGGGGATTGAAAATGTAGTCCTTGGTAGGATTATAAGTATAGAAAAGCATCCAAACGCTGATAAACTATTGGTCTGCCAAGTAGATGTAGGACAAGAATCCCTTCAAATAGTCACTGGGGCTAAAAATCTAACAGAGGGAGACATTGTCCCTGTTGCCCTAGTAGGGGCAAAATTAGCTGGTGGTATGTCAATAGAAAAGACAGACTTTAGAGGGGTAGAATCTAGTGGTATGCTCTGCTCCCTACAGGAATTGGGCTATAGTGACAATGTAATCAGCAAGGAGTATCGTGATGGTATATTCATTTTTAATGAAGAAAATCCTCTAGGCTCAAATGTTGTAGAGATTCTTGGTCTAAATGACGAAATCATAGAACTCGAGATAACCCCCAATAGACCAGACTGCTTAAGTATTATCGGAATGGCTAGGGAGGCATCTGCCACCTTTAATATACCTTTGGAAGAACCAGATATTTCCATAGCGAAGGAAGAAGATCATATATCTGACTACCTAAATGGTATAACTATTGAAAGCGAGAATTGCTCAAGGTACTATGCCAAGGTAATCAAGGATGTTAAAATACAAGAATCACCCCTATGGATGCAGCTAAAACTAATGGAGGCCGGAATGAGGCCCATCAATAATATTGTAGATATCACCAATTATGTGATGCTGGAGTATGGCGAGCCCTTGCATGCCTTCGATGTATCCAAGTTGGATGGTAAGGAAATCATAGTTCGCCAGGCCAGGGAGGGAGAAACCCTGGTAACCCTGGATAATGTGGAAAGAAATCTAGTAGAATCCGACTTAGTCATTGCTGATAAGAACAAGCCAGTGGGCCTGGCTGGTGTTATGGGTGGATTGGATTCTGAAATAACCAATGAGACTACTGCTGTCCTTTTTGAAGGAGCAAACTTTAATCCTAAGTGTATAAGGATGACATCCAAACGCTACGGACTAAGGTCAGAAGCATCCAATCGAAATGAAAAGGGGATAGACCCTAACCTAGCTAGTAAGGCTGTTGATAGGGCATGTCAGCTGGTAGAATTAATCGAGGCAGGAGTGGTTGTAGGTTCATCCATTGATGTTTATAAAGAGAAGAAGGAAGAAAAGGTAGTTACTGTTAGGCCCAACAGGGTCAATATGCTACTAGGCTTGGACTTAAGCATAGAATCCATGCTGAACTACCTAAATTCCCTAGGCATAAAATCAGAGCTAAGGGACGATTTAATCCATGCTACGATACCTACCTATAGGTTGGATCTGCATATAGAGGCTGATCTAATCGAAGAGATTGGAAGATTGTATGGCTTTCATAATATTGAAAGCAAGCCCCTTACTGGTGTCTTAACCAGGGGACAAAAACCCTATAGTAAGGTTATAGAGGATAAGGCTAAAGCGATCTTAATTGGACTAGGTTATAACGAAGTGATGACATATTCCTTCATAAGTCCTAGGGCATATGACAAGATAAATCTACCTCAAGACAGTGACTTAAGGAATTATATTAAGCTGATGAACCCCTTGGGTGAGGACTATAGTGTAATGAGAACCACCCTCCTTCCTACTATGATGGAGTTATTATCAAGAAACTACAATAGGGGAATAGACAGGATGTATGCCTTTGAGATTGGAAATTCCTTTATACCAACTGAAGATTCAGAGGATAATTTACCTGATGAGAAGAAGGTCCTATCTATAGGGTTTTATGGAGAGGGGGACTTCTATTACCTAAAAGAATCCCTGGACATTCTCTTAGCCAGGCTAGGGATTGAAAACCTTGATTATATAAGAGAAGAGGATAATCCAACCTTCCATCCAGGAAGAACAGCTAAGATTCTTTATAAGGGAGAAGAGCTAGGTATCCTAGGTGAAGTCCATATGGATGCTTGTGAGAATTACGAGATTGACACTAGGGTATATTCTGCTCAAATAGATTTTGAAAAGATAGTTAAGTTCTGTAACTTTGAAAGAGAATACAAAAAATTACCTAAATATCCGTCTGTAGTCAGAGACCTAGCCGTAATAGTAGATGAAGATGTATTATTCGGAAACATCAAAAATATCGTTCTAGAAAATGGCAAGGAGCTCGTTGAGCAAGTGGAGATCTTCGACATATACAAGGGAGACCAAATTCCTCAAGGCAAGAAGAGCATAGCCTTCTCCATAGTCTACAGATCCCATGAAAAAACCCTGACTGACGATGAAGTGAACCAAATTCAAACTTCTATTATCGAAGACCTGCAAAACAAATTGGATGGAGTATTAAGAAGTTAAGGAGTAGATTAATCTACTCCTATTTCCTTATGGGAATTATGTAGTATAATATACATATATTTGATGGGAGGTATGGAGGGTTATGCCAGATAAACAACGGGTAGATGTAATAATTGACGGTCGAAATTTTACAATTATTGGCTATGACAATGAAGACTATATCAGGGATTTAGCCTACTATGTAGACAAGATGATAAGAAATCTTGCTGCAAAGAATGATAGATTAAGCCCTACCATGGCAGCAACCTTGGCAGCTTTACATATAGCTGATGAGCTACACAAGGTAAAGGATGAATTAGAGGAACTAAAACTAAAAACCAAGGACCCCCTTGAGAAATATAGTGTACTGGAAGATGAATTGAAAGCTGCAAGGGCTGAAATCGATGAATTAAAGCTAAGAAGTAAGGAATATTTAGAAAGCATATCCTCGCTTAGAAATGAAAAGGAGAATTTAGAAAAGGATATAGAAGCCTATAGGGAAGAAGGTAAGCTAAAGGATGAAGAAATCCAAGACTATAAGGAACAGCTAAAGCTACTTCAAGACAAGAACTTCCAAAATCAAATTGAACTTATAGAAACTAAGAAGGAGCTAACGGAATACATAAGATTGTTAGAGGAGGAAACAGGCTCCTTTAAAAAGGAAGGAAATAATTAGTGGAAAGACAAGTTGAGTTATTAGCACCAGTTGGTGGGAAAGAAGCCCTTTATGCAGCTGTGCAGAATGGGGCAAATGCAGTATATTTAGGTGGAAAACTATTCAATGCTAGGCATAGTGCAACCAACTTTGATTCTTCGGAATTAAAGGAGGCTATTAGGTATGCCCATTTACACAAGGTTAAGGTATATGTAACGGTGAATATCTTAATTGACGATAAGGAAATGAGGGAAACCTTAGATTATATAAGGTTTCTTTATGAGATAGATGTGGATGCAATTATTGTCCAGGACCTAGGGCTAGCAAGCCTGGTTAGGGAACTATTCCCTAAGCTGGATTTACATGCCAGCACCCAAATGACTATCAATAACTTAGATGGGGCCAAACAGCTTGAAGAGCTAGGTTTTTCTAGGATAGTCTTGGCTAGGGAGACCCCCTTAGAGGAAATAAAAAGGATAAAAGCTGGTACAACTATGGAGCTTGAAAGCTTTGTTCATGGGGCCTTGTGCGTATCCTATTCCGGCCAGTGTCTCATGAGCAGCATGATAGGGGGGAGAAGTGGCAACCGGGGTCGATGCGCTCAACCCTGTAGGATGAAATACTCCATAGTTGACAATATGGGAAGGCTGGTTCAGGATTGGGATAAGAAACATGTAATCAGTCCTAGAGACCTCAATACTCTGGAGCATTTAGATAGGCTCATAGAAAGTGGGATCACTTCCTTAAAGATTGAAGGCAGAATGAAGAGGCCAGAATACGTAGCAACCATTGTAGCCAATTATAGGAAGGCCTTGGACTTTGGTGTGGAGGCCATTACAGAAGGAGATAAGAAGGATGTCACCCAGATATTCAATCGGGAGTTTACTAAGGGTTTAGGCCTAGGGGATTTTGGTAGGACTTATATTTCCTATGATAGGCCTGATAATAGGGGTAGCCTTCTTGGCTATGTAAGTAGGGTAGATAAGTACAGGGTCTATATTATGTTACAAGATGATGTAGAAAAGGGCGACGGAATTGAGCTAACCCTTAAAAACGGTGATTTTAAGGGCTTTAAGGTTCCCATTAACTTAAGTAAGGGTAACGTATTGGTTTTTGAGAAATCAGGATTTATAGAAAAAGGTTCGCCTGTTTATAAGACCTCAAGTGAGAGTCTACTTGCAAGGGCCAAGTCTTCCTATCAAGATAAGAAGATAAGATATCCTCTGGATATGAGGATAGATATAAAAATAGGAGAAAAACCAAGGCTGGAGCTAAAATATGAGGACTATAGGGTGGAAGAAACCCTTGATTTTTTAGTGGAAAAAGGAGAAAATATTAGCTTGGATGAGAAAAGTATAAAAAAGCAATTATCTAAGCTAGGAAATACAAATTATTATTTAAACAAACTAGAGATTAGCCTGGAGTCAGGTTCATTCTTACCCATGGCTGTATTAAATAGATTGAGAAGGGAGGCCATAGAGAGCCTCAACCAAACGGTGGCAAATTTCAATAAGAGGAAAAGTTTATCAGATGCGGATTTCGAGGAAAAGATTCAATCCCTGTTGGAATATACTAAAAGACAGAGTTACCTCCCTATACCTAAATTAAACATAAGGGTAAGCACTAGAAGCCAATATGAGCAACTGGATAAGGATAAGCTAGATAGGGTTTATCTAGGCTTCTATGAAGATGTAGAAGAAATAATCCAAGAATTAAAGTCCAAGGGTAAGGAGGTCTATCTCTGGACAGAAAGAATCCTATATAAGGAAGAGTTAGAAGAGTTAGATAAAATAATAAGACCAATAGAGGATAAGATAGATGGTATATCAGTTTCTAACTTGGGGACCCTGCATCATATGAGAAACAGGTATAGGCTAAATCTACATGGGGACATAGGTTTAAACGTCTTCAATAGCTATACTGCTAGATACTTAAAGTCCTTAGGACTTAGGGGTCAGACCCTATCCCCTGAGCTAACTCTGGAGCAAATTAAAGGCATCACAGGTAAGGTAGGCTCATCAATGGAAGCCATAGTATATGGTTATCTACCCTTGATGGTTATGAAGACTTGTCCAATGGCCCTGGTAAAGGGTTGTAAGGATGATAGGGACTGTGCAAGCTGTAATTTTGCTAGGGGTTATGGCCTAAGGGATAGGATGGATATGACCTTTTATATGGAAAGAAAGGGTATCAATACTACTATCTTTAACGCAGTTCCCATCATGGTTTTAGATAGTTTAAAGTCCATAGCTAGGTCTGGACTTTCAAGCTTTAGGTTGGATTTTACCATTGAAAAAGACAATATTAGACAAATTCAAGCTGTCTACTATAACTATATACATTCTCGAATCGATGAGGACGAGGCCGTGACCTTCGTTGAGGATTTCAAGAAACATACAAATATAACCAAAGGACACTACTATAGGGGCATACTTTAAAGAGGTGGATACGGATTGAATGAGAAGACCTTAAGAGTTTTAGAATATAATAAGATAAAGGCCCTGCTTTTGGAAAAGGCAGAGTCACAATTAGGAAGAGAGTTAATCAATGGGGTCAAGCCTAGGACCAATATGGATGATATATTGACCTTGTTAGATGAGACGGATGAGGCCTTATCTATACTTATCAACAGGGGCAGCCCACCCCTATTTGGGATCCACAATATTGGCCCTGAGGTTCGAAGGGCTGAAATAGGCGGATCCTTGACCCCAGGAGCCCTTTTGAAGGTGTCGGATTCCCTTAGGGTATCCAGGAGTCTAAAGGAATTTATTAAGGATGATAAATCAGACAAAGCATCAAGCTATCCAATAATTGAAGGCTTGATAAGGGACTTAAGGGTTTTTAAATCCTTAGAAGATGAGATAAACAATGCTATAATCAGTGAAAATGAAATATCTGACAATGCCAGTAACACCCTGAGGAGCATTAGGAGACAGATACTAGGCAAGAATGAAGCTATCAGGAGCAAGCTAAATTCCATTATAAACTCACAAACCCATAAGAAGTACCTCCAGGACAGTATAGTCACCATCAGGGAGGGTAGGTTTGTAATCCCAGTTAAGCAGGAAAACCGTGGGAATATACCAGGTCTGGTCCATGACATCAGCTCCAGTGGGGCTACAGTCTTTGTGGAGCCTATGGCAGTGGTGGAGTTAAATAATGAATTAAGGGAATTGGAAATCAAGGAAAGAGAGGAGATTGCCAGGATACTGGCTGAGCTATCAAGTATGGTAGCAGCTGAGGCTGATGCTATACTTAACAACCAGAGTATCCTCCAGTATTTGGATTTTGTCTTTGCCAAGGGTAAACTAGCCCTAGATATGAAGGCTACCAAGCCAAGCTTAAATGATAGGGGCTTTATCAACATAAAAAAGGCTAGACATCCCATCCTAGACGTGGAAAACGTAGTTCCTATTGATATCTATTTGGGTGACGAGTTTACATCTCTAGTTATTACAGGTCCTAATACAGGAGGAAAGACAGTCACCTTAAAGACAGTTGGATTACTAACCTTAATGGCTCAGTCTGGACTTCATATACCAGCAGATTACAATTCAGAGATTGCAGTATTTGACCAGATCTTTGCTGATATTGGAGATGAGCAGAGCATCGAGCAAAGCCTATCCACATTTTCATCCCATATGACTAACATAGTGGACATTCTGAATAATGTAGGACCTAATAGCTTGGTCCTCTTTGATGAGTTAGGGGCAGGTACGGACCCGACTGAAGGGGCGGCCTTGGCCATGTCAATACTAGACCACCTGCTAAAGATGCAGGTTAGAACCATTGCCACTACCCACTACAGCCAATTAAAGCTCTATGCCCTAACCACAGAGAATGTAAGAAACGCATCTGTTGAGTTTGACGTAGAGACCCTCAGGCCTACTTATAGACTCTTAATAGGTGTGCCAGGTAAGTCAAATGCCTTTGAGATATCTAGGCGCCTAGGTCTACAAGACTATATTATTAGCTATGCCAGGGATTTGATTTCCCAGGAGAATATAGAGTTTGAAGACGTCCTTCAGGCCATTGAGAGGGATAGGATCAAGACCGAAGAAAGCCGGGAAGAGGCAGAAAGGCTGAAGAAGGAAATAGAAGACTTAAGAGAGGACCTTGCTAAGGAAAAAGAAAAGACTCGTAGGATGAGGGAGGATATAATTAGGAAGGCCAAGGAGGAGGCTAGGGATATTCTTCAAGAGGCCAAAATCCAATCGGATCTAATAATATCCGAGTTGAGAGATATTTCCCGCCAGGTAGATAGGGAAAAAAATCGTAGGATCCAAGAAGCTAAGGATATGCTTTCATCTCAGATAGATGAACTTGATAATTCCTTAGTCAAGGATTTACTAAATGTTAAATCCAAGAAACCGCCAAAGAATTTAAAGATTGGTGAAACCGTAGAAGTATTAAGCCTGAATCAAAAAGGGGAAGTATTATCCCGACCTGATGAAAATGGTAATGTGACAGTCCAAGTGGGAATAATGAAGGTTAATGTCCATATAAGCACCTTACGGAGGACCAGTGGAGAAGTAGAAGCTAAGCAGGAAAAGAAGTCAAAGACCCTTATCAGCTCCAAGTCTAAAACCATTAAAAATGAGCTGGATATAAGAGGAAGGACTATAGAAGAGGCTATCTTGGAATTGGACAAATATATTGATGACTCTTACCTGGCAGGATTTAAGGAAGTATATATTATCCATGGTAAGGGAACAGGTGCCTTAAGGGAAGGCTTACAAAGTTATTTTAAACAGCATAGACTTATAAAATCTCACAGGATCGGCAAATATGCAGAAGGTGGGACAGGGGTCACTGTTTTGGAAATAAAATAAGAAAATATAAGGGAAATTAGGAGGTACTAATGATAAATTTTAAGGAGAAGGTTATAGATTTAATCATTCAGGAGGTTGATTCATTAACTAGGGATGAGATTGCTGCTTCCATAGAGATTCCACCATCTTATGATATGGGGGATTATGCATTCCCCGTCTTTAAACTAAGCAAGATTTTTAGGAAGGCTCCCAATCTGATCGCTGAGGACTTGGCTAGCAAGTTTGTAAACAGTGACTACTTTGAAAAAATTGAAAACAAGGGACCCTATCTGAATTTCTTCATAGATAAATCAAAATTGGTGGAAACAGTTATTGAAGAAGTTCTGTCCAAAGGGGATGGGTTTGGGTCTTCTAAGCTAGGAGAGGGCAAGACTGTCATAGTCGAGTATTCTTCGCCCAATATAGCTAAACCATTCCATATGGGTCACCTAAGGACAACTGTAATTGGTAATGCCCTATACAAGATCTATAAGTTTTTGGGATTCAATACCATAGCCATTAACCATCTAGGAGATTATGGTACCCAGTTTGGTATGCTTATATCAGCTTATAAAAAATGGGGAGACAAGGAAGTTATTGAAGAGGACCCTATCAACGAGCTTTTAAAACTCTATGTAAGATACAATGAAGAAGCAGAAGAAAAACCAGAATTAAAGGATGAGGCTAGGTATTGGTTTAAGGAATTGGAAAATGGCAACCAAGAAGCCTATGAGCTTTGGAGTTGGATAAGGGAAGTCAGCCTAAAGGAGTTCAACAGGGTATATGACATGCTCAATATCAAGTTTGATTCCTATGCAGGCGAGAGCTTTTATTCAGACAAGATGCAGAGGGTTTTAGATGAGTTAAATGAAAAAAATCTTTTAGAGGAATCCCAGGGAGCTTATCTTGTAGACCTTGAAGAATACGGGATGCCACCAGCCTTGATAAAGAAGAGTGATGGGTCCACCCTTTATACCACTAGGGATATTGCCGCAGCCATCTACAGGAAGGAAACCTATGATTTCTATAAGAATATCTACGTGGTTGCCTCCCAACAAAACCTCCACTTCCAACAATGGTTCAAGGTAGTTGAACTGATGGGTTACGAATGGGCCAAGGATTGTATCCATATACCATTTGGCATGGTAAGTCTGGAGGACGGTCCCTTATCCACCAGAAGGGGTAGAGTAGTATTTTTGGAGGATGTCCTTAATAAGGCAGTTGAAAGCACCTTAGAGATTATAAATGAAAGAAACCCCGACTTGGAAAACAAAAAAGAAGTGGCTAAACAGGTCGGTATAGGAGCTGTAATCTTCCAGGAATTATTCAATCAGAGAATTAAGGACTATGTCTTTTCATGGGAAAGAACCCTAAGTTTTGATGGAGAGACAGGTCCCTACGTCCAATATACCCACGCTAGGGCTAACTCTCTTCTTGAAAGGGGCAGTTTTAATATAGGAGATCAGGTAGATATTAATCTGTTACTATCAGAGGATGAGATTGATATTATCAGAATGATATATGATTTCCCAGGTGTTGTTATGGACGCTATGGAAAAGAACGAACCCTTCTTCATTACCAGACAGATTGTTGAACTAGCCAAGGGCTTCAATAAATTCTACCATAATGCCCAAATAATTGTGGAAGATGAGGAACTAAGGAAGGCAAGACTTTTACTAACCTACCTGGTTAAGAATACCATTAAGGTAGGCTTAGGCCTCTTAGGAATAGAGGCGCCAAACAAGATGTAGGTGATAGCATGACTTTTATAGATCTAGAAGGATTGATGCCTAACATCATCCTGGAAGACCTAAGACTAAATATGAAGAACACCTATATAACCCAACTAACAGTTTTAACTGTAAAATCCTTACTTCCGCTAGAGAAAGAAGTAGGCAATGAAATAGACTATATGAGATTTAAGGAAGAATTAAAACTTTGGATGGAGTATTGTATAGAGGGGGAGGCTTCCCCCTTATCTACTTTTAAAGGATTTGATGGAAACAGTTATCTAAATTATTACGATGAGACTTATTACACTAGATTGATACCCATAATCGTGTCAAATACAGACCTAGGTATCATCGAAAAGCAATTGATCAAGAATATCCTCTTTTTTTCTGGAAGCATTAATAATCTATTGGAGTGGCTAATGATTGGGGTATTGATATATTTGTCAACCCAAAAGAATCAGGACCTGATAGATGGTTTAAAGGAGTATATTATCAATTTTTCACAAAGGGACTTACTTGAAAGGCATGGACAGGATTTTAGGTTAGATATTGATAGGCTACCTAATAGCATTAGGGTTTCTTTTGAAAGGGAAAGGATAAACATCTTAAATGTCTTAAATGGTGTAAAATCTGATATGTACAAGAACTTGCAGGATTGCCTAGGGATTTTAAACAAGGGAATGCCAACTACTTCTATAGGTAGGATCATATATGGAGCTACCCAAGAAACTGATATAGAAACCCTTGATGTATTTTATGTAAATCTAAATAAGTATCTCTCAAAATTGAGAAAAGGTAGGATACCCCTAGAGGATCTTAAAATAAATGATTATGTCCTGCCTGATATATTTGGCTTTGAAGAGGGGGATATGTTTTACCACTCCCTACTAAACCATTCCAAGGTAATAAAAAAAGAAGTCAGAGCTGATGGCTTAACTTCTTTAATAAGTACAAAATCAGGAAATTATTTATTTAAAAGGAACCTACGCTAGAGGGCTTGAGCTTCCCTTTGAAGGTAGTCTATAAAATCTTTTTCTGGAATCTCGGATAAGATAGATAGTTCCTTTATAAAGCTATCCTTTAGGGTTAAAAAATCATCAATTTTAGTATTTTGGCCAGTATATTCTAGGGCCTGGATTATTAAAAGCATATCAGACTTGGACATTTCTTGTATTGTAATTTTATCGAAATTATTCATTATGCGGCTCCTTTCCTTAATCTATTATATATTCTACATCTTTTGACAAAAACAATCAATACTGGTAGGGGAAAGAAAATCACTAAAAAGGTAGGTTTACTATGAAGACCATATTAGTTTCATTAAATTCAAAGTTTATTCATTCCAACTTAGCAATTCGATACTTATCGAAGTATGTGGAGGATATAGTCTCTATCCCCATCTACGAGTTCACTATAAATCAGCAGCCTGAATTTATCGCTTCTGAAATATACAATCTAAATCCAGATGTGGTTGGATTTTCTACCTATATTTGGAATTTAAAGGAAACCCTAAGGGTGTGTGAAATCTTAAAACTGGTTAGGCCTGAACTAAAAATCCTATTGGGAGGTCCGGAAGTCTCCTATGATGGTGATGAAATGATGAAGTCCATCCCCTATATAGATTATATTATCTATGGTGAGGGAGAAGAGCCCTTTAAGGAATTCATAACAAGCTTGTCTGGTAAGAGGATTAACTTAAAAGACATAGAGGGTCTGATATATAGACAAGGTGATAGGATTATAAAAAACCCTGAAAGAGACTTGATTAGGGATTTAAACACCATTCCTTCTCCCTATGAGGACCTGGTCGGGGAGTTTGAGAATAGAATTGTATATTACGAGAGTTCCAGGGGATGCCCTTACAATTGTCAATACTGCCTATCATCAACCTTTAAAGGGGTCAGGTATTTTGACATAGAAAGGGTAAAGAGAGATTTAACAACTCTTATTGAAGGAAGGGCTAAGCAGATAAAGTTTGTAGACAGAACCTTCAACGCCAACAAAAGGCATGCCATGGAGATAATGAAGTTCATTAAGGATAAGGATCCAGAAGATATAAACTTTCACTTTGAGGTTACTGCCCACCTAATGGATGATGAGTTTCTAAACTTCTTAAAGGATACAAAAGAAGGGCTATTTCAATTCGAAATAGGGGTCCAATCCACCAATCCTGATACCATAGATACTATAAGTAGGACTACGGATTTTACTAAACTGAGTCAAGTTGTCAAGACAATTAAATCCTTTAAAAACATCCACCAGCACCTGGACTTGATTGCAGGCTTGCCTTATGAAGGATATGATACCTTTAAACAATCCTTTAATGATGTGTATAATCTAGGGGCTGAAAAAATTCAACTAGGTTTTTTAAAATTATTGAAGGGCTCTGGTTTGAGATTAGCTGAGGAAGAATATGGATATAAATATATAGATGAGCCCCCGTATGAAGTTTTAGAGAGCAAGAATATATCATATGAGGAGTTACTAAAGCTGAAGGCCATTGAAGACCTGGTAGAAAAGTACTACAATGAAGGCTATTTTGAGCATACATTAAACTACTTGATAAGGACCCATTATCCATCTCCCTTTGATTTTTATGAGGAGTTATCAAGCTACTGGAAGGAAAAGGGTTATCATAGGGTTTTGCATAAGAGAAGCAGTTTATATAAGATCTTAATGGACTTTATTGAGATGAAGGGATTTGAAAATGAGTTATCTATATTTGATATTCTAAAATTCGATTTTATCTTGAACAACAAGAATCTAAGACTCAAATTACCAAATCAGGTTGATAACTCAAAGTGGGACATAATAAACCTCCATGATGTTTTAAGAAAGGAGGAAATCCTGTCTAGGCTTACAGAGGTCCATAGGAGACTGCCAACAAAAAAACTAATAAACAAGGTTAGAATAGAGAGATTTGATTTGGATGTAATAGATCTAATAGAGAATGATTATAGAGGGAAGGGTAGACCAGGCGAGACATATATTCTATTTGAGTATATGGAAGGGGTCATTACCAGGGCTAATGCCTTTGATATCAGCGAAATAGTAAGGGAGATGATTTAGTTGGACATTATTAAGGATATTATCTATGTAAATAAGGAAGCAGGAAGTAAGACCTTAGAGAGTTTTCAAAAGAACTGGTTAATAGTTTTTACAGGGTTTATATATACAGTACTAAACTATATAATTTACAGCCTCTTTGGAGCCCTTATTACAGGACCCATATCTATTTTTGCAGGTATAATCAATGCACTTATAATAAGTGCCATGGTTTCCAACTATTTATACCTACTATTTAATGTAATAAATTATAACAGGGTTACCATAGATGATTTTAAATACGGATTTGGTTATTTCTTAAGGAAGATATATGTGATTATATTCATTGGTTATATAGCAAGGTTATTATTGAGCTTGCCTGGCAATATGCTAATGAATATTCAACCATCCTTCACCTTTGGCTTATATTTTGTGGTCATGTTCCTAGTACCATTAATCTTTAACCCCTTAGCAGAAACCATATATCTAAAAAGCTATGATCCTTGGGAGAGCATAGTGCAGACCCTAGTTTTTATGAAGGAGAACTGGTTGAATTGGGGCATACCAAGCCTATCATTCTTTGCCCTACTTTATTTAATAACGGGAGATCTTCATCTGGGATTTTTTGATACCCATATATCATTCACCTTCACTACAGATATAAAAATAATCGCCCTATACTCAATAGCCCAGGTTGTTTTTACTATAATGATGATTTATAGAGGACATCTATATAAACTCTTAAGCACTAGTACTAGAAGAAAGAGAATGTTTATGAATAAATTTTAGTTAGGAGTATAATATGGAAACTGTAGATAAATATTTTAAAGAGAAAACAGACAATCTAACTTTTATAGAGCTACAAGATGATTCATTTGTAGACTTAAAGGGGTATATTATAAGGGCAGATATCCCACTCCCAATTTTGACAAAAGAACTGATTGAAGGCATAAAAGGTGGAGTCTTTGAAGAAGAGATAAGGATCAGCGATTTTGTAGAAGGAATAATCTATACCATAGGAACAGATGATAATTTTTCACATCTAAAGGAATATAAGGAGATACTATATGCCTATGATGATAAGATAGAGGATTATATCTTTTTTACAGGGGTAAGGGATTTACAAGAAGATAGATTTGATGATGGTTGTATTAAGCTTCGAGCCTTGTTGGCATTGGACCCTAATAATGTCGATGCAATATTCAATTATGGATTAGGTATTGAAGGTCTAGCAAGGAAGTTTATAGATTTAGATGATGAAAAGGGAAATGACTTTTTGGATTTCTCAACAAGCTTATTTGAATCAATTTTAGATATAGATAAGGAATATGCTCTATCATATTACAAGCTAGGCTACCATTACCTGTATTTAGAGCAATACCTGAAAGCAAGCTTAACCTGGAAAAAATTCATTTCCAAGAGCAAGGATGAGGTTCTGGTACAAGAGATCAGGAATGAAATCGATAGAATTGATGATGATGTAGTATTTGAAACGGGTATAACCTATTTAGCCTACAATGATTATGAGAAAGCTCTTAATTTTTTCCTGAAATTAATGCCCAAGTATGAGGATAATTGGAACTTAAACTTCTCTATTGCTAAGTCCTATTTGGGACTCCAGCAAGATGATTTAGCAATTGAATATTTAATTAAAGCCATAGAACTAAGGGATGATGATCCTGACCTATTTAATGAGCTAGGAATTATTTATTATAATAAGGGTGATGTTATAAAGGCGATTGATATATTCACTAAGGGGATAGATTCATGTCCAAAAGACTATAAGTTATTCTATAATAGGGGTGTGAGCTATATCCTAGTTGAGAAGTATAAAGAAGCCCTGAAGGATATAAATATTGCATTTGAATTAGAACCCAGTGAATCCATAAAGGCACAGAAGGAGTGGCTTGAAGCAATAGTGGATGAAGACTAGATTTCATCAAATTCCCTAAAATATATTCATAATTTTACTTTTTGGTCTTGACTTTATCTTGAAAAGATTGTATCATAATAAAAGTCGACTGAAGAGCAAATCGCTTAACGATAATCTTTAAATAAGATTTAAATATAAAACAGTTGACAGAGCAAAATAAATTTGCTAATATATAAGAGTCGCTTGCCGATAGGCAAAAGACTAGAGCTCACAAGGTGAGCATGAACCTAGATAATTAAACAGTGTGAGATACTTTGAACAAACCAAAAGACAAAAGGACAATAAGTCCTTGTCGATTCAAAGACTAAAAAATTAGTCAGCAAAGATGAGCTAACATCAAACTTTTAAATGAGAGTTTGATCCT
>JAAYTL010000115.1 GCA_012518035.1 Tissierellia bacterium | reverse complement strand
TATAGAAAATTTGAAGCCTAATATAAGGAAACTGTTTAATATTACCGAGTTAGATAAACTATTCACTATTAGGGGTGAGGAGGATGACTAAAGATAATATTTATTTGAAGATTCCCTGTAAACCTGATTATATAAGTCTAGTGAGGTTAACTACATCTTCAATAGCCCATAATTTAAGATTGACCATTGATGAAATAGAAGATATCAAAGTTTGTATTGGGGAAGCATGTATCAACGTAATCAATCAAGAAAACAAGGATAATATATCAATCCAATATGAAGTAGAAGAGGACAAGCTAACAATTAGAGTGAAAGATGTACTAGAGCATGAAACAGAAGAAGTAGATGGATTTAATAAAGAAGAATTGGGATTATTAATAATAAGGTCCCTAATGGATGAGGTTGGATTTACTGAAGATGGTATATGCATGGTTAAATATATAGAATAGAGGATGGTAGTCATGTCAAAGGGTAACTTCTATGATATGGAAGAAAAAAAGAATAATGAAAAGAATGAAATCAAAGCCCTTTTTAGAAGATACAAAGAAGATAAGAGCAAGGAAATTAGGGACAAATTAATTGAAAAACACCTTTATATAGCAGAAATACTATCGAAAAAGTATTCTAATAGAGGGATTGATTATGATGACATCTACCAAGTTGCCTGTATAGGACTTATCTATGCAATTGATAGGTATGATATAGATAAGGGATATGAATTTTCAAGTTTTGCTACCCCTACTATTATTGGTGAGATTAAAAAGTATTTCAGGGACAAGGGATGGACTATTAGGGTTCCCAGGAGAATCCAAGAGTTATCCAAGAAAGTCAACAATTCTAAGATGCACCTAAGTCAAACCCTTCAAAGATCACCCACAGTTGAAGATATAGCAGAATATCTAGATTGTACTGAAGAAGAAGTTCTAGAGGCTATGGAAGCTAGTAAGGTTTACACACCCCAATCTCTAGACATAACCTTTGATTCCAACAATGATGATAAGGATATTAATTTGGCAGATTTAATTGGAGAAGAAGATCTATATTTCAATAAGGTAGAAAATAGTGATTTCTTGCTTAAGACCATGAATATCCTAAATAAGATGGAAAAGCAAATCTTAATAGACAGGTACTTTAACAAGAAAACCCAAGTAGCCATCGCTGAGGATCTACAGATTTCACAAATGACAGTATCCAGGATTGAAAAGAGAGTACTTGAAAAACTCAGGAAAGAAGCAGAAAATACCATGACCATTTAATTTATAAAAATTTATAAAAAAATCTTGACATAGACATTTAAAGGGTGTAACATATTAAAAGTTGACCTTAAAACACGTCAACAATAATATTTAAGATAAATATAAAAATTGGTTGACATAATCTATAAGATTTGTTATACTAGTAAAGTCGCTCCGGTGATGGAGAGACACAGAACCTAGATAATTAAACAGTGTGAGATACTTTGAACAAACCAAAAGACAAAAGGACAATAAGTCCTTGTCGATTCAAAGACTAAAAAATTAGTCAGCAAAGATGAGCTAACATCAAACTTTTAAATGAGAGTTTGATCCT
>JAAYTL010000114.1 GCA_012518035.1 Tissierellia bacterium | reverse complement strand
TTATCAATATTGTTGACAGACAAGGAGATCTAGAAAAAGAGGACTTGCGTCTCCTCAGGGATGTAGTAAAGACCTCTATTTATCCTACTATTGTAAGGCTCAGGGCCATGGATAAGTATAAGGACAAGGCAGCCTCCAATGAGACTAAACTTTATGCCAGCATCAAATTAGCAGAGCTCTGGTCCGCCTTTGGAGAGATTAGTAGGAGTATCAACTATAGTATCAATGCCCTAGACAATATCCTAAAACGCTCCCAGACCATAGAGGACAAGGATTTACGATATCACTTCATCAAAAGAAGAAAGGGAGACATGGTCAAGGATAGGTTAAGTAAGAATATCGAGATAAAATTCTGTAAGAGGATAGACTATATAGGCCTAGAGGAGGCCTATAGGGAGGACATCAGCTACAATGATTTAATCCGAATTCTTATTCAACTGGACCCAGAAGAGTACCAGGAGCTCAAAAGCCTTGACCATGGGTATGAGAAAATTGACGACCTTGGTGATTTACTGGACAACTTAACCGATGACAACCAGAGAAACCTAGACTTAATCCTAAACTACCTAGGGCATGGAGTCTTGGCAACCAGGGGATTTATCCTAACAGTAAATGAAGAGGATAATCAACATACCATCATAGCCTCCCTTAGGGAGGGGGACAGTACCTGGCCTAAGATGAATATATTGGCCCAATCCAATAGGAGTCCAGTTGGCATCCTAATCAATAGAAACCTAGACAAGATGGAAGAGACCAACTATATAGAGCTCCTACCTGAAGATACAGTTAGCGTTATCTGTGTCCCCTTATTTAAGGAGGAAAGTGTCAAGGAAGAATATGATAGGAGAAAATCTAATATCCAGACCAGGTTAAGGAAGCATGCCTCCCTCATAGGTAACGATAGGGTATATATCTACCTGGAATCAGACAGCTACTTAAATAAGTTTGACTATGATGGGCTCATGCAGGTTTGTAAACTATCTAGTTTGATACTATTAAATATAGAAAACAAGTACTTGAAGGAACTCACAATTATTGACAAGCTGACTGGGTTACTCACCAGGAAGTACTTTGACCAGCAGCTTGACAGGCTCATAGAAGGACACAACAAATACCAGGGTAATTTTACCCTCCTAATGATAGATATAGATAATTTTAAAGTTGTCAATGACACCTATGGCCATTTAAAGGGAGACGAGGCCTTAGGCATCATAGGAAATACCCTAAGATCCAGCGTCCGCTCCACTGACTTGGTGGCCAGATATGGAGGGGAGGAGTTTATCATAGTCCTCTATGATACTAGCCTAGCAGAAGGCTTTGTCATAGCAGAAAAAATCAGGAGGAATATCTCTGAAATCAGTATACCTGGTATCGAGAGGGATATAACAGTAAGTATAGGCCTGGCCCAATACCCTGAACACAGTCAATTTAAGAGGGAGCTTATAAGAAAGGCCGACCAGGCCCTCTACAATGCCAAGGAAATTAGGGGTAGGAATAATACGGTAATCTGGAATATTGATTTAGACGAAAATACCAGCGATGAAAACGAGCTAGTAGGTATACTTACTGGCAATATCAATAGGGACAATGCCAATCTTTCAGCAGTTATCAAGACTGCATCCCTGGTAGAAAAAAGTGCCAACGATGATCAAAAAATCCATGAATTTATCAGCCTAATTCTGGAAAGTTTAGAAGGACAGTATGCAACCCTTATTAGACTTAGAGAGGGAGACTATCCTATCTATATGACCCAGATTAGAAAGAGCAAGAATTGGGTAAAAACACCTAAGTTAAACAAGGAATTTATTGATCGGGTAATCTCAAATAAAAAAGGCGAGTTCTTTATAGATTGGGACAACACAGATACCCTAGACCCCATCACAGGGGAACCCCAATGGCAGTCAGTCCTGATACTTCCACTAATTAGAGGGGAGGAAGTACAGGGGCTCATATACCTATCTGTACCCCTTATAGAAAAGGAATTTAGCCTAGAAGACTTAAACTTAGGTAGGCTATTAACCAATATTTTTGCAGCAAATCTTTCATTAACCAATAATAAAGAAGTAGACTTAGAAGAGGAGGGAGTAGTATGGCAGTAACGATAAAAGATGTAGCCAAGCTAGCAGAAGTATCCATATCCACAGTATCTAGAGTAATCAATAACTCCAAGCCGGTAAGTCCAGAGGCAAGGAGAAGGGTCCTACATGCCATCGAAACTCTTGGATATGAGCCAAATGAAATTGCTAGAAGCTTAGTAACCAAGAAATCAAACCTTATAGGTGTCATAGTAGATGATATAGGTAGTGCCTATGTATCCCAGATAGTAAGAGGGATTGAAGAGATAGGTAGGATGTATAAGTACGATATAGTTCTTTCATCTAGCTACGGGGATGCAGAAACAGAGTTAAAATTCTTAAAGCTGTTGAAAACTAAACAAGTCGAGGGAATCATCCTAGTATCTGAACTAGTCAACCAAGAGGTAATCGACTATATGAAGAATACCAAAATGGAATTCATGTACATCAACAGGTACTACAATGTCCCTGAGCTACCTACAGTTTCCCTAGACCATGACAATGCAACTAAGATTATGATGGACTATTTAATAGGCTTAGGCCATAAGAAGATTCTCTACTTGACACAGGAAGAGGATAGTGATAAAAATATAGAAGTTGAAAAAGTTAGGGCCTATGAAGCAGCCATGTCATCCATTGGTGAAGAGCCTACCTTGGTCAGGATTAGCAACCATAGGATGGATGGAGGATACAAGATAGGACGAGAAATAGTCCGCTTGAAGGAAGAAAAGGGAATTACAGCAGTATTCTGTAGCCAGGACGAATTGGCCATTGGTCTTATGAACTACCTCTACGACAATGGTATCAATATCCCAGAAGATATATCAGTAGCGGGATATGGAGATATCAACGTAGCATCAATTTATAGGCCAACCCTTACAACCATAAAGGAGCCCTACTATGATATGGGGGCCATCGCCATCAGGAAGATGCTTAAAAAATTAATAGGTGAGCCCATAGATGATGAAATCATAGTACTACCTGTAAGATTAATTGAAAGGGAATCCTGTAAGAAAACCTAAACCAGGCGACAGCCCTGGTTTTACTTTTGGTCCTGAGAGCGGAAGGATAAACTAAAGACAAAATACATTATCAGAAAGAAGGTAAAAAATGATTAGTGAAGCGATTAAGGCATTTCTTCTTGTATTTGCAGCAGAAATGGGGGATAAGAGTCAGATCATAGCCATGACCTTTGCAACCCAATTTAAAAAAAGACAGGTACTAATGGGGGTAGCCTTAGCAGCCATCCTAAACCATGGCCTAGCTATAGTACTGGGAAGATATATTTCTAAGGTTATACCCTTGAATACCATTCAGATATTTGCAGGTTTTCTCTTCATCGTATTTGGTATTCTATCCTTAAAAGATGAAGAGTTAGAGGATGTTGAGACGAAAAAATCCCTTGGACCGGTACTTACAGTAGCCATAGCCTTCTTTGTAGGTGAACTAGGGGACAAGACCCAGCTAACTGCCATGACCCTGGCCAGTGAATCCACCTACCCCTTCTTTATCCTCTTGGGTACTTCATCGGCCATGATAGTTACTAGTGGCCTAGGTATCCTAGTAGGAAGCAAGATTGGGGATAAGATACCTGAAGTACTAGTAAAGATTGTATCTTCCCTAGTATTCATTGGATTTGGGGCAGCTAAACTTTATGATGTTCTGCCAACAAGCTACCTGACCACTACCAATATTGCCATTTTTGCAATCCTCGTAATAGCTATAGAAGCCTACCTACTATCAAGGCTAGTAGCTAGCAGCAAGAAGAGGGTATCCCCAATGAAGATGGCAGCAGAATTGCTCTACGTCCAGACGGAATCCTTAAAGCGCTCCCTAGATAGCATCTGTCTAGGAGAAGACAGGTGTGGTAGCTGCGCGGGGAATAATTGCCTAATAGGATTTATCCGTTTCATCATTAAGGAAGCCAGGGAAAATGACGCCTATTATAAGGACTTTACCCTAGATGTAGATAAGTTCATTAAAAAGGACTATGATAAAAAACAAGTCCTAGAGTCACTAGGAATCATCCTCTATGACTATCAGAAATACCGATGGGAAGATAGTGAGGATTTCATCGTAATGAAGATAAAAAATTCCCTAGAAGAAATCCTCTTCAATAGGGCCATAGAAGAAAGCTATAATATAGATAAGTATCTAGATGAAGTAAGTAAGATTGACAAAAGAGCAGCCAAGCTTTTAGAAGCAGAAATCCAATATAATGCACACTAGAGGTGGAAAATATGTCAATTAGAGTGATGATAGTGGATGATCACCAACTTTTCAGGGAAGGCATAAAAAGTATACTATCTGCTACAAAGGATATCCTAGTAGTATCAGAGGCAGCAGATGGAGAAACAGCCATTACCCAGGCCCACATTCATAATCCGGATATTATACTCCTTGATATAGTAATGCCTCATATAGATGGTATAAGAACCCTAAGAAGGATGAAGGACTTAGGAATAAAGAGTAGAATTATTATCCTATCAGCCCATTCTTCAAAAAATTATATAATAAATGCAATAAAACTAGGGGCTAGTGGGTATATAACCAAGGACAATAATAGACAGAATCTTATCCAGGTTATAAGAAGGGTAGCATCAGGAGGCAAGTACCTCCAACCCTCACTGGGCATGATTCTTCGTCAGAATCTTGAGGAAGAGGAATATGATGATTACTCTGAAGACATAAAAAAGATGGAGCTCTTATCTAGAAGAGAATTCGAAATCCTAACCCTGGTAGCCAGGGGAAACACCAATAAGGAAATAGGAAACAAACTATTCATAAGTGAGAAGACTGTTAAAAACCATATGACCCAGATATTCAAAAAGATAGAGGTAGAAGATAGGGTCCAGGCTGTAATCTTTGCCTATAAGAATTCAATAATAGAGGTTTAGAAAGTTCTACCAATATAATCTGGAAATAAGATATTGACAATGTGGAAAAAACCGTGTATAGTATTTAATTGTCAGCTGCAATTTCAGAGCAGATAAACAAGCAAGAAAAAGAATCTCTAAAAAGTAGTTGACAAAGCTTTTAAAATTTGTTAAACTATAAAAGTCGCTCCGATGATGGAGAGACACAGAACCTAGATAACTAAACAGTGTGAGATACTTTGAACAAACCAAAAGACAAAAGGACAATAAGTCCTTGTCGATTCAAAGACTAAAAAATTAGTCAGCAAAGATGAGCTAACATCAAACTTTTAAATGAGAGTTTGATCCT
>JAAYTL010000113.1 GCA_012518035.1 Tissierellia bacterium | reverse complement strand
CGAGTCCATCTAAGCCCACCATATCCTAAAAAGATTTTTGGGCCTTTAGCTCAGTTGGTTAGAGCGCCCGGCTCATAACCGGTAGGTCCGGGGTTCGAGTCCCTGAAGGCCCACCAAGTAGAAAGCAGACAAGAATCTTGTCTGCTTTTTTATTCTAAAGTCTTTTCAATTAGGCTTGATATAACTAGTTTGATATTTTCAATATAATAGTTATTTTCAACTGACAGGAGAATAATCCCCCTGGGAGGCTTATATGGACCATTCCTGTAATTACTTTTTGGTAAGCAAAAATCAGCTATCCTTATAAATATACAAGCCTCTGTAGGCGTAATCATACCCTTCATAACTTCTAGCGAAATTTCAAAAGTATTATCCTTGCCAATTATTACTTGGAAATTGTCTCCAAAGTACTTGGTATAACCAATATTATTCCTCTCCAAAAAACCCCGAATAGACAAGTAATCCTTATTTTGATCCATAATATCGATAGTAAAAGAATTATCTCGGTCCTTATGTCTAAGTGTAAAGGTTTTCTTAGCTTCTAGAATATTTATTATCTCTATCACATCTAATAGATAATATATGTCTTCATAATTATGGAGCAGGATGTTTTCTAATGCCTGAGAATCTTTACTTATTAAGTAATCAGCATAGAATTTAATACAATCTTTGCCTGAGTACTTGTCCTTTCTGTATATTCCTAGATATTCTTCTACAGTTTCAAGTCTATAATTTTTTAATCCCAATATATTCTTATTAGCCCTTATAATCCTATACAAATCTAAGGATTTATCCAAGTCCAAGGAAAAATCTGTTTTGTAGAAGTTTAACTTCTCATTAATAAAGGGGATGTCAAAGGTTGATCCATTATAATTAACAATCATATCGAAGCCATCCAAGATCCTGTAGGCTTCAAATAAGATATCAGCTTCTTCAGCTAGCTCTTCGGCAAAGAGTTGGACTATTCTCCAATTTCCTAAGTCATCATAGAAAGCTAGCCCAATTAAATAAATACTATCTTTACTTCTACTTAAGCCTGTGGTTTCAATATCTAATAAACACAGCTTTTTATTCACCAAATTAGAACTGATTCTTATGTCTTTGTCAATTGTCCTTTCAATTATCTTCATTTACACTCACCTATATAAATCTTATCCTATTAAAATCCTTTTGTATAGTTATATTTATCCTTTCAATTGTGAATAATATAAGTTGGACGAAAGGAGGATTTAATGAAAAAAATAGGCATACCTAGAGGGATGTTATATTATGAATACTTTCCAATTTGGAAGGATTTTTTTGAGGGAATTGGTTTTGAGGTTATAAGTTCTAATAGAACCAATAAGGAAATAATGGATAGGGGGATACTATATTCAGTTGATGAAGCCTGTTTACCAGTTAAGATAATCCACGGTCATGTGGATTTTTTAAAAGATAAGGTTGATTTTCTTTTTATACCAAAGATTATGAGTATCTATAAGAGGGAATATTGCTGCCCCAAAATAATAGGCTTGGCTGAGATGATTAGAAACAGCTTAGATGATTTACCTGAAATACTAGATGTTGTTTATGATTTCAATAAGAGGAGGGGTCCTGAAAAAGCCTATAAGGAGATTGCCAAAACCCTAGGTGTAACTGAAAGACAAAGCTCTAGGTCATTAAAAAAAGCAGATAAAGGCATGGATAGACTTTTGGATTGGCTTAAATCTGATATCTTACCTGATAATTACGCTTATAGGAAAGACTTTAAGGATCTATTATTATTAGGTCATTCTTATATACTATTTGATGATTTTATTAATATGAAGGTCGTAGAAAAGCTTATAGATAAAGATATTAATGTCCATTTTCCTGAGGATATATCTGATGATATTGCTCGTAAATATTCAAACTTTACCAAGAAGAGGATGTTTTGGACTCATGGAAGGCGGATAATAGGAGCATCCAACTATGTCATAATGAATCATAAGGTAGATGGAATAATTTACTTAAGCTCCTTTGGATGTGGCTTAGACTCGGTGTTTACCCATATGGTATCCAGGCAGGCAGCTAAATATGGGATACCTTTTATGAATCTGACTTTGGATGAACAGACAGGAGAAGCAGGGATAAACACAAGGCTAGAGGCGTTTTTAGATATGATGAAGTGGAGGGATAGTCATAAAGATCACATTTCCTCATTTAGGTAATATCTATTTTACAGCAAAGGCATTTCTTGAAGAACTTGGACATGAAGTAATACCACCTCCCATATGTAGCAGAAAAACCCTTGAAATTGGTTCAAAGTATTCACCTGAGATGATGTGCTTACCCTTTAAGATGTTTATAGGTAATTATATTGAGAGCATCGAAAGAGGGGCGGATACTATTGTAATCACAGGTAGCTGTGGTCCCTGCAGATTTGGCCTTTATTCCTTGGTACAGGAAGATATTTTAAAGGATTTAGGTTATGATGTTGACTTGATAGTTATCGATGCTCTTAGGGAGGGATATAGGGAGTTTGGATCCAATCTAAGGAAAATAACCAAGGCAAGGTCCCTCTTAGGATTATTCAAAAGTTCCAGATTAGCCTTGGAGTTAATCAAAAGGGCAGACAACTTGACTGATATATCCAACTACATCAGGGCCCATGCCATAGATAAAACCCAGGTTAACATGATTATGGATAACTTTTATAAGGCTTCACTTGAAATCCATGGGGCAAGGCAGTTAATGGATTTGATTGACAAAACAGAAAAGGAGTTGCATAAGGTAGAATTAATCAAAAATTATGACCCCATTAGAATAGGGATAATTGGAGAGATCTATACCATAATAGAGCCCTTTGTGAATTTAGAAATTGAAAAGAAGCTAGGTCAACTAGGTGTCCTAGTAGACAAATCCCTAACTCCAACCAAATGGTTAGAACATCATGTCATGAGCTATCCCTTGGGGTCTAAATCAGAAAGAACAAAATATAAATTAGCCAAACCATACCTAAGCACTATGGTAGGAGGCCATGGTAGGGAAACCATTGGTAGTGCAATTTATTATAAAAATATGGGTTATGATGGTGCTATCCAGATATTACCCTTGAATTGTATGCCAGAAATCGTAGCCAAAAGTATATTAAAGAATGTTAGCAGTGATTATGATTTCCCTATTATGACCTTGGTAGTGGATGAGATGACTGGTGAGGCGGGATATATAACTAGGTTAGAGGCATTTGTTGATCTAGTAAGTAAGCGGAGGGAGAAACAAACAATTGGATAATTATTATATGGGAATTGATGTTGGTTCAGTTAGTACTAACTTGGTTTTAATAGATGAGCAAGACAATTTAGTTTATAAGAGCTATTTAAGAACTCAAGGAAGACCATTGGATATTTTAAAGAAGGGAATTAAGGAAATCTCAGACCAATATGGAGAGTATAAGATAGCAGGTGTAGGGGCCACAGGAAGTGGAAGATATCTTGCTTCAGTTTTAGTTGGAGCAGATGTGGTAAAAAATGAAATCACCTGCCATGCAGTAGCAGCTCTGGCAAACAATCCAGAGGTTAAAACTATCATAGAAATTGGTGGCCAAGATTCAAAGATAATTATTATAGAAGATGGGATTGTAGTGGATTTTGCGATGAATACTGTTTGTGCAGCAGGGACTGGTTCCTTTTTAGACAGGCAGGCCCTGCGCTTAAATATGGAGATCAGTGAATTTGGGAGGATTGCCTTAAACTCATCTAATCCTGTAAGGATAGCAGGAAGGTGTGCTGTTTTTGCTGAGTCTGATATGATTCATAAGCAACAGCTAGGTCATAATCAGGAAGACATCGTAAAAGGTCTCTGTGATGCCCTAGTCAGGAACTATTTGAGTAATGTAGGGAAGGGCAAAACCATAAAGTCCCCGATCCTATTCCAAGGTGGAGTAGCTGCAAATGAAGGCATTAGGGAGTCCTTTAAAATGGAGCTGGGAGAAGAAATATATGTTCCTAGAAACTTTGATGTTATGGGTGCAATAGGGGCTGCTATTCTATCGAGGGAGGAAGTCTCATCCAAAGGATATACAAGATTCAAGGGGACAGACATCTATAAACAGGAATATAAGGTGAAACCAATTGACTGCAATGGATGTTCTAACCTTTGTGAGATCTTAGAGATAAGGGAAAACGATGAAGTACTTGCCCGTTATGGAGACAAATGTGGTAAATGGTCTTTATAATAGGTTGAATTAGTGGTATCTTATAGGTAGTAGAGGAGAGGGGGATTGTTATGAATAAGGAAAAACTTGTTTGTACCAACTGTGGTGAAAGCTATGATAAGGAGACCAAGAACTTTAGATGTGACAAGTGTGGAGAACCTATAGAGTTAGAAGAGGTTAAAGAGGGTAAGATATCAGATGGAAATCCATTAGGCCAGACCTTATTGGAAAGGTATAAGGATTTTTATCCTTCTTTGAGCACTGAAAATAATTTTAGTCTTAATGAAGGCTTCACATCCCTGGTTTCAGTTGATGATATGGCTAAGGAATATGGAATTAGTGGTCTATTTTTCAAGAACGAGACTCAAAACCCCACCTGGTCCTTTAAAGATAGGGGAACGGTGACAGGCGTATTGAGGGCTATGAACCTAGGCTACAAGAAAATCGGAACTGTTTCCACAGGTAACATGGCCACATCTGTAGCAGCCTATGGGGCTAGGGCAGGCTTGGATACATATATCCTAGTTAAGAAGGGTATCGCAGAAGAAAAACTAAAACCAATAGCAATTTACGGAGCCAAGCTAATAGAAGTAGAAGGTGATTATAGCAAGCTATACGACGAGAGTCTGGCGATAGGTCATGAAAATGATATATATTTTATCAATTCAGATGTCCCCTATAGGGTAGAGGGCTATAAGACCATGGCCTTTGAAATTTGTGAACAGTTAGGTTTTGAAGCACCTGATTATGTAATAGTACCTACAAGTGCAGGTGGTGACATCAGGGGAATAGAAAAGGGCTTTAGGGAATTCTATAAGCTAGGACTTATAGATAAGTTACCTAAGATGGTTGCTGTACAAGCATCAGGGTGCTCTCCTATATACAATGCCTTTAGGGAGGGTAAGCTTGAGATAAGTAGAGTAGCTGATCCTGAAACAATAGCTCATGCCATAGAAAACCCATATCCACCTAGTGGCAACCAGGTTTTAAGAATGTTGAAGAAAAATGGTGGCCTGGCCTTAGGGGTAGATGATGTAGACATTTTGAAATCACAAAAGAAACTAGCCTCCCTAGGATTATTTGTTCAACCAGCGTCGGCCACATCTCTAGCAGCTGTTGAGAAATTGTATAAGGAGAAGTTACTAAAAGAGTCAGATAATGTAGTTTGTGTTTTAACAGGATCTGGTTTAAAATATACGGCAGCCTTAGACGAACACGATTTGGATGTATATACTTGTAAGTTAGAAGAGTTAAATGACTTTATAAAAAAAGTAGGTAATTAAATACCTACTTTTTTAATCCTCTAGGAATTCATCATAGCCTTCATCATCTTCATTTTCTATCTCTAAGGACCTAGGTCTGGTTTCATCTATCTGTTTTGGGAATAGACTTGGGAAACTAGAGCAGATAGGTGATGTTTCAGGTGATAATTGTGGGAAGCCTGTGGAAAGCACACAGAGTTGCGCTGGAAGAACTATCTTCTTTTCACAGCTTATACATAAAGCAATTATCAGGTCTAGGTTTATAGCTCCTGTTTCGGAATTCACCATTATATCCCTTCCAATGCTGTTGGTAGCCAACCTAGTTTCACAATTTATGTTACAGAACTCTATAAATCTAGGGAAAAATGCTGAATCCTTAATAGAAGGTATACAAAGCTCAAAGAAGTTAGTTAGAACAATAGGTGTATTAACCGAAGCCACTGGTATATTTGCAGAAGCTGTGAAGGTAACCCTCCTATCCCTTGAATCCCTAATCAAGAAGTCTATTTCTACTACTACATTTCCCTTGACCTTTATATTCTGTGTACCAAATACTGGGGTGCCTAAGTTTTCTTCATCGCAATCAGTAGTGTCCGCATATATCAATTTTTCGCTTATTAAGCCATCAGGACCTACAACCTCAATATCGCGACCCTCCTTATCCTTAACGAACTCACCGCCAGACAAGATTGTTTCAGAATCAACAACAAGATTTCTAGGATCCTTTATATTAGAAGGATTAAAGAACCTCCTACATCTCATATTTACAATACCAAGAATCCTGCTACCCCTAGGTAAATTAGGTGTAAATCGTATATTATTTACAGAGCTTAGGGCTTGTAAATTAAATAAGGTAGCATCATATACTTTCTGTACAAAGACTGGCTCAGTTACCACGCTTCTTAGGCTTCGATCCCACTCGCAGCCGGTTGTAGCTGTACAACATCTATCACTAATAGGTAGGATAGGATCTGGTTTGCGATCTGGTTTTTTCTGGGAATTCATAAAATACCCTCCTTTCAAATCAATCATTACTCATAGCTAATATATTCAAGGGTAAATAAATTGGTTACTACTCTTAGGTAATAATAATGATTTGAGATTAATATCATGATAAAAAGAGATAAGTGGAAAAGGATGAGTAAAATGGGTTTCTATAATGATAGGGTTGCAATAGCGGATGTTAATGGAAAGGAAATATACCTAATAAGAAAGCAAAAAAACAAGCTCCTGCTTCATTATTATTCATCAGAAGGGGAGATTTTTGAAAAAGTACTAGCAGATAATTTATTGGGTGAATTTGATATCCTTATTCAGGATGATAATTCCATTTATTTGATATATCAAGATATAGATAAGGATTTAAATCAAATAAAATTTAATAACAAGGAATCAGAGACCCAGAAAATTACAAGAGGGGATTTTCCTGAAATATATGAGTTGAATCTAATCAATAATAAGGGAATTATTAGTATGATTTATCTATATCCCTTGGATAGTTTCTATAAAATCTTTCAAATAGAGCATAATATCTTAAAGGAGAATAAATGGGAAAGTATCTTAGTAGACCAGGTTAGGATAAGCCAGGTTCTAAACCCAATAAAAGTAGTTAATAATGAGGTGGTTATTTTTCTAGCATATTATTATGAAAATCAAATCTGCTTAAAGACCTTTAATATAGATGATTTAGAGTGGAAGGAGTCCATAGTCTTAACTGATAATAAGGAAAAGCTATACTTGGATTTTTTGCATGAAGATGGTAGGTTACACTTGGTTTATTCAGAAGCCGTTGATGGTAACTATGTAATCAAGTATAAGGCATTTAAAGAAGATCCTAGTTTAGTTGAAATGTATGGGGCTGATGTCTCCCGAAAATCGAATTCGTCAAATCCGACCCTTATATTAAACGATGGTTTACTCTGGACTATCTGGAATGAATCATCTAGAATCTATAGCAGGGTCAGTAATAACAAGGGAGAAACTTGGGGTGAGATTAAATCCTGGGAGGGAACTGTTAATAAGAAGATAGTGAGGTACAAGTATATTTCTAATGAGAAAAGGAAGGATAGGATACTCCATAATTCATTTGGGACCATCTATCCTGAGATTAGGTTCGTAGGATTTGAGTAAGGTTAGTTGTGTGTATTCGGTTTATTTCCTCAGTCGTATCCTAGCTAGTTAACAACCTCAGTGTACCCCGTAGGTAATAGTTGGGGCGCACAACCTTAATCTACGCCGTAGGCATCAATTTGGGAGTGCCCCTGGGTACAACCTTAATCTACGCCGTAGGCATCAATTTGGGAGTGCCCCTGGGTACAACAGTTCATTCGTTATATTTATTCACTGTGCTAGGTCAAAAAAAGAAGACTCCATTTAGGAGTCTTTCATCCTTTATACAAAGGATGGAACAAAATCGTTCAAAAGGGGTATTGGGAATAGAGATCTTTCTTAGGTTATCAGGGGGATAACCTATTGTTTATTATAGCAAAACTCGACATCCTTTGCAAGAATTTCTATTTTAATTCCTAGTAAAAATCTATGATATTTCCTTGGTAAAATTTATGAATTCCTATATAATAAGTAATAGAGTCTAATAGTATGGAAGCTAGGTTAAGAGCTTTAATGGAGAGTTAATGCTTGTAATACAATAGATGAGGTGGAAGAATGATTTACTTGGATAATAGTGCAACTACAAGAGTACGAGATGAGGTATTAGACAAGATATATAGTAGTTTTAAAGAAGACTTTGGAAATCCTTCATCCCTACACAGACTTGGGCTTAATTCGGAAAAGAAGATCAAGGAAGCTAGAGAGACAATAGCAAGGTTCTTGAAGGTGGACAGTAGGGAGATCTTCTTTACATCAGGTGGTACAGAAAGTAACAATATAGCCATTCAGAGCATAATAAATGCATCTTTTAAAAAAGGAAACCATATCATAACTAGCAAGATAGAGCATCCCTCAGTGGCAAATATAATGAAGAATTATGAAGAAAAAGGTTGTAGAATAACCTATCTTGATGTAGATAATCAGGGTAGGATTGACTTAAATCAATTAGAAGGTGCGCTAAATGAAGAAACTATACTAGTGGCTATAATCCATGTTAATAATGAAATAGGCACCATTCAGGATATAAAGAGGGTTAAGGAGATACTCCAGGAAAAGGACTCCAAGGCCTTGCTCCATTTAGATGGGGTACAATCCTTTGGTAAAATAGATTTCAATTTAAGAAGCCTAGGCGTGGATACATTCTCCTTTAGTGGCCATAAGGTACATGGTCCTAAGGGTGTAGGCGGCCTATATATTCGTAAGGGACTTAATATTAGCCCTATAGTATTTGGAGGTAATCAAGAACTTGGTTTGAGGTCTGGTACCGAGAATGTTCAAGGTATAATTGGTTTTGGTCAGGCAGTGAAGATTCTGGCTGAAAACTTTGAAAGGGAGAGTTCCCAGGTTAAAAAAGTTAGAGAATACATGGTGGAGAGAATTAGGGAGGAGATCGACCATATTAGAATAAACACTCCCCTAGATGGTGATAGCTCGCCCTATATCTTGAATGTATCCTTCTTAAACACTAGGGGAGAGGTCCTACTTCATTACCTAGAGGACAGGGATATCTATGTATCCACGGGTTCCGCTTGCTCCTCCAGGGGGACAGATAAAAGCCATGTATTGTTAGCCTTAGGACTTTCAGATGAAGTAATAGATGGAGCTATAAGGATAAGTTTTTCCTATGAAATAAGTATCGAGGATATAGATTATGTAATTAAGGCTATTAAGGAATCGGTAGAAGAAATAAGAGAGATAATGATGAGGTGATTGGTTGAAAAAGGTAATAAGCGTCAGCATGGGAGAGATGGTCCTTAAGGGGTTAAATAGGGGCTATTTTGAAGACAGATTGATTAAACAGATGATCAGAAGTATTAAGGATATAGGATATGAAAAAATATATAAGGAAGCTGGTAAGATATATGTAGAAGCAGATCCAGTTGATTATCCTGATATTATAAACAGGCTCAAGAAGGTATTTGGGCTAGTATATATCTCTCCATGTATTAGGGTTAACAAGGAGTTTGATGATATCAATAGGGCAGCAATATTAGCTATGAAGGAGGCAAGGGAGAGGACCAATGTAAGGACCTTTAAGGTGGAAACTAGCCGTTCAGATAAGAGCTATCCCTTAAAGTCGCCAGAGATATCTAGAAAGGTAGGTGGGCTTATCCTAAGGAATTTTCAAGATGTAAAGGTAGATGTTCATAATCCTGATGTCTACCTATATGTGGATATCAAGGATAATGCCTATGTCTATACGGAAAGGATTAAGACCCATGGTGGTCTACCAGCAGGTACAGGTGGCAAGGGGCTCCTATTACTTTCCGGAGGAATAGATAGCCCAGTGGCTGGATTTATCATGGCCAAGAGGGGTTTAACCATCAATGCCGTCCACTATCACTCATATCCCTTTACATCTGAGAGAGCTGAGGAAAAGGTTAAGGATTTGGCTGAAACTTTAGCTAGGTATACTGGTAAGATCAAGTTTTTTAGTGTAAACCTTTTGGAGATTCAAAAAGAAATCAACTCCAAATGCCCAGAACGAGAAATGACCATACTATCTAGAAGATTTATGATGAGAATTGCAGAAAGGATTGCCAGTGATAACAAGTACCATGCTCTAATTACTGGTGAGAGTCTGGGTCAAGTGGCCAGTCAAACTGTTCAGGGAATAGCTGTAACTAACAACGCAGTAAAACTGCCTGTCTTTAGGCCTCTTATAGGCATGGACAAGGTAGATATAGTCCGTATAGCCGAAGATATAGAGACCTATGATATATCTATCCGCCCCTTTGAAGATTGCTGCACGGTCTTCCTGCCCAAGCATCCAGTAACGAAACCAAGGGTGGAGGATATAGTTAAATCAGAAGAGGCCTTGGATGTAGACAGTCTAGTGGAAAATGCGGTTAAGAATATGAAGGTTTATACAATAGAATAGGGTTATTAATATTTAGTATTAATTCCAAGTAGTAGAGAATCTTTCAATAGGCGATAAGATTTTCTGTTTACTTGGAATTGTTTTTTTAAAAAGATATTGACATCATTGGTTAATTTATTTATAATGATTAAGTCGATAAAAGTTTAGTAATTTTAAACATTTTGTTAATCTATAGTTAACTAATTGAAGGAGAATTTGTATGAATATTGGAGAGAAAATCAAAATATTAAGAAAGAAGAATGGCTTAACCCAAGAGGAGCTGGCAGATAGATGTGAGCTAACCAAGGCCTCTTCTGATT
>JAAYTL010000112.1 GCA_012518035.1 Tissierellia bacterium | reverse complement strand
GCTTGATTTTATGGAGGATAAGGATCTTGTAATCTTGGCAAACTTAGGTGGTGGGACCATCGAGGAATACGTAGAAGGAGTTAAGCTATTAAATGGGACAGGGATTGATTTCATAGAATTGAATATATCCTGTCCCAATGTAAAAACTGGAGGTATGGCCTTTGGGATTAAGTGTGAGTCAGCCTATGAGGTGGTCAAGGCCTGTAAGGAAGTTGCTGTAAAGCCAATGATAGTAAAGCTTTCACCAAATGCTGAAAATATTAGGGAAATGGCTGTAACCTGTGCAGAGGCAGGAGCAGATGGACTCTCCCTGGTGAATACCTTTAATGCTCTGGCTATAGATGTATATAAAAGAAAACCGATTTTTAACAACATTACTGCAGGCCTCTCAGGTCCAGCTATAAAACCCATAGCCTTAAGGATGGTATATGAGGTTTGTAAGGAAGTGGATATTCCTGTAATAGGAATAGGAGGAATAACTAGTGGAATAGATGCCCTTGAATTTATAATGGCAGGGGCTGCTGCAGTCCAAGTGGGTAGTGCCAATTTTATTAAGCCAGATATTTCCCTGGACATAATCCATGAAATAGAAGACTTTATGGAAAAAGAAGGTATAAGCTCCCTGGAAGAAATCAGGGGTATCATATAGGAGGTTGGTATAATGATAGATAGGGATAGGATAAGGCATATATTTTATGAATTGGATGTACTTAGAAGGGGTCATTTTTTATACACATCTGGTAGGCATGGCGAGGTTTACATGCAGTGTGCTCGACTCTTGCAGCATCCCCAATATGCAGAGGAGGTCATAGGGGCTATTGCAGAGGAATTTAAAGATGATAAGATAGACCTGGTTGTTGGGCCAGCGACAGGTGGTATTATCATCTCCTATGAATTTGCCAGACAACTAGGTACTATAGGGATATTTACTGAGAGGGAAGGTGACACCATGACCCTTCGTAGGGGATTTACAATTCCCAAGGGAGCAAGGGTTTTGGTTGTTGAAGATGTTATAACCACTGGAGGCTCAGTTAAAGAGGTAATTGATATTGTCAAGAGGGAAGGTGGACAACTAGTAGGGGTGGCAGTATTAGTAGATAGGACTGGTGGGAAGGTTGATTTTGATACCAAGTTTGTAGCAGGATTATCTGAAGACATAGTCTCCTATAGTCCTCAAGAATGTCCCCTTTGCAAAGAAGGGAAAATCCCCCTAGAGAAACCAGGAAGTAGAAAAATTCAATAATAAAAAAACTAAGAGGGCGGGTGATAACCTGGCACCTCTTAGTTTTTATATGGGTAATAATGATTCCTAATTAAAATTTGATAAACTTGGCTCCATCAACATTACATATTGAACATTTATCTGGAACAAATTTTTCTATATTTCCACACACTGGACATAAGTAATAGAATACTTCTTCACTTTCTTCTATATTTTCCAAGGCTTCCTTATATAATTCAGCATGAACTTTTTCGGCTTCCATTGCATAAGTAAAGGATCTTATTGCAGCCTTATCATTTTCAGGGTCAGCCTCTTCTATGAATTTTGGATACATACTCTCAAACTCATATGTTTCACCATTAACTGCATCTTGTAGGTTTTCCGCGGTAGTACCGATCTTTCCAGCTGCTTGTAGATGGCTTTTAGCATGAATCTCCTCAGCCAGGGCTGCAGCCTTAAATAATTTAGCAGCATTTATTAGGCCTTCTTTTTCTGCCTTTTCAGCATAAATCATATATTTTCTAGTAGCCTGTGATTCTCCTGCAAAGCCTTCTAATAGGTTCTCAATTGTCTTATTCATTGATATCTCCTCCATGTCATTTTATTATTTTTTACAATTGGGACAAATGCCCCTAAAATATACATCCCTGTCTTTAATCTTAAAGTCATCCAAGTCACTGGGATTAAAGGCACTAATATTTATATCAAAGTCATAGATATTCCCACAAACCTCACACTTAAAATGTCCATGGTCTTGGGTTGCTATATCATAACGAGCCTCATTATCCTCTATGGTAATAGGCTTTACTATACCAGCATCTACCAAGGCATTTAAGGTGTTATAAACAGTAGTCTTTGAAAGGGTGGGTATATCCTTGTGAAGCCCCCTATAGATTTGATCCACAGTTGGATGAATCCTATTATTAGTTAGGAACTCTAGGACCTTGAGCCTTTGGTGTGAAAGACGAAGATTTTTATTTTTTAATTCCTTTCTTAAGTCTTCGAAGCTTAAGTCCATAAAGACACATCCTTTAACAGAGAAATTAAAATAATTACTATCTTGTAATCATTACAAGTTAATTATAATAACAAATTAGAATTATGTCAAGGCTTATTTTTAAATTATGCTCATTTGATTTAAGTCCTAGTCTATAAATCAATCTTATTCTTTGATATAATTATTAAAAATTACATGTAGAAG
>JAAYTL010000111.1 GCA_012518035.1 Tissierellia bacterium | reverse complement strand
TATTGTCATCATCTTAATGGTGATATAACCCTCTAGGCTTACTACTATTGTTAGGACAGCTAAGGCTAACAATAGGTAGGGCCATGATCTACTTATGGATTTTTTCATATGGCTACCTCCATAAAGTACTTGTCTGCTTCATATACTTCAATTCTCTTATCCTTGATTTCAAGCACATAATCATACCTTTCACTTATTCCCCTATAGTACCTATGGGAAATAGCGATAACTGTTGTGTCTAATGACAGGATGGTATCCTCAACCAACCTTCCCAGCTCCTCATCCAGACTAGAGGTTCCCTCATCTACAAATAGAATTTCCGAATCCTTGACAATGGCTCTAGCAATTGAAATCCTCTGCCTTTCACCACCAGAAAGGTTTTTACCATTTTCCAGTAACATTTCATTAATGCCATTTTCTTTCTTCTCCAACAGACTATCCAATCCAGCCTTCAAAGCAGCTCCAAGGACCTTTTCATCATCATATTCCTTATAGAGGGCTATGTTGTTGTAGATGGTATCCTCAAAGAGGAAGACATCCTGATAAATAAAGGATACCTTTTGATTAAAAGTATATTCATCAATTTCCTTATAGTCTACATCATCTACCAGGATCCTACCCTTGTAATCATCATAGGTCATGGATAAGAGCTTGATTAGTGTAGTTTTACCTGCTCCACTAGCGCCTTTAATGAGGTACTTTTTACCCTTTTCAATTTTAAAGGATACATCCTTTAAAATCTCCTTATCTCCATAAGCAAAGGATAGGTTTTCTACTTCTATTTCTCTCTCAAAGCTAAATTCCTTATCTCCCTTGGAAATACTCTTATTATCCTCAAGGCCTTTGGTGATTTTATTAAATATATTTACCGATGATTTCAACTGATTGTAGAGAGGGAGAATTGAAGTTATATTCCATATGCAGCCATTGGATAATTGGACTATCAATGTAGCCCTGGTCAAGGAGACGTCTCCACTCATGAGAACAGCTACATATACCAGGGAGCCAGTTAGAAAGCCGAAACCTAGGAATTCCATAATCCTTCTTTGGGTATCTGAATAGATATTATAGGATAACTTTCTTCTTTCTAAGCCAGTTATGGAGCCTAAGGCCTTCCTAAGAAATCTATTTTCAACATTATTCAACTTCAGGATTTCCAGTCCATTGAAGGTATTAGACATGTCCACAGCAAAGGCCTCATTCTTGTCTGAAACCTCTTCCTGTAGCCTAACTGTCTTTTCTTCAAAAATGCGACTTATGTAAAATAGTAGGATGGATACAAGAAGGGAAATGATGGCAAACCTAATATCCAGAAATGCAATTATGGTAAGGGATACTAGGTATACACCCCCTCGAAAGATTAGATTGATCAGTTGTAAGAAAAAGTTATTCTCAAAAATATTTATATCGTTAATTAGATTGGAAATATATGAGTCCTTAGACTTATTATTAAACTCCTTATAATCAAGGTTTAATATCCTTTCAAAGGCTAAGAGCCTGATGTCCAGGAGGGTATCCCTCATATAGGAAATTCTCAAAAACCTAGATATGATATAAAGAATAGAACCTAAAGCAACTATGCCAACAGAAATCGTAGAAACCCTAATGAAATACTCCATTCTCCCTACCTGAACGCTACCTATAAGTAAGGATAAGGATAAGTCCATAAGCAACTTATCAAATACTGGTATAAAACAAGCAAATATGTATAAAACAAATCTTGATTTTCTTTTCAGTAAAAGTTCTTTCAACCTGATACCCCCTAATCTTGATGTTTAGACCTTTGGACTTACTATTTTAATACTAGTACTAAGACTAGGTAAAGTCAATGACAATATAGTTAAATCAAGGCTCCAGACTTGTAAATTAGATGTTTTACTTGTTTTTATTACTTTTGGTTAATATAATAAAGCTAAGAATAATACAGGAGGGGTTTTGGTGGATAAGATAACAAACAAGAAATTGAAATTGTCATTATTAATTCTAATTAGTATCATCATATTAACAGGTTGTTTACCAAGGGATGGCTCCTATACGGAGGAAGACCCGGCCACCTTTCTATCGGGAATATGGCATGGTTGGATAGCTCCTCTATCCCTACTTCTATCATTAGGAGATAGTACTAGGGGTATCTATGAACCCATAAACACAGGATTTGGCTATGACTTTGGTTTCTATATGGCAATAATTAGTGGATTTGGAGGCCTATCCTTATCAAGGAAAAAGAAAAAGTAGGGGGTAATCATAGGTTTAAAAGGGCAGGAAACTTAAATCCTGTCCCATTTTCTTGATATAAATTCCCATT
>JAAYTL010000110.1 GCA_012518035.1 Tissierellia bacterium | reverse complement strand
ATGTTAGGAATGAACGTCGCGACGTGTTCAAGGTTATGACAGAAGCGGCGTGTTATACTGTTTGAGTGAAAAAACAGCTCGAATTGATTAATGGGGGAGAACAATGGCAAAGAAAAAGAACTTTGTAACGATGGATGGAAATACGGCTGCTGCCCACGCATCTTACGCTTTTACCGAGGTGGCAGGGATTTATCCTATTACGCCGTCTTCCGGTATGGCGGATAGCGTCGACCAATGGGCGCAGCAAGGCAGGAAGAATATATTCGGTCAGCCGGTTCACGTGGTGGAGATGCAGTCGGAGGCAGGAGCAGCAGCTGCCATGAGGGGGTCCCTACAGGCAGGCTCCCTAGCTTCTACTTTCACTTCTTCCCAGGGCTTATTATTGATGATACCTAGCCTGTATAAGATGGCGGGGGAGCTGCTACCAGGCGTCTTTCACATTGCAGCCAGGACCGTGGCAAGCCATGCCCTATCAATCTATGGAGACCATCAGGATGTCATGGCCTGTAGGCAGACAGGGGTTGCCATGCTATCCTCAGCCAACCCCCAGGAATGTATGGATTTGGGCATAATCGCCCATCTGGCAGCCATTAAATCCAGAATCCCCTTTATACATTTTTTTGATGGATTTAGAACATCCCATGAGTATCAAAGGGTGGAGATCGTTGACTATAAATTAATCCAGGAGATGGTTGATTTACAGGCTATTAAAGAGTTCAAGGATAGGTCATTAAGTCCCAACCATCCTGTGGCCAGAGGAACAACCCAAAATCCGGATATCTTCTTCCAGGAAAGGGAAAGTAGCAACCCCTTCTATGATGCCATTCCCCATATAGTTCAGTCCTATATGGATGAATTTAGGGAAAAGACTGGTAGAAGCTATAGGCTATTTGATTATTATGGAGATCAGGAGGCAGAAAACATCATTGTTGCCATGGGGTCCGCATGTGATACCATTTGCCAAACCATAGATTACCTGAATTCCCAGGGTGAAAAGTATGGGCTAATCAAGGTCCATCTATACAGGCCCTTTTCAGAAAAGCATCTCATAGAGGCCCTGCCTAGGACAGTAAAAAAGATGGCAGTCCTGGATAGGACCAAGGAGCCTGGAGCTGGTGGTGAGCCCTTATATCTAGACGTAGTCAAGGCCTTGAAGGATATGGAGCAGCCGCCCCTTATTGTAGGCGGTAGGTATGGGCTATCTTCAAAGGATACCAGGCCTTCTCAAATCATGGCTGTATTTAATAACCTGAAGAAAGAAAGGCCCCTGGATAGGTTTACCATAGGAATAGTAGATGATGTCACCCACCTGTCACTACCGGAGGAGGATATTATAGATACTACTCCAGAAGGGACTATCCAATGTAGGATATGGGGTCTGGGGTCAGATGGGACTGTTGGGGCCAACAAGTCAGCCATTAGTATCATTGGGGATAAGACGGATAAGTATGTCCAGGGCTACTTCTCCTATGATAGTAAGAAGTCAGGCGGAACCACAGTATCACACTTGAGATTTGGTGATAAACCCTTGAGGTCACCCTACTTGGTCTATGATGCGAATTATGTGGCCTGCCACAATAGTTCCTTTGTTTACAAGTTGGACCTTCTAAAGGGACTGAAAAAGGGCGGGACCTTTGTCCTCAATTGCCCTTGGGAAGTAGACGAACTGGATGAAAAGTTACCAGCCTCCATAAGGAACTATATAGCTAAAAATGACATCAAATTTTATATTATAGATGCCCTCAAGATAGCTACAGACGTAGGATTAGGGAACAGGATAAACATGGTAATGCAGGCAGTCTTCTTTAAGTTGGCTGATATAATACCTGTAGAAGAGGCCCTGGGTTATTTAAAGGAAAATGTTGAAAAGCTATATGGGAAAAAGGGCAAGGACATAGTAGAAAAGAACAATCAGGCTATAGACAGGGCTATAGGTGGACTAATCAAGGTAGATGTCCCATCCTCATGGGAGGCTCTTGAGGATGATGAGGGTGAGCCTAAGGAGTTACCAGTCTTTATAGAGAAAATAGAGAGGCCAATGGCTAGACATGAGGGAGATGAATTACCTGTAAGTACCTTCGTGGGAATGGAGGATGGAACCTTCCCCTTAGGTGTCACCGCCTATGAGAAGAGGGGTATAGCCCCCTTGGTCCCTGAATGGATTATAGAGCGCTGTATCCAGTGTGGAAGATGCTCCTATGTATGTCCCCATGCTACCATTAGGCTAATACTTCTAGACGAAGAGGAAGTGAAAAGAAAGCCAGAATCCTTTGAAACTAAACAGGCTAATGGCAAGGGTTACGATAAGTACCAGATAAGGGTTCAGGTCTCCCCCTTGGATTGTACCGGATGTGGTAACTGTGCTGATGTTTGCCCAGCCAAGGGCAAGGCCCTGATTATGCAACCAGCAGAGCCTGAGATTGAAAAGCAGGCTGACAACTGGGAATTTGCCATGACTGTTACTGAGAAGGAGGTTCCTGGAGTCTTTACCCTTAGGGGAAGTCAGTTCAAGCGACCCCTCTTAGAATTCAATGGGGCCTGTCCAGGTTGTGGAGAAACCCCCTATATAAAACTATTGACCCAGTTGTTTGGAGATAGGATGATGATATCCAATGCCACTGGCTGCTCATCCATCTGGGGAGGGTCTGCCCCATCTATAGCCTATAGTACTAGGGCTGATGGCAAGGGTCCTGCATGGATAAACCCCCTTTTTGAAGATGCAGCAGAATTCGGTTACGGGATGCTCTTGGGGGTCAAACATTCACGCCAGAGGCTTATGGAATCCATGGAGGAGGCCCTGAACTCTTCATTGGATGAGAGCATAAAGATTGCCATAAGGGATTGGTTAGATAATATGGATGATGGAGAAGGGTCAAAACTAGCCTCCCAAAGGCTCTTAGATCTGCTGGAAGAGTATGATGATAAATCAAATCCCCTAGTGAAAGATATCCTAGATAAGAAGGATTTCTTGATTAAGAGGTCCATATGGTCCATAGGTGGAGATGGCTGGGCCTATGATATTGGATATGGAGGATTAGACCATGTACTGGCATCAGGAGAGGATATCAACATATTTGTGATGGATACGGAAATCTATTCCAATACAGGAGGTCAGGCTTCTAAGTCAACACCAAAATCCAGTGTTGCCAAGCTGGCTGCAGGTGGTAAGAGGACCAAAAAGAAGGATTTAGGCTTAATGGCCATGAGCTATGGCAACGTATATGTTGCTCAAATAGCCATGGGGGCTGACATGAATCAGACCATCAGGGCCATTAAGGAGGCTGAATCCTATCCGGGACCATCTATAATAATAGGATATTCTCCTTGTATTAGTCACGGAATTAAAACAGGAATGGGAACCAGTATTATGGAAGAGAGAAGGGCTGTGGAGGCTGGATATTGGCACCTTTATAGATATAATCCCCTTCTTAAGGAGGAGGGCAAGAACCCCTTTATTCTGGATTCCAAGGAACCCTTTGCTGACTATAGGGAATTCATCCAGGGAGAAATCAGATATTCATCCCTGGCCAATGTATTCCCAGAATATGCTGAAGACTTATATGAACAGTCCAAGTCAGATGCAGAAGAGAGGTATAGAAGGTACAAACTCCTATCTGAGCACCATATCTTATAAAAAAGAAGGCTTTTTAAGCCTTCTTTTTTTAGTACATGAATCCTCTTATTTTTGGTTGGAGTCAACATAGTCCTTGGCATTCTCCACCTGGTCTAGATCCGGTATACTCACCTGTGAAACAGGTTTTAACTCACTCCTATTGGCCCAGGCAGCGGTGCTATGATTCTCTATAGGCCTATCCATGTGCTTATCCTTGTATTTATTCCTAGTCATAAAATCCTCCTTAGTATTTTTTATTATTTTTCACATAAGATGAAAAAATATTCCACTAGCCTAAACAAGATTTAATAACCTAGCCCCCTGGGCTACTAGAAAGCACAAGATCAGGCCAGTTAGGGTTGGGACTATCAAGGACACCCAGGTCCATTTCCAGCTTTGAGTCTCCTTTTTAGTACCATAAATAGTGTAAGAAGGAATTATCCTTTCTTGCACTATTTTTTATATAATGAAAGGGTAGAGCAACGAGTCTTTTTTAGGGCTAGTACGTCCGTGCATAAAACTGTTGCCTACCGACTCATTATATGT
>JAAYTL010000109.1 GCA_012518035.1 Tissierellia bacterium | reverse complement strand
CAAGGAGGCTCTGAACTTTCCTTAATGGCTTCTACCATCATTAAACCACAGACATTGTTATTGGTCTATACAAAGGAAATAAAAAAGAGACAATAGATTGCAAGGCTATTATCTCTATAAAAATATATAATATTTCCTTGCAATTACTATTATACGAGGAGGTATATTATGGAAAAAGCTAAACAAAGAATGGGATTGGCACAAAAGGTACTTCTTGGCTTGCTCATCGGTGGTATAGTAGGTATTATTATTCATTATATGCCAGCAGGTACCTTAAGGGATGCAGTATTGGTTGATGGTATCCTACAATTCGTGGGACAAGTATTTCTAAGAGGAATAATGATGGTTGTAGTACCATTGGTATTTGTTTCACTGGTAAATGGAGCCGCTAGTATGGGTGACGTCAAAAAACTCGGTAGAGTTGGTGGTAAGACCATAGGATTTTACTTAGTTACTACAGCAGTAGCTATAGTTATTGGACTTATTTTAGCATTTGTAATCAGTCCTGGTGTAGGCCTAGATATGGGTGCCATAGACCAAGTTGACTACGAAGCTAGGGAGCCTGTACCTATAGCCCAAGTACTATATGAAATGGTACCAAGAAACCCAATTCAAGCTTTGGCTGAAGGAAACATGCTTCAAATAATTGTATTTGCAATATTAACTGGTATCGCCCTAACTATCATAGGTGATAAGGGTAAGAGAGTTTTAGATCTATTTGAAGAGTTAAATGAGCTAGTAATGAAATTGGTTAGCATGGTAATGACTCTAGCTCCTATAGGGGTATTCGCCTTGGTTGCTAGGACCTTCGCTCAATTAGGTGTGACTGTAATCCTACCATTAGGAAAATCAGTTCTTGCAGTGTACTTAGCTTTACTAATCCACTTGTTTGTTGTCTATGGTGGTATGCTAAAGGGACTTGCCGGATTATCCATCTTTAGGTTTGTTAAGAAGCTTTCACCAGCAATGTTGATTGCCTTCTCAACAGCAAGTAGTGCGGCCGCCCTACCAGCAAACATGGACCTAACTGTAAACAAGATAGGTGCATCAGAGGATGTAGCAGCATTTGCTCTACCTCTTGGTAGTACTATAAATATGGACGGTACAGCAATATATCAAGGGGTTGCAGCCGTATTTATTGCCCAAGCCTATGGAATTGAAGTAACTGTCAGCATGGCCCTAACCATAGTATTGGCCGCTACACTGGCTTCAATTGGTACAGCTGGAGTTTCTGGCGCTGGTGCCATAATGCTATCTATGGTACTTACTACTGTAGGCCTTCCAATTGAAGGGGTAGGATTAATATTCGGTATAGACAGGATCTACGATATGGGTAGGACAGCTATGAACATAACTGGAGACGCTGTTTGTACAACTATTATATCCAAACAAGAAGGAGAATTTAACGAAGAAATTTGGAACTCTGATGATGATGTAGCAGAGGCAGCTGAATAAAATTAATGGAGGGGCTAAGGCCCCTCCTTCTGTTTCTCCTTAGGTTCAAAATAGGGACAATCTTTAATAGGCGTATTAGAAGGCTTAGTAACTTCCTTTAACCAACATAGACCTTCCTTTGCATAAATACAGTTTTCAGAACATGCTATCATAAAGAAAGCCTCCTACAATTTCTTTACTTTTATGGTATCCTAAAAGCGAACTTCTTATCCATTTAGGGTTCCTACTGGGTTTAACTTATTTGTGATGTAGTATTATCAAACTTATAACTGTATTTATTATATACTTAAATTTAAGATGATTTAAATAAGGGTATAAAAAGCTATGGAAATGTAGTAAGCTAGGTAGTGAAGATTATTCTTCCTACTATTATTTTTTTGAGGGGAGTGTAGATTCATGTTATGGTATCTACTTATATTTCTAATGAGAGTATGTGATGTGTCTTTGACGACCTTCAGGACCTTAATGGTGGTTCAAGGCAGAAGGGTTCAGGCAGCCTTCATTGGCTTTTTTGAAGTGATCCTATATATAGTAGCCCTGGGTAAGGTAGTTTCTAGCTTAGATGATCCGATAAATCTTTTGTTCTATGCCCTGGGATTTGCCACTGGAAACTATGTAGGTATTACCATAGAGAATAAGATTGCCCTGGGTAACCTTGGAGCCCAGATTATTCTTAAAACAGATAAGAATCAGGATTTAATCAATAGTCTAAGGGCTAAGAAATTTGGGATCACTGTGATGGAGGGCTATGGCAAGGATGGGCCTAGGGAGGTCCTATATGTTGCCCTAAATAGGAAGGATTTGGTTAAGTTGAAAAATATAGTTTATGAGTATGACCCCAAGGCCTTTATAACGGTAAGTAATATCAGCCCAGTCAGCGGTGGTTTTTTTTCAACTACCAAGAGAAAATAGTTCCTTATAATAGAATAATACCACCCCTAATATAATATAGTTAATAATATAGGAGGGGGGTTTTTATGATCAGTAGAAGAATTGTTATAATTGGTTTAATCGTTATTTTAGCAATAACACTAGTTAAACTTGGTAATAGTTTACTTGATGAGGATAGGGCTTCCGTGGACGATGAAATAGAAATCATTAGCTCTGAGAAACCAGAAATAGAAATCGTAGAAGATGAGGGAATGAGAAAAACAGTCTTCTATTTTAAGGATAAGGATGGATACCTGGTACCAGTTATGAAGAGGATTCCTTGGGAAGAGGGGATTGCAAAAACCACCATTAGGAACATGGTTGATAGCACTGAGTTAAGAGAGGCCTTGGCCAATACAGGTTTAAGCCCTTTGATACCTATGGGAACAGAGGTATTAGGCATGGCCATTGACCAGGATACTGGTCTATGTAAAATAGACTTTTCCAAGGAAATCCAAAATGTAGAGACTGAAAAGGACGAAGAAAACCTAATCAAGGGAATTGTATATACCCTAACAGAGTTCCCAACTATAAAGAGGGTGCAAATAATGGTGGAAGGCAAGATTATCCCTGTCCTGCGAAACAGTGTGGCAATTGACTCTCCATTAGAGAGGGCCAATATTAACCTCATAGGCAGGGAGGATGAGGGGAGCTCAAAGGTTATGGTCTATTACAAGGGAGGGGAAGACCACAATGAATATTTTATCCCCTTGACTATACCCACCATGGCCCCTATTGCAAATGTCCATACTGCATTAGAACTATTATTCCAGGGCCCACCTGTTGAAACTGGCTTAAAAACGGATATTCCTAGCGGTATTAGCCTGCAAGGTGTTGAAATCAAGGATGGAACTGCCTTTGTTGATATCAATACGGAAGGAATTACTGGTTTAGAGAATAGTGGAGTGCTGGATGATTTGATGAAGAATGTAGGGCTTACCTTAAGTCAATTTGAAGAAATTGATTCAGTAGAACTACTTTTGGATGGGACCGCAGTAAACAGTAGCATACCGGTCTTTGCCAATGAGTATTAAGAAATAGAAACTATTCTTTAGGATTACCTGGGTATCTAAAGTTTTTCTTTTATAGAAGATCTGGAGGACTTTATTAAGTGTTTCAGGTCTTTTTTAATTCCTCTGCAAATCTTATTTCCATCATTATTATAGATAATAGGAGGGATATTTGGTAAAATATATAGTGACTAAAAGAATGGAGAGATAGAGATGAGGATTGACAAGAGGAAGTTTGATGAAATAAGAAAGGTTAAGATAACTAGGAATTATTTAATGCATCCCTATGGTTCGGTACTTATGGAGATGGGGAATACCAAGGTAATCTGTACTGCCATGGTGGAGGACAGGGTGCCACCATTTTTGAAGGGAAGCAATACGGGCTGGATAACTTCTGAGTATTCCATGCTGCCAGGCTCCACTGCTTCCAGAAAGGTAAGGGATGCGTCCAGGGGTAGGATAGATGGCAGGACCCAGGAGATCCAAAGGCTGATAGGAAGGTCCCTAAGGACGGTTGTTGATCTAACGAGTATTGGCGAGCGAACTATTTGGATAGACTGTGATGTTATCCAGGCGGATGGGGGGACAAGGACGGCATCTATAACTGGCGGTTTTGTAGCAATGGCTGATGCCCTTTACAAGCTATATGAAGAGGGAGAATTGGAAAACCTACCTTTAACCAATTTTGTTTCAGCTATTAGTGTTGGGATAGGCGAAGATGGACCGCTACTGGACTTATGCTATGAGGAAGATTTTTCTGCTAAGGTTGATATGAACCTAGTTATGACCGATGAAGGAAAATTTATAGAGATTCAAGGGACTGGTGAAGAGGCAACCTTTTCTAGGGAAGAATTGGATGTAATCTTGGATTTAGGAGAAAAGGGTAACAGGGAGCTAATTGAGTTGCAAAGGGAAGCTCTAGGTGAGATAGCTGATTTAATTGGGAAAAAGGAGAATCCAGAGGATGATATCTAGAAAACTTATCTTGTCTACTAATAATAGGCATAAGGTGGAAGAGATTAAAAATATTCTAAAAGGCCTACCAATAGAAGTATTATCCAAGCAGGATGTTGGTTTGGATTTCGAAGTTGATGAGGATGGCCAGACTTTAGAGGAGAACAGCCTAAAAAAGGCCCAGGCCCTGGCAGCTAGGGTTGACTATATGGTCATGGCAGATGACTCAGGACTCTTTGTGGATGCCCTGGATGGAGCCCCTGGGGTTTATTCATCTAGATATGCTGGAGAAGAGGGTAATGATGAGAATAATAACCTCAGACTACTGGAAGAGTTAAAAGATGTTCCCCTAGAAGAAAGAGGAGCTAGGTTTATAACTGTGATGAGCCTGATAACGGAAGATAAAGAAGTCTTTACGATTAAGGGTGAATGCAAGGGACACATAGGTTTTGAGGCAAGGGGAAGTAAGGGGTTTGGCTATGACCCCTTGTTTATACCAGAAGGATATTCCAAGACCTTTGCTGAGTTGGGAGAGGATGTTAAGAATAAGATAAGTCATAGGGCTAAAGCCCTAGAAGGGGTCCAGGACTTGATAAGAGATTTGTTAAAGGTGAAATAGATGAGGATTGTTGTGATTAGTGATACCCATGGACATAACAAGGAGATTATTGAAGCTCTGTCTTCCACTGATAGGCCTGACCTCCTCATCCATTTAGGGGACCATGTGGAAGATGGTGAGAAGATCTCTAAGATCTTTGAGCTACCCATTATCATTGTAAAAGGGAATGGAGACTATGGGTCATCATATAAGGAAGATGCGCTTGTTGAACTTGCTGGTAAAAAATTTTTTATAACCCATGGTCACAAATATAGGGTGTCAAGGAATTTAGATAATCTTTATTATAGGGCCTTGGAGTTGGGAGCAGATATTGTTTTGTTTGGACATACCCATGTACACATAAATCTTTTACATGATAATATAATAATCTTGAATCCAGGTAGTCCGTCTTTTCCTCGTGGGATGTCAAGAACTAAGACCTTTGGGCTCATTGAGATAGGAGAAAAAATTGAGGCAAGAATTTTGCCAATTTCTCAAGAATTATGTTGACAAGCAGGAATAAAGCTGCTATAATTTTATAGTGTTGACACTCAAACAGCCATATGAAGATATGGTCTAGCTTTGTGTTAGAGCAGGTGCAGCTCTTGTGGTGGGTGTGGCCTAGCTGGTTAAGGCGCCAGATTGTGGCTCTGGAGATCGTGGGTTCGAGTCCCATCATCCACCCCATTTATTTGCACTGTTAGACCCATTAGCTCAGTCGGTAGAGCACCTGACTTTTAATCAGGGTGTCGGTGGTTCGAGTCCACCATGGCTCACCAATTAATTATTGTTCATTAGTCGTAATCTTTTGGGAAGGCAGGAGTTATCCCGGCAGGGTGTATTCTATGGAGACCCCCACCACCACCGAACTACTGCCGGACGCCAATACGGCCCCATGGTCAAGCGGCCTAAGACACCGCCCTTTCACGGCGGTAACCCGGGTTCGAATCCCGGTAGGGTCACCAATTTAATTTTTCAGTAGTTAATTGTTTATAGTGTCCATAAGGACCATATTCGGGCGCATAGCTCAGCTGGGAGAGCACCTGCCTTACAAGCAGGGGGTCATAGGTTCAAGTCCTATTGCGCCCACCATGGCCTGGTAGTTCAGATGGTTAGAATGCCAGCCTGTCACGCTGGAGGTCGAGGGTTCGAGTCCCTTCCAGGTCGCCATTAAGTTTATATATCACAAGTTGCTGGCGTAGCTCAATTGGCAGAGCAACTGACTTGTAATCAGTAGGTTGGGGGTTCAAGTCCTCTCGCCAGCTCCATTGAATGTTTACCGTTGTAAGTTGAGACATTACAATTGGTAGTACTCGGTGAGTGCTCCAACAATATATGGAGGAGTACCCAAGTGGCTAAAGGGGACGGACTGTAAATCCGTTAGCTATGCTTTCACTGGTTCAAATCCAGTCTCCTCCACCAAAAAATCTTTTCGGTCGAAACCGTAGGTGGAGACATTACAATTGGGAGTGCCCCAGGGTACACCATTAAATCTTAATAGTCAAAGCTTTAAGCTAAGACATAATATCTTGCGGGTGTAGCTCAGTGGTAGAGCCCCAGCCTTCCAAGCTGGTTGCGAGGGTTCGATTCCCTTCACCCGCTCCATAGAAGCTTTACAGTCGAAGCTTTAGGTGGAGACATTACAATCGGTAGTACTCGAAGAGTACTCTATTAAAGCGAATAATCTAAGTGCCCAACAGGTGCTCCACTAGATCCTAACGTCGAAGCCCTAGGCGTAGACAAAAGTAATAATTCAATAATATGCGCCTGTAGCTCAGTAGGATAGAGCAATGGACTTCTAATCCATGTGCCGGGGGTTCGAATCCTCCCAGGCGCGCCATTCGTTGGGGTGTAGCCAAGTCGGTAAGGCAACGGACTTTGACTCCGTCATTTCACAGGTTCGAGTCCTGTCACCCCAGCCATTTTTTCAGATCCATTAGCTCAGTCGGTAGAGCACCTGACTTTTAATCAGGGTGTCCCGCGTTCGAGTCGCGGATGGATCACCATCTTATGATCATGAATAATTTGGAGAGGTACCGAAGTGGTCATAACGGGGCGGTCTTGAAAACTGTTAGGGTGCAAGCCCACGTGGGTTCGAATCCCACCCTCTCCGCCACAGTTAAATAAGGTGATATAT
>JAAYTL010000108.1 GCA_012518035.1 Tissierellia bacterium | reverse complement strand
TTTCAGTAACGAGATCTGAGTCTCAAGGAGAGTTCGATGACACTCTATCTAATAAAACTATTATACACAATAAAGTGTATAAACTTGTTTAAAAAGGATTATGCGTTATCCTTAATTAACGTAAATACATTATATAAGGAGAGATCATATGGCAGTTGTAAATTGGAAGGAAGTCTTGGATTTTTGGTTTGATCCTAAGCATATTCCTCTTCATTTTCAGGTTAATGAGGAGTTTGATGAATTAATTCGTGAAAAGTTCCTAGCCACATGGGAGGCTGGAGCAGATGGCCTCTTGGTTGAATGGAGGGAGGATATTCGAGGGAGGCTGGCTGAGATTATTGTTCTAGACCAGTTTTCCAGAAACCTATTTAGAAATGATATCCGTTCCTACACCCAGGATAAGATGGCTGTCGCCTTATCCCAGGAGGCAGTAAACCATCCCGACTATGCTAAACTAAAGCCCATAGAAAAGAAGTATATCCTCCTCCCCTTTATGCATTCTGAATCCCTAGCCCTCCATGATTGGGCCTTTAAATACTTTGAGGAGTTGGGAGATGAGGAGTTCATCTACTTCGAGAACCTCCACAGGGAGGTCTTGGAGGAGTTTGGCCGCTACCCTTATCAAAATGCTGATTTAGGGAGGGAGTCTACACCTGAAGAACTTAGATACCTGGAGGAAAAGGCAGGTAAGTATTATAGCTAATCTTTGGATATAAGGATTCCTCTTATCAAGGGGAATCCTTATAGGAATAAGGAGCAAACTAATAATGATAGAGAAATAATATGAAGAGGAGGTAAAGTATGAAAACTGTTTGTATTGCAGGAACCTTTGACACCAAGGGAAAGGAGTTAGCCTATGTTAAGGGAATCTTTGAAAACCTAGGGTTAAAAGTCTTTACAATGGACACCGGAGTATTTGGCTCAGACTTCCCAGTGGATGTTACAAGCGGAGAAATAGTAGCTGAAATTGGTGAAGACATCAAGGAGATTTCAGCCAGGAAGGATAGGGCCTACGCCACAGAAATCCTATCCAAGGCCATGGAAAAAATAGTGCCCCGACTCTATGAAGAGGGTAAGTTTGATGGCATTATCTCCTTCGGTGGAACTGGTGGAACCTCCATAGTAACTCCTGGTATGAGGGCCCTGCCAATAGGTGTACCTAAGATAATGGTGTCCACCGTAGCTTCAGGAAATACGTCCTTCTATATTGGGACCAGTGACTTAATCATGATGCCTTCTGTTGTGGATGTGGCAGGCTTAAATAGGATTTCCATAGAAATCTTTACCAATGCAGCCCATGCCATGGCAGGTATGTTAAACTATGATTCTGAGAAATATGTTTCTGACAAACCCCTAATCGCTGCTACCATGTTTGGCCTGACTACCCCTGCAGTAAACTTCGCTAGGGAGTACCTAGAAGCAAGAGGTTATGAGGTTCTTATCTTCCATGCCACAGGTACCGGTGGCAAGTCTATGGAAAGCTTGATTAATGAGGGCTATATCGAAGGTGTTCTGGACTTTACCACTACGGAATGGTGCGATGAGTTGTTTGGTGGTATCTTAAATGCAGGGCCTAACCGGCTAGAAGCTGCAGCCTTGAATGGAATACCCCAGGTGGTGTCCCTAGGGGCCTTGGACATGGTCAACTTCGGTGCCTTCGATACTGTTCCGGCCAAGTATGCAGGAAGGAATTTCTATAAGCACAACCCATCAGTTACACTGATGAGGACCAATGTTGAAGAAAACAGGATCTTGGGAGAAAAGATAGCAGAAAAATTAAACCTAGCCAAAGAAAATACGGTTCTTATGATACCTAAGAAGGGCCTTTCAGGTATAGATGTTGAGGGGCAGCCCTTCTATGGTCCAGAAGAGGATAAGGCCCTATTTGAGACCCTTAAGGCTAAGGTCAACACAGATGTCGTGGAAATAATCGAAATGGATACGGTAATCAATGACCAGGTCTTTGCTGAGACAGCTGCCCAAAAGCTAATAGACATGATAGAAGCTAAGAATAAATAGAGAAAGGGTGATTTGTATGAGGTTGAATAGGCAGGAAATTCTTAATAGGTTCAGGGAGAAGATTAAGAAGGGTGAAATCCTACTGGGTGTAGGAGCTGGAACTGGTATCACTGCCAAGAGTAGTGAGGCCGGTGGCTGTGACATGCTTATTATATATAATTCTGGTAGGTATAGGATGGCAGGCCGGGGTTCCCTGGCAGGACTCTTGGCTTATGGAGATGCAAATGCCATAGTTGTAGAGATGGGCTCCGAAGTACTGCCTGTGGTTAAGGATACTCCTGTCCTAGCAGGTGTTAATGGTACTGACCCCTTTAGGCTCATGGATGTCTTTCTGAAACAACTAAAGGACCAGGGCTTTGCAGGAGTCCAAAATTTCCCCACAGTTGGGCTTATCGATGGTGTCTTTAGGCAAAACTTGGAGGAGACCGGTATGGGCTATGATTTAGAGGTAGAAATGATTAGAAAGGCCCATGAACTTGACATGCTAACAACTCCCTATGTATTTGATACAGAACAGGCCAGGAAGATGGCTGAGGCTGGTGCTGATATAGTTGTTGCCCATATGGGACTTACTACCAAGGGTAGTATAGGGGCCCAAACAGCCCTAAGCCTGGATGAAAGTGCCAAGAGGGTCCAGGAGATAGCCGATGCTGCTAAGGAAGTAAATCCCGATGTAATAGTTCTTTGCCATGGAGGACCCATAGCAGAACCAGCTGATGCTGAATATATATTAAAGAATACAAAGGGAGTTCACGGCTTCTTCGGAGCTTCTAGTATAGAAAGGTTCGCAGCTGAACGAGGAATCAAGGCCCAGACCGAAGCCTTCAAGGCTATTAAGCTATAAGATAAGAGAATAATTAAACACAATAAGGCTACCGCATTTGCGGTAGCCTTATTAATTTACATTAACTAAAGTACGTTATTGGGATACTTTTTCTTTATCCAGCTATTCATCAATATATAATAGAGAAGGGCTGCTGTTGGTAATGAGACCAACCAGGAATACTTCAAAAATCTTATCCCTACTAATCCAGCCACCACATAGGTGATTAAAGCTGCTGGATTAAATCCATTACTATACTCATATCTATCAGTTAGCTCTCTAAAGTCATTCATATCTAAGTTAGTCTTTCTAATTAAATAGTAGTCTACTATCATAATCCCCGGTAAAGGTGAAAGAAAAGCTCCTACAAGCGGAAGATATGTTAGAAAGTGATCTAGTAAGTACCAAGGGAAGGTAAACATACCTATTCCACCAGCTACTAGTACTGCCTTTGAAAAATTGAGCTTCTCTGAAAATATATCACTTAGTATATTCCCTGGTGCATATAGGTTTGCAGCGACATTAGTACTCAGTTGAGCTAACAGAATTATTAAAAGCCCAACCAACATAAAGTATCCTCCTAATGAACTACTAATCATATCAACAGGATTTCCATGGCCAGTATAATATTTTCCAATCATACCAACGGAGATAAAGAGTACCATTCCTATGGTAATCCCTGGGACTTGACCAAATATACTTACCTTATTCCTTTTAATAAAGCTCCCATCAGGTTCCTCTACTACTATATGCCTTGTAAAGTCGGATATATTTACTGCTACAGTTACCCAATAGGATAGGTTAGCTGTAACCACTGCCCAAAAATTCAATCTGTCATTAAGCTCCATGGCTATAAATTCTCCAAAACTATGCCCCTTTACTAAAACATATATCAACCACAATGATAATACTGCCAAAGCAGGTCCAGCTATATTCTCAATATACTTAATCCAACCTATCCCACCTGCAGTTATAAGGATTTGTACTATAGCAAAGACTATATACCATAAAAACCAGTTAGAAAAACCTGTTAGATATTCTATTGCAATATCTATTGCCAAGGCCCCATAGTAGGTCTGGATTCCAAACCAAAATATCCCAGTTAATGCCCTCATAAATGTAGGTATCTTTCTCCCATGTTCTCCAAATGGTGCCCTTAAATACAAGGAAAAATTTAGTCCATATTTAGTACCAACATCTCCATTTAGAATCAAAATAACTGATACAATTAAATTACCAACTATCATGGCTAGTAGGGCTTGCAGATAGGATATCCTGCCTGTAAATGAAGCCCCCAACAAGAAAACTCCCATTTGTGCTGTCATTCCCAACCAAAGCCATATAAAATCTCCAACACCCATAATCCTATCACTAGTGTCAACCATGCTATTTTCCAGATTTGTATTTGTTATATCTTGTCTCTCCATGTAATGACATCCTTTCTATTTTATGGTCTATCACACTCATATTTTTTGAAAAAATAAACATATAAGGGAAAATCCCCTATATGTTTATCTATATGAAACTATTAATTTCCTGACCAATTATTTTAGTCCAGCCTCTTTTACAGCCTTTATAAATCTTTCAGAATCACTTACATTACCAAACACTCCACCTTGCATCTTAATGGACTTTAAAGCTGCCTCATGGTTGCCATAGTCAGTTGCGCCGACACAGTCCTTCAGAACTATACACCAATATCCGAAATCGTTTGCCTCTCTCATAATTGTATGAACACAAACATCTGTTGTAATTCCAGTAATTACCAGGTGAGTTATTCCAGCATTCTTAAGCATTAGATGCATATTACTTGTTGTAAAGGCTCCCTTTCCAGCCTTATCTATTACAACTTCTCCTGGGATTGGATAGAGCTCATCAATTATATCCCAGTTTTCCTCTCCTCTGGTTAAGAGTCGTCCTAATCCACCTTCTGGTTTTTCACCGATTCCAACACCATCGCCTATAATCTTGGACCTTAATACCTTGTTGTATGGAGCATCTGAAAGATCTGGTTCATGACCTTCTCTAGTGTGGAATACCTTTATATCCGTTCCTCTGACAGCATCTAATACGTTTTTGATGGGTTTGATTGCAGCAGCTGTTAGTGATAAATCATATCCCATTACATCAACATAACCATTTTTGCCGCAAAAATCTGTCTGCATATCAATTGCTACAAATGCTGTTCGAGCAGAGTCAAGTTCAACATAGGCAGTTTCTCCAAATCTTGGGCTATCTTCTACTTCTACTTTAAATAGTTTTCCTTTTGGCTCTCCATATTGCCATGTTGGGTAAGCGTAAGTCCTGGTCTCTTGGAAAATCCTATAGCCCTCTTCAACTCTCTTCAAGAACTCCTCCCTACCACCAACTAGGAATTCTTCATACTTCCTTACTTTCTTAGTCATTTAATAATCCCCCTTCTTAATAAGATTTAACTAGTTCCACTACTTTCTTTTTCAGGTATTCTTTCCCTGAATATAATTTGCTCCATAATTATTACTAAGATTATGACTAATATTACCGAATTACCTAATAAGGTCCCAACTAATCTCGGTAATCCATCATAAAATTCTGCTGGCAACATTGCTGTACCTTGAGCGAAAAACACAGAGAAACCTACTATAAATATCTCCCTGGTCCCAAATTTCTTAGACTGTTTCATAGAATCAGCCCCAATACCTATTAAGGTTGAAGCCACACCTAATAAAACTGCTCCAGCTACTGGTTCAGGCATAGCAGCCATAATTCCACCAATTTTACCAAAGAAGCTTAATACGATGAATATTAAACTAGCTATTATTATGAAGGTCCTTGATGCTACCTTGGTAAGGAGTAATAAACCTAGATTTTCGCCGTAAGGGGCATTACTGGGTACACCAAAAATACTGGCTAAAACACCTTCTACAAGCCCAAATACAGTGAAATATCTTTTCTCAGTTGAGGTTGGTAGCTTTTTACCAAGAATTCCAGTATAGCCCTGGACATTCCCATAAACATTTATGGCAGAAAAAATATTTACAATGACCATAGTAATTATGAGGTCAAGAGGAGGCATATCCAAGCCATAAGGAAATAGCTTTGGTAGGGCAAAAGTTGGCATAGCCCGTACTAATTCCCAGTCGAATTTCCCACCAATCATAAAGACCGTATAACCAAGTAATATGGTTATTAAAACTGGAATATTGGCCAAGATCCCCTTGCCTTTAATAGAAAGGTAACCACAGAGCAAGGCTAAAAAGATCCCTGCATAATATGGCCAAGATGTGTTGTAGGATGCTATAAGCTCCATACCTGTAAAACTCGTAGTTAATCCTACCATCATAACCATCGAACCTAGAACCAATGGAGTCCAAACCCTTCCAATAATACTTATGATTCCAAGGCCACCCAAGATAGCGACAATGATTCCAGCAATTATATAGGCATTGAAAGATTGTAGGGCATATTCTTCTCCTCCTACTGCAAAAGCTGCGACAATTGCCAAGGATGGTATAATATTGGGTCCGGAAATCATGGATAGACCATGCCCCATGACAGCTTGTAACAAGGTAGATAAACCTATTACAAGAACTACCCTAGCCATGTAACCTGCCAAAACATCACCAGAGAATCCCAATCCTCGACCTACAATGGCATACCCCCATACAACTGGATAGAACATAATAAGTACCCACTGGATGGAATATACTATGGTATCCCTTAAGGATCTTGGTTTATCATCTGGTCCATACAGTAAATTCAGTTGATTATTCGATTCACTCAATAATAAAACCTCCCCCCTGTTTTATACTTCAATAAGATACTAGTATTCCTTAACCTTTAAATCACGTTCAAAAAAATCTCCTACTTATATAATATTCTATTTTATTTGCTGCTCTAATTCATTATCCTAAAGAGATAGATTATAGGGATAATAAATATCCACTGGAGATAGTTAATAGTTATGGCGATTCATAGACTAAGTATAATAAAAAAAAGAAAACTCTTAGGATCTTGCTTCAATTTAAACCGATTCCTAAGAATTTTCTTCTCTTTCTTTAAGTCTTAGAACCATTTATTCATCATCTATAGACTTAAAACCATGAATATCTTTAATCTTTAATGCCATAAACAGTGAAAACTTTGCCTCAACATCCGATAAGGAAACATTTAAGATTTCTTCTATTTGATTCCTACGGTAGACAACAGTCTTTGGGTGGATAAAGAGCTCATCCGCAGTTGCCTTGATATTACAATCCATCTCCAAGTAAACCTTTAATGTCTCAACTAAATTAGACTTATTTAACCTATCGTGTTTAATCAATTCTCCTAGCTTCCTACTTACAAATCTCTTAAGGTTTTTCTCATTGCTACATTGCATCAATATATTATAGGTTTCTAAATCATCGTAATGATAGACCCCATCATGGCCCCAGATTAGTTTTCCGATTCTAATGGCCTCCTTAGCTTCATAATAGCTTCTACTTACCTGCAATATATCTGGATAGAAATTCCCTAAACCAATGGTAAAGGTAAATTCCTTTAAATTTTTACCTACTATTTCC
>JAAYTL010000107.1 GCA_012518035.1 Tissierellia bacterium | reverse complement strand
TCCCCTAGCTTAGGGTAAACCGTCCATTAAATTCCTACCTTTATGGTTATTATACTACAAATTATCTAATTTGTAATATTATCATTTATGATAATATTATTTATGACTAACCTTGGTTAATTTATACATTTTGATAAAAAATTAGCCTAAATAAAAACCACCTTAAGTGTAAGACTATTTATAGGAGGTGGATAATTTGAAAAGAAATAAATTGAGTTTCCTTGCCCTGTTGCTAATCCTATCCTTTGCCCTAGTGGCATGTGCACCAGACGATAATACTAATGACACTGGTAGAAATAATTTCAACAATAGGAGGTTGACTACCCAAACTAGGATAGGAGACAGAAGTGGTACTAATGATATGGGTATAAATGATGGTTTTGATAACGATTTAAATGGTAGGACAGATAACTCTAATAATAGGTTAAACAATGGTTTAAATGACGGTTTAAATGACGGCATGGTAAGGCCAAATGACACCAATAATTTTGGAAATATGGCTTCTAGGGCAAATGAAATCGCCAGAAAGATAAGTGATCTACCAGAGGTAGATAAGGCTTCTGTAGTTATCTCAGAGGATACTGCTCTGGTGGGCTGTACCCTTAGAGGAAATACTCAAGGCACCATGACCAATGCCCTAAGGCAGAAGATTAGAGGTATTGTAAAGGAACATGCCAGGGATATTGAAAATATATCTGTAACAACTGACCCAAGTTTGACAGATAGAATTAGGAACATGTCCAATAGTATCTTCCAAGGAAACCCAATAGAGAATTTTGCTGATGATATCAGGGATCTAATTGATGAAATCACTCCTGATACCAATAGGAACAATCTCATGCGTTAAGTTTGATGATGACTCGGTACAGGTTAACTGAACCGAGTTATCTTCTTTTAAGACTTAACTTCCTTATTAGAGTTTATTCATTTCCTTCAAAAGTTTTTTGATTGCCCTGGTCTCTATCCTTGATACATAGGACCTAGATATGCCTAGGAGTCCAGCAATCTCCCTCTGGGTTTTACATTCTCCATCTATCAAGCCATATCTAAGTTCTATGATGACCTTCTCCCTATCCTTGAGGCACCTACTTATTGCCTTGTAGAGTTTTTTGGTTTGAAGCCTTAAATCCACCTCATTTAAAACCTCCTCCCCATCGGTGCCTAGAATATCCAGAAGGTTGATTTCATTGCCCTCCTTGTCCCTGCCAATGGGTTCCTGCAAGGAATACTCCAGGTTGATTTTCTTATTAGAGCGTATAGTCATCAAGATTTCATTATCAATGCACCTAGAGGCATAGGTTGCCAACCTGGTGCCCTTATTTGAATCATATGTAGATATGGCCTTAATCAAACCGATGGTTCCGATGGATATCAGATCATCCATATCCTTGCCACTGGTATTATACTTCTTTACAATATGGGCTACTAGGCGGAGATTTCTTTCTATTAGAATCCTCCTGGCCTCCTCGTCCCCCTCTGCAAAGCGTTTTAAGTATTTCTCCTCCTCCTCCCTGGTCAAGGGTTGGGGAAAAGAGTTTGAGTTGATAATGTAACCACAAAGAATCGTAAAGGGCTTTATAAGATAATACAATAAGTAATAAAGCCAGTCACCCATCCTACCACCTCCAATGATATACTAGTATATGATTCATTGGAGGAAGTAGTGCTAGTACAGCTGATATTTAGTAATCTATCTCCACTATGGCCTTGGCTATTTCCTCGAAGATAGGGGCCGCAGTTTCAGAGCCTGACTCGGCATCTTCAATAGCTACTGTTATTACATACTTGGGTTTGTTATGAGGAAAGTATCCTGAAAACCAACCATGGATAACCTCCTGACCACGTAAGACACCTTCTGCTGAGCCGGTTTTGCCACCAGCCCCTCCTAAATCTTCCAGGTCCATGTTTTTACCAGTCCCTGACAAGACCACCTGCCTGAGCATTTTTAGGATTTCTAGTGAGGCCTCCTCAGATATGATTCTTCCTTCATCCTCCCTATTATACTCCTTAAGTAGCTGGCCTTCCTGGTTGGTTATCCCCCTTATTATAGCTAGGGGTTTATATATTCCCTTGTTAACTACTGTCATCATCAATCTAGTAATCTGTAGGGGAGTTACCTCTATCTTACCCTGGCCTAGGGCTACATTTCCCACTGCTGCCCCTAGGAGCTCATTGTCCTTGGGCAGGTTACCTGGTTTTTCTCCCAAGAGGCCAATATTTACCCTTTCTTCTAAACCAAGTTTCCTAGCCATCCTAATTACTTTTTTAGGACCCAGCTCCTTGGTTAATTGAATAAAAACTGAATTACAAGATTCTGCAAAGCCTTCTTCTAGGCTGATATTGCCATGGTAGCCATTGCACTTGGTTATAATTCCATTAATCTCTTCAAAACCCTTGCAGTAATATTCTTCCTTAATGGCTGCAGGCTCCTCCTCCAGGGCTGTCAGTAGGACGACTATCTTAAATATGGAACCGGGGGGATAGGTTACTTGAATGGCCCTGTTGAACAAGGCCATATTTTCATCCTTTAACTGGTCTTCTATCCTGTCCTGGTCGAAGTTGGGCCTGGATACCATGGCCAATATATCTCCAGTTTCCACTTCAGCTACTATTACAGAGCCCTTATGCCCCCTCCTGTCCATAATCTCCTCTACTAGCTCCTGGATTTCCTTATCGATGGTGAGCTGGACCCCTGATGGGTTATTGGGTTCATTAGCATGATTGACCAGGTAGCTTCCTCCCAGTATAATTTGCCTGGACTTGTCATATTCAACTATGAAAGAATCAAGTCCCTGGATGTTTAAAAATTCATCGAAGACCTTTTCTATGCCCGATTCCCCCCGGTTGTCTGACTTGTTAATATAGCCTATGACATGGGATAGGAGATTGTCCTTACTATACCTATTAACAATATCTATCAGGAAGATATTCTTCCTATCTCCCTCTAGGGTAAAGTCCTCATCCATGGGTAGGGTAAGGAGGCCTTCATTAGAGTTTAACCTACTGGTAAATTCTCTATGGGTAAGACTAGTTCCCTCCTTGACCATGTCAAATAATTCCTTATCTGCTAAAAGCTCCTTCTTTGGTACTAGGAGGGTAGGTACTTTTTCATAATTGGTTAAGGGTCTCTTCTTTCTATCATAAATGGTCCCCCTCATGGGAGATGTTAATACCTGTCTCCCCCTCTGTTTTAAGGCCCCTGATAGTAGCTCCTCCCCCCTGATGAACTGGAGGTAATAAATTCTTAGTATCAAGGCTAGAAATATAATGCTGAGACCTATCACAAGAAAAATTACCCTGGATTTATCAAGCTTGTCTTTTTGTTCCATAAACAAACCTCCCATTTTTATTATTAACAATTAAATGGGAGGTATTCATTAAGCTAATCTTCTTTAAGTATAGAATTTATCTTTGATACTATAAGGTCTATGGCCACCTTGTTATAACCACCTTCAGGTATGATAATATCTGCATACCTTTTGGTCTGCTCTACAAACTGCAGATGGGCAGGTCTTACGGTATCCAAGTACTGTAGGATAACTGAATCCAGTGTCCTACCTCTTTCCTTAATATCCCTTAGTATCCTGCGAATCAATCTGACATCTGAATCAGTATCCACAAATAGTTTGATATCTAAAAGGTCTCGGATCTCCTTCTCAGCCAAGATAAGGATCCCTTCTAAGATGATAATCTTCTTAGGCTTCACCAGTTGGGTTTCCTTCTTCCTATTATGCCTTTCAAAATCATATATGGGCTTTTCAATGGGTTTACCAGACATTAGGTCCTTTAAGTGTTGAATCAAGAGCGCATTGTCAAAGGCCAAGGGGTGGTCATAGTTGGTCTTGACCCTTTCCTCAAAGGATAAGTGACTTTGGTCTTTATAGTAGGAATCCTGCTCAATGACCGTTACATCATCCTTGTCAATAAATTTAAAGATTTCCTTGGCTACAGTTGACTTACCTGAGCCTGTCCCACCAGCTATGCCTATCAGTACAGATTTTTTCATCAGGATCACTCCCCTATCTTTTTTCTAATCAAGAATCCTTTTTTAACTGGATTATCCATCCTCATCCTAACTGTCTGTTGGGGATGGGGGGCTACCTCTATCTCATTTCCTTCTTCATCCCAGAACTTCTGGATCTTCTGGGAAAAATGATTTACTCTTGGTCCAAAGACCTCTATCTCGTCTCCCAAAAACATCCTGTTCCTTTGTTCTATGGTGGCTATCTTGCTCTCCTCATCATAGTCTAGAACTAGGCCAACAAAATTGTAGGTCCTGATATAGGAGCTGGAATCATAGACCTGGGCTTCCTCAGTGGGTTTGCCAAAGAAGAATCCTGTGGTAAAGTCCCTATGGCTGGCCTTCTTGATTTCATCCAGCCACTCCTCCTTGAATTCATACTTATCAGGGTCCTCATAATAGGCATCCAGGGCCATCCTATAGGACCTGATTACGGTAGCGACATAGTAGGAACTCTTCACCCTGCCCTCGATTTTAAAACTGTTTATCCCTGCCTCAACCAAGTCTGGTATATGGGGTAACATACAGAGGTCCTTGGAGTTAAAGATAAAGGTTCCCTCCTCATCTTCAAATACAGGGAAGTATTCTCCTGGCCTCTTTTCTTCAACCAAATTGTATTTGTACCTACAGGGATGGGCACAGTCACCCATATTGGCATCCCTACCAGTCATATAGTTGCTAAGTAGGCACCTTCCGGAATAGGAGATACACATGGCACCATGGACAAAGGTCTCAATCTCCATATCAGCAGGGATCTTCTTTCTTATCTCACTTATTTCCTCCAAGGATAATTCCCTGGCTAGGATTACCCTATAGGCCCCCAGTCCATGCCAGAAGTTTATGGTGGCATCATTGGTGATGCTGGCTTGGGTGCTTATATGGATTTCCATGTCCGGTACAGTCTTTTTGATAATTGAAAACATGCCTGGGTCTGATACTATTACAGCATCTACACCGATTCTATATAGATCACTTACATATTCCTCCAGACCCTCCATGTCCTTGTTGTGGGGGATTATATTCAAGGTTACATAAACCCTTTTTCCCCTTTCATGGGCATAGTTTACGCCTTCCTGGATTGCATCTAGGGAGAAGTTTTTAGAAGCCTTTCTCAGTCCAAAGGATTCCCCCCCTAGATATACGGCGTCTGCCCCATAATCTATTGCCATCTTGAGTTTTTCTAAATCACCTGCTGGTGCTAATAATTCTACCTTTTTCACAACTTAAGCCTCCTTATGAATTAGGGCCACTCCATCTCCTATGGGAATAACGCATGATGTAAAGCCCTCTAGCTCATTTATATATTTCAAAAACCTTCTCAGTCTCTTGACTATGGTGATCTTTCTCCTGATTACCAGATTATCTGACGCTACCATGCCCCTAAAGAGGACATTGTCTGCAATGATCATGCCATCTGGGTTCAAGAGTTTAATAGACTTATCAAAGAAGTCAATGTATTGGCCCTTGGCTGCATCCATAAAGATAAGGTCAAACTTACCTTCTAATCTTTCCAAGACCTGGCTGGCATCTCCATGGATAACTTCTACCCTATCACCATAGGGTGACTTACTTAGGAAATCCTGGGCCAGCTCCACCATGTCCTCCCTGATTTCGATTGTGGTTATCTTGCAATTGCCCTTTAAGGTGTCCATCATGACCAGGGCAGAATAACCTATGGCAGTACCAATCTCCAAGATTCTTTTGGGTTTCATGGATTTCAAGAGAACCCTTAAGAGCTGCGCCACCTCTGGCTCAACTATTGGAACATGGTTATCTTCTGCATATTTTTCCATATCAGCTAAAAAACCCTGTCCACCTTTAACTAGCCCTCTTAAATAGTCTTCTATATAGTCTTCATTTATATTAGTCAAGTTAACTCTCCTACTCTATTACTTATTATTTATCCTACTAAACCATTATAACATGGTTAGGAAGGTTTTTTCTAGACCTAGTAACTTTACAGAACTAATCCCTGGTAAGCCTCTCTACCAGGGATAATCCTTCTAGCCCATGATCAAACCTTATACTTCCATGATAATTGGTAGAATCATTGGGTTTCGCTTTATTTTTTCATATAGATGGCTTCTCAAGCCATCCCTTATATTAAACTTAAGGGTGGCCCAGTCTGTAATCCTCTTCTTCTCACACTTGTCTAGAATCTGTTTAACCACATCTCTTGCTTCTTCCATTAAATCCTCAGATTCCCTGACATATACAAAACCTCTAGAGATGATGTCAGGACCTGCTATAACAGAACCATCCTTCTTACTCATGGTAACCACTATAACTATTAGTCCATCCTCGGATAGGTGTTTTCTATCCCTAAGGACTATGTTGCCAACATCTCCAATACCTAGTCCATCTACCAGGACATTTCCTGATGCCACTGACGGACCTCGCTTGGCTGATGTCTTTGTAAATTCAACGGTTTGGCCATTGTTTAAAATAAAGATATCCTCTTTTTTCATTCCTAGGGATTCAGCTATATCAGCATTGGCCCTTAGGTGGGTATATTCACCATGGGCAGGTATAAAGAATCTAGGGTTGACTAGGGTATGGATTAGCTTTAGCTCCTCCTGCCTAGCATGGCCAGATACATGGACTTCTGCCAGTGATTCATATATTACCTCTGTTCCATTTTCTACCAACTTGTTAATTACCCTGGATATGGTCTTTTCATTACCTGGTATTGGTGATGCGGAAAGGATAACCAAGTCATCAGGTAAGAGTTCGATCTTCCTATGCTCGCCAAAGGCAATCCTTGACAAGGCTGACATAGGCTCACCCTGGGAGCCAGTGGTAATAAGGACTAGCTCGTTATTATTATACTTATCCATATCGTTGATATCTATTAGGGTGCCATCTTGGATTTTTAGATAGCCTAGTTCATTGGCTACAGTCGTGTTGTTTACCATGGAACGGCCTGATAAAACAACCTTCCTATTGTTTAACTCTGCTGCATTGATTATTTGCTGGACCCTATGAACGTTAGATGCAAATGTAGCTACTATAATCCTACCATTAGTACTTGAAAACAGGTCTTCAAAAGTATCTCCTACAGTACTTTCGCTCATGGTAAAGCCTGGCCTCATAGCATTTGTACTATCTGACAGCAGGCAGAGTACACCCTTACTTCCAAGCTCAGCAAACTTGTGTAAATCAGTCACGTCGCCTGAAATTGGTGTAAAGTCAACCTTGAAGTCACCTGTATGAACTACAGTACCAACAGGTGTATATATGGCTAAGGCTGAACTATCGGGTATACTATGACCTACCCTAATGAATTCTACTTTAAAAGTACCAGACTTAATTACGTCTCCATGCTTAACAACGTTTAATTTAACATTTTTAAGCTTGTGTTCCTTTAACTTGTTTTCTAAAAACCCTAGGGTTAATTTAGTCCCATAGATGGGGACATTTAGCCTTTGTAGGACATAGGGAATTGCCCCTATATGGTCCTCGTGACCATGGGTTAGGAAAAGACCCCTGATCTTGTTCTTATTCTTTAAAAGGTAACTTATATCTGGTATAACTATATCTACACCCAGCATTTCATCTTCTGGAAATGTCATTCCACAATCTACCAAAATAATATCGTCCTCATACTCGAAGACGGTGATATTCTTTCCTATTTCCCCCATACCGCCCAGGGGTATGATCTTTAACTTACTTTCTTTACTCATCAAATCTCTCCTTATGCTCTGTTAACATTAGTATTCTTATTTTTTCGTTTTTAATTCTTTACAATAGAAAAAAACCCAAAGGGTTTTAGGATAGCTATAAGGACTTGGATTATAATTCACTTATATTCCGCTCTACTTGCATTCTTTACAAAATCCGTAAAATTTTACATTGTGGTCTACAATTGAGAACTGTCCATCTTTTTCGATTTCCCTCTCCAAGGAATCCAAAAGATCTAACTTTACTTCTAATACCTTTCCGCATTTTAAACATATTAAATGATGATGGTGATGATCCCCCGTTCCATAATTTAGTTCATATCGACTAAAGCCATCATCAAAATTTACCTTGTACACAATATCCAATTTTTCGAACAATTGTAAGGTCCTATAGACTGTAGCAATACCAATTTCAGGATAATCCTTAGAAACAATATTGTAAATATCATCACAGCTCAAATGCTCATGGTCATTTTCAAGTATGGCTGTAAGTATAGCTTTTCTTTGAGAAGTGAACTTATAACCTTCTTCTTTTAAGCTATTCTTATACTTTTCTAGAGTCTTTTCCACTACATCCACCCGTTCATTTTCTATATGACTTATCTTATCCTAGTTTTTCCTTCTTGTCAACTATTGAAGGTTTTCTCTCATTAATTCTTCGTAGGTCTTCTGGGCCTCATCTAACTCCTCGTCATCAATGCCCACAAGGATTTCATCCCCATTTTCATCTAAATCAATCCTTAAGATATAGGTATAGGATTCTATATCATCTGCAGGTAAAAGGGCTACATAGTCAGTATCATCCAAGGTAAACTTGGCCTTGACTATAAATTCTACCTCATTGCCCAACTCATCATAAAACAAATGTCTTTCATTCATCAAAATTCCTCCTCCCTTGACCATCCAAATAGGTTTGTAATATATAAGTAGCTGCCAGTTTATCGATGTATTTCTTTCGGTTTTCCCGTCTTACATCCCCTTCTATAAGGATTCTTTCAGCTGACATGGTGGTCATTCTCTCATCTATATATATTAGATCTATCTTGAATTTATTTTTTATTTTCTCTGCAAATTTAATTACCTTTTCACCCTGGGGGCCCAGGGTGTTGTTCATATTCTTGGGAAGTCCAACAACAACCTTTTTTACCTGGTATTCCTCTATCAAGTCCTGGATGGCCTGATAATCCTTTTTCTTGCCCACCCTCTTAATGGTGGTTACACCTTGGGCAGTAAGGCCCAGGGGGTCACTTACAGCCACCCCAATAGTCTTATCTCCAACATCTAAACCTAGTATTCTTTCCATATACCTCTCCATCTAAATTACCTTAATACAAAAGTCTGGGCAAACAGTGGCGCAATAGCCACACAGGAGACAGTTTTTGTTAGGTACGGCCCTATCTCCCTCTATCCTTATCCCATCCTGCCTACATCTCTCAACACACCTGCCACAGGCAATGCAATAATCAGCTACAATTAATCTGCGTCTTCTCCTACTTATTCTTTCCTTAATTTCATCAGATATATATCCCTTTTCAAGTAATTCAATATTTCCCTGTATTTCATCAACTGACTGCATTCCAATAGCTATAGAATCTATATGGCTAATCCCCTTAACAAAACTAAAGGCATCCTCAACCTCTGATATAAGGTGGCCTCCAGCCAGGACCTTCATGGCATATATACCCTTTCCCATCTGACTTATCTCACCAATAGCCCTTATCATATCATCAACACTACCATCTATGATGCCAATTCCCCTTTTATTAATTAGGGGATGGACGATTTGGATCTCCTTATAGGCCATGGTAGCCCTTACTCCGGCAACCCTATGGGTGGAAATCCCAAAGGCCCTAATCTTTCCCTCTTCCTTAGCCTTGATAAAATATTCTACAGCCTCTAGGTGGCCACTTATGGTTTCTGGGCCCTCCTGCTCATGTAGAAGGAAGATATCTATATAGTCCGTATCCAATTCTTTCATGGCCTTTTCCAGGCTCTTTCTCGCCATTTCTTCAGTATAGGCATAGGATTTAGTAGCTATAACAAAATCATCCCTTGAAATGCCCTTTAAGGCCTCCCTTATATAGGCATAATTCTCATATATTTCAGCTGTATCTAGGAAATTTATACCCCTTTCATAGGCATATCGAATTAAGTAGGCCCCTTCTTCAATTGATAGGTCTGCCTGGAAGGGCGTCATGGTTAAGGAGCCAAAACACAACCTAGATACCTCTATATCACTAGTGCCCAATCTATGTCTTTCCATATATCCTCTTCCTCACATGCTTGTAAACATAAGAAACAGGGCGGTTTGGTGCAACCGCCCTTGATAATTCTTGTCTTCTATTTATCAAATGCTAAATACTCCCTCAATATCTCACCTAATAATTCATCTCTTTCTAGCTTCCTAATAAGGGTTCTGGCATTATTATGGCTTGTTATATAGGTGGGATCTCCCGACAATATATAGCCAATAATTTGATCAATGGGGTCATAACCCTTTTCCTTCAAGGCTTCATAAACCTGAAAGAGTATCTTTTTTGATTCTGATGTTTTTTCCTTAGGCGATTTAAACATCATAGTTTCATTAAAATCTGTGCTCATATAAACACCCCCATGGGAACATTATACCATAAAATAACAGCTAATCTATATTTAGCATGGATTATTTTTTAAGCTGCTGTTTTATTAATTCAGCTACCAAGGCCAAGGCTTCATCTAACTTAGTAATATCCTTTCCACCAGCCTGGGCCATGTCTGGCCTTCCTCCACCGTTGCCACCGGTAACCTTAGCTACTTCCCTTACAATATTTCCGGCAGAGATTCCCTTGGATAAAAGGTCCTTGGTTGCCATAGCTAAAAAGCTCAGCTTATCCTTGTTGATGGAGGCAAGAACCACCACTCCTGAACCAATCTTATCCCTAATTTGATCACCAAGGTTTCTAAGGCTGTCCATGTCCATGCCTTCAAGCTTATAAGCAATTGTAGCTATACCTTCCACGTCTACAGCTGAATCTATTATTTCTTGGGAGATATCCTTAGCCAAGAGGCTCTTTAGCTTTTCTATCTCCTTGTCCTTTGAGCGGACTTCTTCAGCAAGGGATTGGGCCTTGTCTAGGATATTATTCCTATTGGCCTTTAACCTATGGCTAATTTCATCTATCTCCTTGTCTAGTTCAAGTAGATACTCATAGACACCTAGGCCGGTAATAGCCTCAATCCTTCTAACACCAGATGCGATGCCAGTTTCTGAAACTATCTTAAAGAGGCCTATATTGGATGTATTATCCACATGGGTACCACCGCATAGCTCCTTAGAATAGTCCCCCATGCTTATAATCCTGACCTCATCAGCATATTTGCTTTCGAACAAGCCTATGGCTCCCGACTCCTTAGCCTCCGCCAAGGACATTATGGAGGTCTCTACTTCCATGGCTTCTAGAATCTTCTTGTTAACAATCTCTTCAATCCTCAAGATATCTTCCTTTGAAATAGCCTCAAAGTGGGTGAAGTCAAATCTAAACCTATTTGGTAACACTATGGAACCAGCTTGATTAACATGCTCACCCAAGACCTCCTTCAGGGCCTTGTGGAGTAGGTGGGTAGCTGAGTGGTTCCTTCTTAGGGAGTTCCTCCTAGCTTCATCCACCCTGGCAGTTACCTCTGAGCCAAGTTCGATGCTACCTTCTAAGACCTTAACATAGTGAACAATTAGATTATCATGCATATGTTGAGTATCTAGTACTTGAGCCTTAAAGCCATCCTTCTCAATGAATCCAGTATCTCCTACTTGACCGCCTGATTCACCATAAAAGGGTGTTTTATCAAGGGCTATAATTCCTTCTTGGTTTTCACTTAGGGCTTGAACTTCCTCCTTATCCCTGGCTAGGCCAATAACCTTTGAGCTGTATTTGGTATGATCATAACCTTTGAATTCTGAGGTTAAACCTTTAAACAGGTTTAGGTTATCCTTACCACCCCAACCACTATTATCGGTATCCACTCTTGCCCTTCTAGCCCTTTCCCTTTGAGCTTCTAGTCTTTGATTGAATTCCTCTACATCCAGACCGAGTCCTTTTTCTTCTAGGATTTCCTTGGTCAAGTCAAGGGGGAATCCAAAGGTATCATATAGCTTAAAGGCCCTTTCACCACTAAGGGTAGTACTGTTTTCCTTAATCATCTCATCTATATAGGCCTCCAGAATCTCCATACCCTGGTCGATGGTTTCTTGGAACTTGTCTTCCTCAGCCTTAATAATCTTATTGATTTGTTCCTTCCTATCTATTAAATCCTGGTATTCCACCTTCCAGGAGTCTATAACCTGGTCAACGATGGCATTTAGAAACTCGCCTTCAATACCAAGTAGCTTTCCATGTCTGGCTGCCCTTCGAATCAGCCTACGTAAGATATAGCCCCTACCTTCATTACTTGGTAGAACTCCGTCTGAGACCAAGAATGTCATGGCCCTAGCATGGTCAGTTATAACCCTAACTGAGACATCCTTCTCCTTATCTGAACCATACTTATAGCCACTGATGGACTCTATCTTCTTGATTATCTTTTGAATCTCAAGGATTTCAAAGATATTGTCAGCCCCTTCTAGGATGGTAGCAATCCTTTCAAGCCCCATACCTGTATCTATATTGGGGTGCTCAAGGGGATTATAATTTCCTTGTTCATCCTTATCAAATTGTGTAAATACCAGGTTCCATACCTCTAGAAACCTATCACATTCACAACCAGGTTGACAGGTATCCTCTCCACAGCCATACTTGATACCCCTGTCAATATAAATTTCAGAGCAGGGTCCTGATGGTCCTACTTCCAGCTCCCAGAAGTTGTCCTCCCTACCCAGTCTGACGATTTTTTCCCCTGGAACACCTATATGCTTATTCCATATTTCATAGGCTTCGTCATCATCTTCATATACGGATATCCAGAGTAGTTCCTTTGGTACCTCCAGCCTCTCCGTTAGGAATTCCCAGGCCCATTCTATAGCTTCTTTCTTAAAGTAGTCTCCAAAGGAAAAATTACCCAACATTTCAAAAAAAGTAGCATGTCTATCCGTCTTTCCCACATTGTCAATATCTACCGTCCTGATACATTTTTGACATGTGGCCATTCTGCTTTTGGGGGCTTGTAATTCACCGGTAAAATACTTTTTTAAGGGGGCCATCCCTGCCCCAATAAGTAGTAGTGACTTATCATCGTGAGGAACTAAGGAATAGCTTGATTCAACTAAGTGATCTTTTTCCCTAAAAAAATCCAAAAATTCTTTCCTAATTTCATGTAATCCTAGTTGTTTCATAAAACACCTCTTTAATTTTATCTTCATCCTAAAAAACTCCTCCACTTAGGAGGAGTCCTAATCTTCATATATTTGGATTATAGATTAATTGACCTGATTTGTCAATTTTTTGCTGGTCTTTCTTAAGCTGCCTTAGGTCTTTCTCCTTTTATCTAGGATATACTGGGTAGTAATCTTAGTAATAGCCACTATGGGCACTGATAAGATCATACCGAAAACCCCAAATACTCCCCCACCTATAATTATGGATAGTAGGATAACCATGGGGTGCATACCCATATTTTCTCCAATAATCTTTGGAGCTACAATATTATTCTCGGTCCATTGTATAAGTACCCAAAAAATTGACACCCAGATGACCTTCATTATCCCTGAAAATGACGCAAAAAATACAGCGGGCACATAGCCTAAGAAGGGCCCTATGTAAGGAACTATATCTGCCACTCCCGTTATAAATCCTATAACGAAGGGGAACTCAATTCCCAAAACAAGGAGTAAGATAGTAGTCATTACTCCAGCATAAAGGGACATAATTAATCTCCCCTTGATAAACTGCTTTAAGGAGGTATCTATGATGGATGCCAGTTGAAGGGTATCCTCCCTATACTTATTTGGAATAAGCTTTATCAGTAATTCCTTAAAATAAGCCTTGTCAACCAAGAAATATAGCACCAGTATAGGGGTTAAGACAATATTAACCAGCTTAGATGCCATGCTCAAGACTCCGCCTACGAATTTGGTCATGGAGTCGATGATGATACCTTCCAACTTGACCAGATTTTCCATCACGATATTCTCAATTCCCTGAAACATGGGTGGCAGTCCACCAAGGGTTGAGTAGTATTTGGTGTAAAACCCATCCATGATATCTGAAATCTGCTCAAAATAAATGGGAAGGTTGGACACGAATCTCCTGATTTCCTTGCCTGAGCTAGGTATTACCAAGACTGACAAGATGAAAAACATGGCGACAATAGATAAGTAAACTATGATAACCCCATAAAATCTCTTGATATTCCTTCTTTCAAAGGAATTTATAATAGGATTTAGGGCATAGGCTATTATGATGGAGCCTATGATTGTTGCAATAATATCTGATATAAAGGGGAACTTCCTCAATATCATGGTAAATATATAAAAGATTATGGCTATCAGCATAATTATGATTAACTTTTTATTACTGAGATTGATCCTTTTCCTGCCATCTATATAATTATTGCCTATATTTACCAAATAGTAAATGGCTGTGGTCAGGAATACCATTATCAGTATAAAAATTGCCTTAATAACAAAATCAGGAACCCTGGATATAATCATAGCTTCACCCCAAATGGATATAGGCAGCAAAAGCCGCCTATATACCTTCTACTATTCTTCTTCTATATGGTCATGATGGTCATCAGAAAAATCTACATCATCCAAGCCTTCTATATGGACATTGTACTTCTTTGAGTAGTCCAATAGGGCAGACTTAATGGCTTGCTCAGCCAAGACAGAGCAGTGCATTTTGATAGGTGGAAGACCATCTAGGGCCTCCGCTACTGCCTTGTTTGTTATATTCATAGCTTCATCTATTGTTTTTCCCTTGATTAGCTCTGTGGCCATGCTGGATGAAGCAATGGCAGAACCGCAACCAAAGGTCTTAAATTTTACATCCTGTATAATACCATTATCTATTTTCAGATACATCTTCATGATATCCCCGCATTTGGCATTACCTACTTCACCAACACCATCTGCGTCTTCAATCTCTCCAACATTTCTAGGATTCATGAAATGTTCCATAACCTTCTCTGAATACATCCTACTTTTCCCCCTTGATTTTTTCATATAATGGTGACATCTGTCTCAATCTATCTACTATGCCAACTAATTTTTCTACAACAAAGTCTATCTCTTCTTCGGTGTTAAATTCACTTAAGGACAATCTTAGTGAACCGTGGGCAGTTTCATGGTCTAGACCTATAGCCAGGAGCACATGGGATGGATCTAGGGCACCTGATGTACAGGCTGAACCACTGGAGCCTGCTATCTTGTTCATATCTAGCATGAGGAGTAAAGACTCTCCTTCAATAAATTGGAAGGATACATTTACATTACCTGGTAGCCTCTTGGTTCTATGACCATTTAACTTTACATAATCTATCTTGCTTTCAATTTTCTCAATTAAGGAATCCCTTAAGGCTGACAATTTCTTATTCTTTTCCTCAAGATTTCCAGTAGCTAATTCTATGGCCTTGCCAAGTCCAACTATGCTGGCTACATTCTCGGTACCAGCCCTCTTACTCCTCTCTTGGCCTCCGCCATGAATCAAATTATCTAGCCTAACACCCTGTCTTACGTATAGGACTCCTATACCCTTAGGTCCATGGAATTTATGGGCTGATAGGGAGAGTAAGTCCACATTTAGATCTTTAACATCTATCTCCACGCTTCCAACTGCTTGAACAGCATCTGTATGGAAGACTATATCATTTTCTTTTGCTATTTGCCCTATCTCTTTAATAGGTTGAATTGTACCAATCTCGTTGTTGGCAAACATAATTGTAATTAATATGGTGGTATCCTTGATGGAATTCTTTAGTTCTTCAAGGTCTACAACACCATCACTATCAACGTTTAGGTAGGTTACCTCAAAACCTTGTTTTTCTAAGTATTTACATGTATTAAGTACAGCATGGTGTTCAATTTTACTTGTTATTATATGATTACCCTTATTTCTTCTATTATACGCAATACCCTTTATAGCCCAGTTGTCTGATTCTGAGCCACTAGCTGTAAAGAATATCTCTTTCTTATCTGCTCCCAATGCCTTTGCAACCTGTTCCCTTGCCTTCTCAACTGCAACCTTTGATTCTGAGCCTAGGGAGTATACTGATGATGGGTTTCCATACTTCTCTGTAAAATATGGTAACATAGCCTCTAGTACTTCTTCTTTAACTGGTGTAGTTGCTGCATTATCCATGTAGATATACTTTGACATTTAAAGCCCTCCTAATCTTTTATCTTGTTTTTCAACTTCATCGACCATATTCTTTAATGAAATTGAGTCAATTACTTGATCAATACTGTTTTTAATTTCCATCAAGACTAATTTTGTTGCACATCCATATTCCTTAGAGCAATCAGAGGCAGAATCGTTTCCAACACAATCGGCTGGTGATAAGTCCCCCTCTAAGGATCTTAGAACCTGTCCTACTGTTATCTCGGAAGGCTCTAATGCCAACATATAGCCACCTTGTGCTCCTCTAACACTATTGATTAAGCCATCTTTTCTGAGCGTCGAAAAGAGTTGCTCCAAGTAGGATTCAGATAATCCTTGTTCATTGGCTACGTTCTTTAACGGTATCGGCCCCTTGCCATATTCTAAGGCCAATTGAAACATTGCCATTAAACCGTATCTTCCCCTAGTTGATAATCTCAATTTTCTCACCTCATTTAATACCCAGTGATTTACTGGGATTTCCATAACAATTATAGTATACCCTAGTAAACTTGTCAACATTCTTTTTAAATAAAAAAGGAGCAACCGCTCCTTAATCACATGAGGATCCACATCCATCAAACTGTGGTGGGAAAAATTCTGGAAAATCTGCAAATTCAAAGGCATCACATATATCCACTGGTGAAAAGTCTGTACATTCTGGTGGTTCTGGACAATATCCAAATGCGGGTACCATAAGCTGGACTGTTCCTACTACCTTTACTATTATAAAGCTTCCTACTGGGAAGGTTAATGTATCTTCAGTCCTTACTGGTGGTGCCAATACAACTGACTGGGTTTCTACAAGTATCCTAAAATCAAATTCATCCCTGGCATCCGGTATATAGAGGATTATATCTTTTAATATGTCTGGTAAAAATTCTTCTGAAATCACATTGCCATTCTTATCTAGTACGTTAAAGGGGATTCTTACGGTAAATCTAACCCTTCTAAAATCAGGTTGACCTTCTATGTCTGATACGCTTAAGGTATTAGGTACTATAAATCCAGGCCTAAACCTAATACGGCTAAAACTCTTTTTCTGTAAGGCTACTTCAACTTCTGGGAAGCATTCTCTTTGTTGGCAACTTGCAAATACTTTATCCACTATAATGCAGTCAATATTTTTAATTCCAAAACCTTCCAAGGCCTTAGTATCTATTTTTGTGTTGTCTACCATTATATTCACTCCTTCTTTAATATTATCTTACCTACTTTCATATTATGTATTAGTGGTTATAATGTGATGAAATTAAGGGGGATTTGAATGAATAATTTAATGGATATATATCATCTAGTAGGTGGCTATGGGGAGACATATTATCTCTTTGAAATTGAGTCAACAGGTAGTCTAAGCTATAGAGTCTTAAATATAAGTTCATGGCTAGATAATAAATATACCTTCCCAAATAATGAGGTAATGAAATACTCCCTAACCTTTGATAATCTCAATCGCCTTGTCCTATGCTACCTCCTGGAAACAGGTGAGCTATATTTGTCCTACAAGGAAGGGGACAAGTGGGATGAAAGGCAGATTGGAAAACTTGATACCAGGTCTAATACCTACCACCAATTCCAGCTAATCTATGCAAATAAGAAGCTTAATCTTATTTTTTCTTATTCCAATTACATAAATTCTGAAATCATAACTATCCATCACCTGGTCATTGACAAGGGTATAGAAGAACAAAACATGGTCATCAAGTATCTATTAAGGAAGGACTACAATGAATTCTTCGCTGATTCTGATGAAATAGGTAATATCCATTTAGTCTATAATACCACCACCAAGTTCGAATCCTATATCTACCATAGCTTTTATAGTCCATATAGGGCTATTTGGGCAAGCAATCCTCAGGAACTTTCCACTAGGTCCAGTGACAGCTCTAGGCCTTACTTGTTTATCGATTCTAAATCCAATATAAATGCAGCCTGGTTGGAAAAAGAAGGAAGTCAATCCAAGGTCATTTTTGCCCAAATGCCTATTAAGGGGAAGAATAAATTTACCTGGCGAAAAACAGGCCTTAATATTTCCCTTAATAATCAATTTACCCCCATCATCTATGAAGAGGATGGTAGCCTAAAAATAGCTTGTGCCAATGGAGATTCCTTAATTGAATATGTGTCAAATGACTATGGCAGAACCTGGGATCTTGAAAATGATACTCTTAAAATCCATATAGATGGCTTGATTCCCTTTTGCCTATCAAAGGATTTCTATCCTAGTCAAATAATCAGGAATCTATTAGCAAAAACCCCTATAAAGTCCCTTCATGATCTTTATCTTATTGAGGGTATTAAGAAGGATTACCAAGGACTACAAGTAAAACCAACAAATCCTCCTGCCCTTAATACAAATGAAAAAAAGACAAAAGAAAAAGGCCTTAGTGAAGAGTTAAAGGCCCAAGAATCCATCTTAAATGAAATTCTAGAAAATCAAGTGAAACTACTAATAGAATTAAATGAAATCAAAAATATACTATCTGAGGAAAAGCCATCATTTATTAAAAGGTTTTTTGAATAAGTTAAATACCTAAGGCCCTATATCTTATATTGCCTTGAATATTTTCTCCATAATAGAATTTGGGTATGGGTAGGTTTTCTTCCTTGACCTTCTCTATGATTGTATCCGTGAGGCTCTTATTATAATATCTTATGGAATAACCACATCCAGCCTGCAGGCTGCAAGGTGTAAAGATGAGTTGGAATTGACCCTGTCCCCCTTCCTCTAGTAGCGAGTAAACCAGGATTGCATGGTTTCTTGATTCAAATACAGCTAGGTAGTGCCTGTTTATCATCATAATATCCCCCCTTAATAGGATATTATGATGAAGATATTTTGTTACTAGAAATCAAATACCTATAAAAAAGAAGATTAGAATTATCTAATCTTCTCTAGATTCAAATTAATAAAAACATATTCCAAGGGTCTTTGGGCCTAGATGGGCACCTATAACAGGTCCCAGCTCATCCAAGGTTACCAGTGCCTTGGGGAACCTTTCTTCCAAGGTTTCCTTAAACTTAAGGGCCTCTTCTAGGTTCAGGATATGGCATACTCCTATTCTTTCTACATCCTCATTAACATGGGATAGGATCTTGGCCAGGGCATTATTCTTCCCCCTAATCTTTTCCAGTAGCTTTAGTTCTCCATCTTCCAACTGGATGATGGGTTTAATCCTTAGTAGATTCCCCAGGGTGGATTGGATTGATGTAAGCCTACCACCCCTAGCTAAATATTCTAAGGTACCAGTGGTCAAGAGGACATTCATGGTCTTCTTTTTTGCTTCTAGATGCCCTACTATCTCCTCCCTGGTCTTGCCTTCCTTGGCCATATTGACAGCATCTTCAACCAAGAACTTTAAGTTTGATGCTGATGTTTCAGAGTCTACAATAGTAATCCTTTCATCCTCTAACATATTCTTAGCTAGAACCGCACTATTATAGGTTCCGCTGATTTTAGAAGATAAAAGAATTGCTATTATAGAGTCATAACCTTCATCAAAGGCCTTCTTATATTCTTCATAAAAATCACCTGCAGCTGGCTGTGATGTAGTCGGGAATAGGTCAGAGCTAGCTAACTTATTAAAGAAGTCATCAAACTCTCCCTTAAAGCCTTCAACAAAGGTCTCCCCATCAAATACATAGTTCAAGGGGACTACAGAAACATTCTCCCTAATTGCATATGCCTTGTCTAGATAGCTTGTACTATCTGTCACAATTTTAATCTTTTTCATAACTACCTCCTATTTGTTATTGAAATGATGTGTTTAGATTTACATAGTCAACCCTAATCTCAGAGTCAAGATAAGAGATAGAGCTCCATTTTACGCAGTAAACTTGCAACCTCAATCAGCTCCTAGTATATATAGGAGCATTACAGGATGGAGCTCTCATTCTTCATGTTGGCATGCTTATTTATCTATTTATCCAATACACATCTACTGCTTATGAGTAGTATTATGACATAAATTATTTTACTTTACAACAAGATTGAAGATTTTCCCTTTAACAAATATCTCCTTAACAATGGACTTATCTTGAATAAATTTTTGAACGTTTTCGTCTTTAAGTGCAGCATCCTTTATCTCTTCTTGACTTGCATCTACACTAATTTCGATGGTAGCCCTAAGCTTTCCATTGACCTGGATAGGCATTTGGATAACCTCATCCTTGGTCTTTGACTCATCATAATCAGGCCAAGTTGACTCATGAAGGTAACCTTCTAATCCAACTTGCTGCCATATTTCTTCTGTTATATGTGGGGCTACAGGATTTAACAAGATCAAGAAGGTCTCTAAATCCTTTTTTGTAATGCTGCCATAATCATAAAATTCATTGGATAGGGACATTAGGGTTGCTATACCTGTGTTGAACTTCAAGGTATCAAAATCCTTGCTAACCTTCTTTATAGCCTTATGGATACTAGATTCCAACTCCTTGGTATAGTCTGAGCCCTCAACCACTATTTCTTGTAGTTTCCATACCCTTTCTAGGAATCGTCTACATCCCTTAACACCATTCTCTGACCAAGGGGCAGACTTTTCAAAGTCACCTATAAACATCTCATAGGTCCTTAGGGTATCTGCACCATAATCCCTGACTATATCATCAGGATTTACTACATTACCCCTTGATTTTGACATCTTTTCATTGTTATCCCCCAGAATCATACCGTGGGATGTCCTCTTTTGATATGGTTCTGGTGTTGAAACCAAACCTATATCATAGAAGAACTTATGCCAGAATCTTGAATACAAGAGATGTAGGGTTGTATGCTCCATACCACCGTTATACCAATCCACATTCATCCAGTAATCTATAGCTTCTCTGGACGCAAACTCCTTATCATTTTGGGGGTCCAGATATCTTAGGAAATACCAGGATGACCCTGCCCAGTTGGGCATAGTATCCGTTTCCCTATGGGCTGGCTTTCCACAAGTTGGACAAGTGGTGTTCACCCATTCATCGATGGTTGCCAGTGGTGATTCTCCAGTATCTGTAGGTTCATAATTCTCCACATCTGGCAACAATACCGGTAAATCTTCTTCAGGAACTGGTACCCAGCCACATTCATCACAATGAACTAGAGGTATAGGTTCTCCCCAGTATCTTTGTCTAGAGAAAACCCAGTCCCTAAGCTTATAATTTACCTTTCTCTGGCCCAAACCTTTTTCTTCTAGCCAATCAGATATTTTTTCTTGGGCATCTTTAACACTAAGTCCATTAAGGAAATCTGAATTTACAAGTATTCCATCTTCAGTGTCCGTATAGGCCTCCTTCCTAATGTCTCCACCTTGGATAACTTCTACAATTGGTAAACCAAACTTATCGGCAAATTCCCAATCTCGCTCATCATGGCCAGGTACTGCCATAATAGCACCTGTTCCATAGCTCATCAAGACATAGTCTGACACCCAGATTGGGATTTCTTTACCGGTTGCAGGATTTATTGCAGTTAGTCCCTTTATTTCTATACCCGTCTTTTCTTTAGAAAGGTCTGTTCTTTCGATTTCGGATTTCTTAGATACCTCTCCCCTATATTCAACTATTTCATGGAAGTTTTCAATCTCATCCTTATATTTCTCAATTAGAGGATGCTCTACAGCTATAACCATATAGGTAGAGCCAAATATGGTGTCGGGTCTTGTGGTAAATACCCTTAACTTGTCTTCCTTTCCAGCAACTTGGAAGTCTATCTCCATACCATTTGAGCGCCCTATCCAGTTGGTTTGTTGTAGTTTTACCCTATCAATAAAATCTACAGTATCCAGGTCATCAATTAATCTATCCGCATATTCTGTGATCTTTAACATCCATTGGTTTTTGACCTTTTGTACTACTTCTCCACCGCATCTTTCACAGGCATTATTTACAACTTCCTCATTAGCCAAGCCTATCTTACATGATGTACACCAGTTGATGGGCATCTCTTTTTTGTAGGCTAGCCCGTGCTCATAGAATTTTAAAAATAGCCATTGGGTCCATTTCATATATTCTGGGTCTGTAGTGCTTATCTCCCTTGACCAATCAAAGGAAAAACCTATGGATTTTAGCTGTGATTTAAACCTTTGGATATTTCTTTTGGTTACGATGGCCGGATGGATCTTATTCTTAATGGCAAAGTTCTCTGTTGGTAAGCCAAAGGCATCCCATCCCATAGGGAATAGGACATTATATCCCTGGTATCTTTTCTTTCTAGCCACGATATCCATTGCTGTGTAGGGTCTGGGATGTCCAACATGAAGACCTTCTGCTGAAGGATATGGAAACTCCACTAAGGCATAAAATTTAGGTTTGCTTTGATCAATCTCCGCCTTGTAGATTTCCTTTTCATCCCAAATCTCCTGCCATTTTTTTTCAATTTCATTGGGTCTATACTCTCTCATTGATTCAATTCCTCCCTATTATAGTCTAGCATTTAGATTCTTTTATAGTTCATAAAAAAACCTCCATCTCAGACAAGAGACGAAGGGTTAGTTCGCGGTACCACTCTATTTGATATTGCTATCCACTCAAGATATAACGGCATCTACCGTCCATGATTTTATCTCATGGAAACTCCGAGACAAGTTCGAAATCCATTATTACCACCTTCCACCAACCAGTGGCTCTCTAAAAATAATCAGAAATCTACTACTTCTCTTCCTAGTTTTTGCTATTTAGGCCTATTATAACAAAGTTCAAAATATTTATCAATAACTTTCGAAATCTTGAAGCTGAACTCGGTTAGCCTATTTCCCCCTAGCCCTTAATCTATCCTTTATCACTTTTTCAAATCCATTATCCGTTGGATGGTAATATTTTTTATCCATGTATTCACTTGGTAAATATTGCTGTTCTACATAGCCACCATAGTCATGGGGATACTTATATCCCACACCATGCCCAAATTTTTCAGCCCCTGGATAGTGGGCATCCCGCAGGTGTTTAGGAACTGAACCTATCTTTTCGTTTCTAATATCCTCTAAGGCCAAATCAATTCCCTTACAGGCAGTATTACTCTTGGGAGCAGTTGCTATATAGAGGGCGGCCTGGGCAAGGGCAATCCTGCCTTCTGGCAAACCCACTACATTGACTGCATCAAAGGCAGACACTGCAACATTCAGGGCATTTGGGTCAGCATTTCCCACATCTTCTGAAGCTGCTATTATTATCCTTCTGGCTATAAATTTAGGATCCTCCCCTGCATTTATCATCTTGGCCAACCAGTAAAGTGTGGCATCGGGGTCAGAACCCCTCATACTTTTTATGAAGGCAGACACGGTATCATAATGCTCATCTCCACCCTTGTCATACTTGGCTGCCTTGATTAGAACAGATGACTCCATTGCCTCTAAATCTAGATGAATGATTCCATTTTCATCCTTGGGTGTTGAAAGGACTCCAACCTCTAAGGAATTTAGAACTGTTCTCCCATCACCTTCTGCTATGGTTAAGAGATATTCCAAAGCTTCCTGACTGATATCAACCTTATATTGGCCTAATCCCCTTTCTTTGTCCCTTAAGGCCCGCTTTACGAGTTTTTCTAAATGAATCCTCTTTAAGGGTTCCAACCTTATTATCATTACCCTAGATAAGAGGGCCTTGTTTACTTCAAAGTATGGGTTCTCCGTAGTAGCTCCTATTAGGGTCACAATACCCCTCTCTACAAAGGGGAGAAGGGCATCCTGTTGAGACTTGTTGAACCTGTGTATCTCATCAATAAAAAGGATTGTCCTTTTATTATAGAACTTTAAGTTTTCTTCAGCCTTATCAATCACCATCCTAATGTCTTTAACCCCAGAGGTTACAGCTGATATCCTTTCGAATATCATATTAGTAGTGTTGGAAATAATCATAGCCAGGCTAGTCTTTCCCGTCCCTGGAGGCCCATAAAAAATCATAGAGTTGATCCTGTCCGCCTTAATTGAACGGTTCAAGAACTTTCCTTCACCCAATACATGCTCCTGGCCTATAAACTCATCCAAGGTCTGAGGCCTCATCCTGTCTGCTAAGGGAGCTTGCCTTTTCAAATTTTCTTCCATTCCCATGGTAAACAAATCCATATAATCACCTTATTCTCTGGTCTTACTACCCTCATCCAATAATTTTTTTAACTCTGTCATAAATGAGTTTACATCCTTGAATTGCCTATAAACCGATGCAAATCTCACATAAGCTACCTCATCCAGATCCTTTAACTTGTCCATCACCATCTCCCCAATCTGGACAGAAGTGATTTCCTTTTCCAAGGAGTTGGATAGGGTTTTCTCGATATCATCAACAATTTGCTCAATATCATTAATTGAAACTGGTCTTTTTTCACATGACTTGATAATTCCATTCAACAATTTGTTTCTGTCATAACTTTGTCTATTCCCATCTTTTTTGACTACAATTATGGGTATCTCCTCAATTTTCTCATAGGTGGTAAATCTCTTGCCACAATTAATACACTCTCTTCTTCTCCTAATTGCTTGTCCTTCATCGGTGGGCCTACTATCTACAACCTTGGTTTCAATATAATCACAATAAGGGCACTTCATGGTCTCACCTCTTAATCCATTATAGTTTAATTATAATGGATTCAAATCTTCTTGTCTATTGACTTAGCCTTTAAAGTTAACCAGAATAGTGTCTTGCCCAATCTTTACTATCTCTTCCCAGCTTATGACTATGTCATTGGTCTTGGTAAAAAAGTTGAAGCCCTTATAATTACTAGCCATAATCATGGCTACAATCATACCCTTGTCAAGGTCTATCTCGAAATCATATATGTATCCCAGTCTCTCACCATTTGCTATGTTTATAACTTCCTTCATCTTGGCTTCAGATATCTTTAACATAATCCCACCTCTTTTCTTAATAAATAGGCTAAGATTATATTTATCTTAGCCTACTTATATATTTATATTTATTAGTTTTTTATATATAACAAAATGGTGGGAATTATTAAACATATTTTCTCATCTGCCTTAAGGCATTTTTTTCCAACCTTGAAACTTGGGCCTGGGAAATGCCAATTTCATCTGCTACCTCCATCTGGGTTTTCCCCTCAAAGAACCTTAAACTCAGTATTTGTTTTTCCCTAGGATTGAGTTTATTCAACCCTTCCTTTAGGGTGATATTCCTAACCCAAAATTCATCCTCTTCCTTTTCATCCTTAACCTGGTCAACAACAAAAATTGCATCTCCACCGTCGTGAAATATAGGTTCAAAGAGGGAGATGGGCTCTTGGATTGCCTCTAGGGCAAATACGACTTCTTCCTTGGGCAGGTCTAGTTGCTCAGCTATCTCAACTATGGTTGGTTCCTTTGAATTTTTGTGAATGAGCTGATCCCTTGCCTGTAATGCCTTGTAGGCTATATCCCTTAAGGATCTACTAACCCTAATTGAGTTGTTGTCTCTCAAATACCTCCTTATCTCACCAATAATCATTGGTACAGCATAGGTAGAAAATCTAACATTATGGCTTAAGTCAAAATTATCTATGGCTTTTATTAGTCCAATACATCCAATTTGGAATAGGTCGTCAACTGGCTCTCCCCTTCTATTAAATCTTTGTATTATACTTAAAACAAGTCTTAGATTACCTTGTATAAATTCCTCTCTGGCCTTCATATCACCGGCCTTGATCTTAACAAATAGTTTTTGCATTTCCTCATTAGTCAAAACAGGCAAATTAGCGGTATTGACTCCGCAGATTTCAACCTTAGATATGTGCATGATATCTTTCCTTTCATGGTGATTTGCCCCTTTCAAATTAAATTATTGCCCTAAGGTTGTTTTTTATTCAATAAAGTAATTACAAAATAAGGTAAAATTTCTACTGCTGTTATGCCAATAAAAGAAAAATATTATTGAAAAAATCAATAATATTTCATACTAGCTTGCTCATTTCTTTCTGTAACCTTTTAATTATTCTTTTCTCTAATCTGGATATATAGGATTGTGATATCCCTAAAAGGTCTGCCACTTCTTTTTGAGTTTTTTCTAATCCATTGTTGAGTCCAAATCTTAACTGGACTATGGTTTTTTCTCTGGAGGATAATTTTTGTATTGCCTCCTTCAAGAGGGTCCTATCTACTTCACCTTCTATGTGTTTATATATTATATCTCCTTCTGTCCCTAATATATCTGACAAGAGTAGCTCATTGCCATCCCAATCTATATTTAAAGGCTCATCAAAGGATATTTCATTCTTGATCTTGCTGGTTTTTCTCAAATACATCAATATTTCATTTTCTATGCATTTGGATGCATAGGTTGCTAGTTTAATCTTCTTATCTGGGTCAAAGGTATTGACTGCCTTTATTAGTCCTATAGTACCTATAGATATTAAATCCTCAATAGCTATATTGGTGTTGTCAAATTTTCTTGCTATGTATACTACTAGTCTAAGGTTTCTTTCTATTAGTATACCTTTTATTGATTCATCCTTCTTAAGCCTGCTTAGATAATAGGCCTCCTCTTCTGCATTTAAGGGTGGTGGTAGGGTCTCACCAGTGCCAATGTAATCGATTCGCCTAAGTAACTTAAATCTTCTCATTAGCTTAAGCAGAATTAATTGGATTCTATAGTATAGGCTGATAATACTTCCCCCCTTCAACTATGGTTTCATAATCTATTAAGCCTGAAAATTCATTATCTGAGGATAATTTACCATTATATATTCCTATAATAATTCTTTCTACTTCTAACTCTGCATCACAGGTAGGATGCTGGACTATAACAAGGTCCGGGTTGAAGCCTAGGATAAGCCCCTCCTCGTTGCCAAGGGATTTAAAAGGAACTAATATCAGGGGAACTTCCTCCCTTAGATTCATGAAGAGTTCCTCTAAACTCATATCCTTAGGACTCATGTAATAATCCAATAATTTCTCAGGTAGTAAGGTTATAAGTCTTGATAATTCAACAACAAAAACAGGTTTCTTACTTAGGGGATCCTTTAAGGTGTTTCCTGTGTCTATCAAGGCTGTAAGACTTACTACCTTGTTTCTAAATTCTATCCGGGCTTGAGTGAGGAAGCTTTCCATTTGCTTTTTCCTGTGGGAGTAGGTGAAAACTATTGATGAAATAATTATTGCAATTACAATTCCAAAACCTATGTGTTTAAGAGTAAATATCTGAAAGAGATTTGTCTCCCTAGATACAAACTCGCTTAAATTCGTTAAGCTAGAAAGAAGGCCCATAATCGAGCCAGCAAAAATGAAAGAAACTATATAGAAGGTTAACCATTGATATAGGAAGAGCTTTATACTCTTGCCTTGAAAGGTTATATATACTATCAAGGTTGAGATAAAGAGTTTCCCAATAAAACTAGTCAAAAATAATAAGGATGGTACAAAAACTATTAAAGAATATAGGCTTGAAATTATGCTACCAAGAATAATGCTTTTCATCCCTACCTTAGATTTAGTAACTTTATTTGTTAAATGAAGCAGGAGAAAATTTATAAGAAAATTTTCTACTAGATAATACTCTAATACTATATACAAGTTACCCTCCCAATCTTTGGATTTGTATAATCTATATTATAAGACAAAGCATATAAAAACTTTGTCTTAATTTAAGAAATAAAAAAACATATCTAAGATAAATAGATATGTTTTTCAACAAATTGTGATTATTTCCTATCCCTTCTCCTTAGGAAAATAGGAATGTCAAGCTCTTCAATATCATCATCTTGGCCTGATTCCTCATCAGTCCCTGCATCCTTCTTCCCGTCTAAATCAGACTCTTGATTGTCATTAAACCCAGTAGCTATTACTGTTATTTTAATGACATCTCCCAGTGCTTCGTCAATACCGGCTCCGAATATTATGTTGGCATCGGGATCTACTGATTGTTTTATTAAATCAGCAGCCTCATTAACCTCGAAGATACCTAGATCTGCTCCACCAGTGATATTTAGTAGGACTGATTTTGCTCCTTCTATTGAAGTCTCTAGTAAAGGACTTTGTATTGCTTGTTTAGCTGCCTCGGTGGCCCTGTTTTCTCCTGAGGCAAAACCTATACCCATGTGGGCCATCCCCTTATCGTACATGATAGTCTGAACATCGGCAAAGTCCAAGTTAATAAGGTTTGGTACGGAGATTAGATCCGATATACCCTGGATGCCTTGTTTTAAGACATCGTCAGCCATGATGAAGGCATCTGCCATGGTAGTCTTTTTCTCAGCTATTTGTAACAGTCTATCATTAGGTATAGTCACCAAAGTGTCAACATTCCCCTTTAGATTTTCAATGCCTAGTTCAGCCTGGCTTAACCTTTTTCTGCCTTCAAAGGTGAATGGTTTGGTAACTACCCCAACAGTAAGTATTCCCAAATCTCTAGCTAGTTCTGCAATGATGGGGGCTGCTCCAGTTCCAGTTCCTCCACCCATTCCAGCTGTAATAAAGACCATGTCTGCGCCCTTAAGTAGCTCTGTTATCTCATTTCTGTTTTCTTCAGCAGCCTTGGCCCCGACTTCTGGATTGGCTCCTGCTCCTAAGCCCTTGGTTATCTTCTCCCCTAGTTGGAGTTTGATTTCAGCTCTGGATGAAAATAAGGCTTGTTTATCAGTATTCATCGCAATAAACTCTACCCCTCTTACTCCATGCTCTATCATCCTGTTCACTGCGTTACTACCACCGCCACCTACCCCAATTACCTTTATTTTAGCAAATTCTTCTACATCTACATCAAAATCAAACATTTAAGATCCCCCTTATCTAATAGTAGCTATTTTATGTTTGTTAAAGTGAACACTTATTTAGACAGATTTATTCTTAAATAAAATTAACCTTCTTATGGAAGCAAAATTGTCAAACAATCTGCTACCAAAGGTAAATATTGCAGCATAGTACAAAGGTACTCCTAGCCTATCTCCTATGTAAGCCAACAAGGCTGCTAGTAAGGAATTTCCAAAGAAGCCAGATAGAAATATCTTTACATTAAAATTTCCTTCTAGATTAGCCTTTACTCCTCCAAATACTGAGTCTAAACAAGCTAGAATCGCGATTGATATATATAAGGAATAAGCTGTGTTATAGGTATAGGGTAAGAGAAAGCCAATAATTCCTCCTATCAAAATTCCTATGAGTGCAACCACCATCATATATCACCTTCTCCCTTAGGTTTAGCATAAGTGAAGGTAAAGTCTCCGTCATATGCGGGTATAGTTACCTTGTCTTCAATCTTAGGCTCAAATCCTATATAATATACATTTTTTAATATTTGCCCATAAGTATTTGGAGCATTTACTGATGCCATTAATAATTGTGGGTCTCCTATTGCTTCAATGATAAAGGGTGTACCTACACTCTTATCATTGATTCTCAGAATTGGACCATGGCACTTTATCTCAGAAGTCGACATTACTCTTTGACCATTAATACTTATGGCTTCAGCTCCAGCTATCCTTAAGTCATTCAAGATATTTAAGATATCCAAGTCATGTATTATGTCATCATCTATATCAAACCCCACAACTTCACTATCAGGGTTATCATACATCTTAATAGATATTCCTGGTCCTTCTAATTTCGTATAGCCTGAGTTGATCATGATTTTTTGTTTTTCACTATTCAATACTTCTATTATATTCTCATCGCCTTCTGCAATCTGTTCCAGGGTTTTTAACTCCTCTTCCCTTTCTTCAATTATCTTATTTAGCTCATTTATTTCACTCTTAACTATATCAATCTCCTTCAAAGTGTCTTGAATAGATTGAATGGTTGCAGGTACATATGCTTCTACATTGGCCTTAAGTTGTATCGCTATGGTTATACCAATTATAATACTGAAAATTCCTATAATAAACTTATTCTTATTTTTCATATGATCACTCGCAATCAATTAAGGCTTTCTTCTACAGGGTTAGCATATATAAATTCCTTAACCCTTCTATATCTGGGTATAGATATGTTCTTATCCTGGCTAAGGTGAACTATATAATCATAATTCCTAAGCTTCCAAACTATTCCATGTTTTATGGATAGAGCCGATTCTAATAGGCTAGGGTCTCCAATAGCCTTTATGACAATAGGGGAACTAGTAGAAACGCCATTGATTACAATATGGTCCCCTGCCCTGACAATTTCAGTATAGGCAGTATACCTTTGGTCATTTATCGATATAGCTTCAGCATCTGCTGCATTAAGTATACTAATAATTTCCAAAATTAAATCATGCTCTTCTACAATTGTATATCCTTCATCGAATTGTAAGTCTACCGGAGGGTCATTTATTTCTAGGACTATACCCTCACCTTCCAAATCAACATATCCTGCCAGCATCCTATACTTCATTACATCCTTGTATAGGTTTTCTGCAAAGACATTTTTGTCAACTTCACTTTTTTCATATTGTTCTATCCTGTCTTCAAGTTCTCGGACCCTGTTTTGTAGAGCTTCCTTATCACTTTGTACTTTCTGTAATTCAGTAGCTAATTGTTGAGCCCTTTGGGCTGGAATTATCCCTACTCCAACTGTTTTGTTTATGGTCTTAAAATGAATAGACAGTATCAAGCCTAAAAATATGGACACCAATATAAGTGCAATGTAATTCTTAAATTCTTTCATTACATCCCTCATTTCTAATTATCTGTTACAATTATAGGATGTTCTCCCCTGTTCATAATTATTTCCCTGATCTCTATTTCATTCTCCTTAGAATGGTTGAATATTTCACTTAATAAACCTACCTTATATTTTACATTACTTAAGGGTCCAAAGGCAACATTAATACCATTATTTATCAAGATATTAACATTCTTCTGGTTTTCGATTTCTATAGCCTCTATTTCCTTTAATAGGTTTAAATATTCGCTCTCCTTAATAAGGTCTTCCAGCTCTTTTACTTCCATATTGGCAAATAAATTATCTCCCAGGTCTATTCTCTCAGTCTTCAACCCCAGAATTACTGGTAGATTATCATTATTACTATCTGTATTACCTAATAGATACCCTTCTTCATCCAAAATATAATACATGGATATGTCCTTTAATAGGACTTTTTCCTCTCTCTCCACGACCTCTATACTTATAGTTCTCGGCAATTCCCTTCTAATTTTTACTGTTTTTACATAAGGTAGTTTTCTAATACTTTCCTCAGCCTGTCTAGTACTAATTCTGAATATATTTTCTCCAAAGTTTATTGAAGATGTATGTAGTAGTTTCTCCTTGGTAATCTTTTCATTACCCTTGATAGTTATTTTATCTATGTTAAAATAGTTTGAGTTTAATAGAAATACTAGTAAGATTGTAAGTATACTTATGATAAGAATAAGACTTACTAGTCTCTTAAACCTTTTATGTTTTTTCTCTATTCTACTGCTTGCTCTCATTATTTTTCACTCCAGGTTGTCCAATTTCTTTCCTGCAGCAAAAGCTGCATTAAACCGAAATTATCTTAGCCCCTAACCTATTCAAGTTTTCATAAAGACTCTCATAACCCCTATTTATGTGATAGATGTTTTCTACTTCTGTAACGCCTTCCGCTACTAGTCCACTTAGGACTAGGGCTGCCCCACCTCGTAGATCCTTGGCATATACCTTTGCCCCTGTTAATTTATTTGCCCTTTTAATAACGGCAACATTTCCAAAGGTCTTAATATTAGCCCCCATCCTAGTCAACTCCTCCGCATGTTTGAATCGGTTTTCAAAGACGGTTTCATTTATGATACTCGTACCATCAGCTATTGATAGGAGGGCCATAAACTGGGCCTGCATATCTGTTGGAAATCCTGGAAATGGTAGTGTTTGCAGCATTTCTATGGGTAATATCCTATCAGGGCCTATAATTTTGATGTCTTTCTTATCGATAATTACCCTAGTACCTGTTTCCTTTAATTTTGCAATGATGCTCTGTAGATGCTCTACCACAAGATTTTTAAGTACTATCTCTCCTTGAGTAATAGCGGCTGCCACCATATAGGTCCCTGCTACAATCCTATCAGGGATAATCCTATGCTCACAGCTATGAAGTTCCTTAACTCCTTCAACTACGATTATGCTAGTACCAGCTCCCTTTACACGACAACCAATTTTATTTAAGTAATCTTGTAAATCAACTATTTCTGGCTCCCTGGCTGCATTTCTAATTATTGTAGTTCCATCAGCGGTAGATGCTGCTAAAATTATATTTTCAGTTGCTCCCACAGAAGGATAATCTAACTGGATATCACAACCCCTTAGTCCCTTGGCCTTACAATACAGGAAGCCATGGGATTCTTCGATTTCAGCTCCCATCTGCCTTAAGGATTTAAGGTGTAGGTCAATGGGCCTAGGACCAATTTCACATCCTCCAGGATAGCTCAAAACCGCTTCACCAAATCTCGCTAATAGGGCCCCCATAAAAATAATGGAAGATCTCATTTCCCTAACTAGCTCCTCTGGTAGGGTAACCTTGCTTATCTTGCTGGAGTCAATAGCTATTGTGTCACCCTTCATCTCCACCTTAGCTCCTAAGGAATCTAGAATTTTTATCATGATTTCTACATCCCTAAGTTTTGGAACGTTGGAGATAAGATTACTACTTCCATTGATAACTGTAGCAGCTAGTATGGGAAGAACTGCATTCTTTGCCCCTATAATAGGTAATTCACCATATAGCCTATTGCCTCCATTTATTATATACTTTTCCACTATTCCACCTCCAATGAAGATTCAGATATAGATTTCCTATACCTTTATCTTATTCATCAAGGTGGATGGGGTTACTATTTTGGAATTATTTCATAAATCAAATTAACAATCTCTTGGCTTGCTGAGTTATTACCCATTTTCTTGCTATTATCAGCCATTTTTTGAAGTTTTCTTTTATCTTTCATCAAGTTATTTATAGTGTCCATTAACATTTTTCCAGCTAAATCCTTCTCTAGGATAACAACACTCGCTCCAGCCTCCTCAAAGGCCCTGGCATTGTACTCTTGATGGTTTTCCGCAGTGTAACTCTTGGGTATCAAGATACTTGCTAAGCCTATGGCAGATGTCTCAGCCAAGGTTATGGCACCAGAGCTTGATATCAAGAGGTCGGCTATATTCAATGCTTCAGGCATTTCATATAGGTAGGGTAGGATTCTAACACCCTTGTCTAATTCTATATCATTATCTTTTAATTCCTTGATAAATGAATCATATAAACGCTTACCAGTGACATGTATTAATTGATAATTATTATTCCAATCCTTATTTATTAAGATTTCTAAAACTGCATCATTTAGTTTCTTTTGTCCTCCACTGCCTCCAAAGGACAGAACAAATGGCTTATTTGGATCTATATTTAAGACCTTGTAGGAAGTATCCTTGTCTCGATTTAATATATCCTGCCTGATGGGATTACCTGTCTTTACCACCCTATCTGGATGTTTGAAGTATTTTTTTGCTTCGTCAAAGGTTGTTGCAACCCTGTCTACATAACGGGATAGGATTTTATTGGTGATTCCAGGAAAGGCATTCTGCTCATGGATAATTGTAGGAATCTTATTTTTAGCTGCCTTGTAAACAATTGGACCACAGACATAGCCGCCTGTACCTATTACAACATCTGGCCTAAATGTTTCAATAATTTCCTGGGACTCCTTAAGTCCTGCAATCAGCTCCCTAAGGGCAATCAAGGAGTCTTTATTGATTCTCCTGGGTAAACCTCTTACCCTTATAGACCTAAAATCCAGTCCTGCCTTTGGAACCAATTCAGCTTCTAGGCCCTTCTCTGTCCCAACATATAGGATCTCAGCCTCCATGTCTGAATTCTTTATCTCTTCAGCTATAGCCAAGGCAGGGTAGATATGGCCTCCAGTACCACCACCTGATATTATGTATTTCATTATTTCAACTCCTCTCTATATTGGCCTGCCTGGAAATATTCAACAATATTCCAATGGAAGCCATGTTCATTACTAGAGAAGTACCACCATAGCTAACAAAGGGCAAGGTAATGCCTGTTGTAGGTATCGATGATGTTGCAACTGCTATATGTATGAGAGCCTGGATACCTATTAAGGCGATAATTCCTGTAGCCAGAAAACAACCAAAAGTATCATCTATCTTTAATGCTATGATTATGCCCCTCCAAATTACAATCAAAAATAATATTATAACAAGTAGGCTACCAAAGAAGCCTAATTCTTCTCCAATAATAGAAAATATAAAATCATTATAAGACTCTGGAATATAGAAAAATTTTTGTCGACTCTTCCCTAACCCTAAGCCAAATAAACCTCCTGAACCGATAGCATAAAGGGATTGAACTGCTTGCCAACCTGTATCCAGCTTATCTGCAAAAGGGTCCATAAAGGCAGTTATCCTTTCCAAGCGATACTCATTTCCCTCAGATGTCACTGCATAATATAATAGGCCGGCGGCACCTGCTCCAAGTGCAAGAAGGTGGGAAATTCTCATCCCGGCTATAAAAAATATGGCAACCAGGGTAGCTCCTAGGGTCACTGTTGTTCCTAAATCTTTTTGAAGATATATTAGACCACAAGAGAATCCTATAATGATAAGGGCGGGTATTGTACCAAGTAGTAGGGTCCCAGTACGTTCTTTCTTGTTGGACAAAAAGGCTGAAAGGAAGATTATTGAAGCAAGCTTTATTATGTCTGAGGGCATGAACCTAAACCCAAATAGGATTAGCCACCTTCTGGCCCCCTTACTCTCATCCCCTAAAGGTGTAAAGATCAGGAGACCTAGTATTACAGCAAATATGAAGATTGGTAGGGCAAATTTCCTATAGATTCGATAGTCGATATTCATAAGGATAATGATAGCCATGAACCCAATTACAGAAAATACTAACTGCCTTTTTAAAAAATGGTAGCCATCCCCAAATTTTTGCATAGCCTCAGGCCAACTTGAACTAAAAACCATTATTATTCCAAAAAAGACTAGAATCATTATGGAGAGAAATAGAGTAAAATCTACAGCCTTTTTCTTCTCATTTTTTTTCTTTCTAGCCATATTAGTCCTCCCTTAATTTAAAGACAGCATCTTTAAATGCCCTACCTCTTTCTTCAAAACTATTGAACATATCCCAGCTGGCACAGGCAGGTGACAATAGGACATGATCTCCAGCATTACCTAGCCTAGAAGCTAATTGTACTGCTTCTTCTAGGCTTTCCACTATATGATAATCCTTGAAATTAAACTTATCGGCACTCGCCTTGATGCTATATTTTGTTTCACCTAGTAAAATTAGGGTCTTCACCTTACCCTTAAAGGCCTTAACAAAGTCATCAAAATCTGATGCCTTGTCATACCCACCTGCGATTAATATAATGGGCTCAGGTATGGCTTCTATGGCCTTAATACTAGCCTCTGGATTGGTTCCCTTTGAATCATTGTAATAGCTTATGCCCTGCCATTCCATGACATACTCCAACCTATGCTCTACACCCTTAAACTCCTGGATGGTTGCCTTCACAATATCTAAATCAACCCCCATGGCATAGCAGATTCCAATACAAGCTAGAACATTTTCTAAATTATGTCTTCCTAAAAGTTTCATATCATCCTGCTGCATTAAATGGATTTTGTCCCTGCCTAGCTTTATAACAATATCCCTACCATCTATATATATGCCTTGATCTAGGATTTCATTAGTAGAAAACCAAATTATATTGGCCTTGATTTCATCTTCAAAACTCCTTAGAAGTGCATCATCATAATTTAACACCACATAATCTTCTCCATCCTGGTTGATGAAGATTTTCTTCTTAGCCCTAATATAGTTATCATATGACTTATGCCAATCCAAATGGTCTGGTGCTAGGTTCAAAATCAAACTAACCTTGGGTTTGAAAAAATTGGTATCTTCTAGCTGAAAACTACTGGCCTCTATAAGGAAGATATCTCCTTCCTCAGCATCAAGCAAGCTATCTAAGATACCTCTTCCAATGTTCCCAACAACATGGGTCCTTAAGTTAGCAGCCTTCAAAACCTCCCCTACCAAACTGGTAGTAGTTGTTTTTCCATTGGTTCCAGTGATGGCAATCATCTTGTTGGCCTTGTTCAGCCTATATGCAAGTTCTATGTCGCTCATTATCTCTATATGCATATCCCTAGCCTTTCTAAGGATAGGGATAGATGGAGGTACACCTGGGCTTTTTACTATGAAATCTACTTGACTTATGTCCATATCACTTACACCCAAGTGCTTGTTAAGACTTATATCGGCCAAGTTTGAAAGAATATCACCAAGTTCCTCTTCACTTTTTGAATCAGTAACCCATATTTTTGCCCCTAGTTTATCAAGGGCCTTTACTGTGGAAACACCAGAAATACCTAAACCAATAACTAAAACATTTTTACCTAATAATTCCATTTTATCACCCTATTAGATTTTTAAGGCCAAGATACCTATTAAACATAGTATAACCGTAGTAAACCAAAATACAGCTACTATCTTTGTCTCCTTCCAACCCTTATATTCAAAATGATGGTGGAGGGGGGACATGAGAAATACCCTCTTGCCTGTTAGTTTAAAAGAAATAACCTGAATAATTACAGATAAGGTTTCAACAAAATAAATTCCTCCAACGATAGGAAGAATTAGGGGTAGGTTTAATAGTACTGCTATTGTAGCCACAGCCCCACCTAAGGCCAAAGACCCTGTATCCCCCATAAAGACCTTGGCTGGATAGGAGTTGTGCATTAGGAACCCAAAGCAGGCTCCCGCAAGGGCAGTTGCAAATATGGATATGCCTGAGAATCCCCACTTCAAAGAAACAAGCCCAAAAAAAGACATAACAATCAAGGTTACTCCGGATGCTAGACCATCCAAGCCATCAGTCAAGTTAACGCTATTTACCGTTCCCACAACAACAAAGGCAATAAAGGGAATGTAGAGTATTCCCAGGTCTAAATGATGGTTTTCTACAAAGGGAATGATAACCTTGGTCCCTAATTCAGATGTATTAGATTGATAAACTGCTAAGATTACTGCTAGAACAATCTGCCCTATTAGCTTTTGCGAAGGCTTAAGTCCTAGGTTGCTCTTCTTTACAACTATTAGATAATCATCTATAAGTCCTATAAGTCCAAAGCCCAAGGTCAATAAAACTAGAACATAGGTATCCTTAGTGACTATACCTGATGAAAATATAGTTATAATCAAGGATAGGAGTATTATTAACCCACCCATGGTTGGTGTACCTGATTTAGATAAGTGGGATTTAGGCCCCTCTTCCCTTATACTTTGACCAATTTTAAGCTTTCTAAGCATGGGGATTACAAGGGGTCCTAGCAGTAAGGTAATCAAAAATGCAATTAGTAGTGTTCTAATTATATCTATATATTCAATCATTTAGTATCTCCTCTCAGGTATAGGTCTAGATCTTCTTTAAAATGTCTAAGACAATCTCCCTTTCATTAAAGGGTATTTCCTTGCCCATGATGGATATGGTCTCCTCATGACCCTTACCAGTAATGAAGATGGTATCCTTGGGCCTAAAATTCATTATAGCATAATTAATAGCCTCTTTCCTATCTATAATAAGTCTGTAGTCTGTATCCGTTTCTAAAACTCCCTTAAGTACATCATTGGCTATAGCCTCTGGGTCCTCAAATCTTGGATTATCCGATGTAACAATCACCAAATCAGAATACTGGGCAGCTATTCTACCCATTTCAGGCCTCTTTGTTTTGTCCCTATTGCCTCCAGCCCCTATAATCACAATTATTCTACCTTCTGCAAATTTTTCTATGGTCTTGAGGGCTTCCTTTACTCCTTCAGGAGTATGGGCGAAGTCTAGTATGACTCGAAAATCCTTATTGGTTTCAATTTCTTCAAATCTTCCCCTAACTCCCTTAAAGCTCTCCAAGCCTGCCTTGATATCGTCTAGGTCTACCCCCAACCCAAAACAAGTAGCTGCAGCTGCTAGGGAATTATAGATATTGAACTCTCCTGGAATCCCTAATAGTATATCTAGACTACCCTTAGGGGTATTTAGTCTAAAGCTTGGCCTGCTCTTTTGGTATACTATGTCTGATGCAAAAATGTCTGCATCCCTTAAACCATATGTTATGGTTTTAACCCTATCACTTGTTTGCTCAACAATTCTCCTACCATAGGCATCATCGGTGTTTATTATATTTAGCTTTTTGGTCTCCAGAAATAGTTTTAATTTTGAATTAAAATAAGTCTCCATGTCCTTATGGTAGTCCAAATGGTCCTTTGATAGGTTAGTAAAAATGCCAACATCGAATGCCATATGATTAACCCTTTTCATATCCAAGGCATGGGAGGAAACTTCCATAACGCAGGCTTCAATTCCAGCCTTTACCATTTGATCTAGGCTTTTTTGTATTTCTAATGAGTCCGGAGTGGTATTGGGTGTCTTGATAAGTTCCTTATCTATAACAACTCCCAAGGTACCGATTATCCCACTCTTTTGCCCAGCTGTTTCCAATATATGCTTTATTATGTATGTGGTAGTAGTCTTGCCATTTGTCCCTGTAATACCTATCATATTCAAATTCGTCCATGGGTGTTGAAAATATTTTGAAGTAAGATAGGCTAGGGCATCTACTGAATCTTCTACCAGGATGCTAGCAACTCCCTCACCTAAATCGACTTTTTTTTCATGAACGATGGCCTTTACCCCTTTCTTGATAGCATCCTCTATATAGTCATGTCCGTCATGGGTATATCCACTTATGGCTACAAAGATATCTCCTTCTCTGATTCTTCTTGAATCGTGCTCTATTCCAGTAATATCCACTTCCAGGTTTCCTGCAAGATTAATAGTCGGATACTCTTCAATAAGTTTTGACAGCAACATTAATATCTTCCTCCCTTGTATAATCAATTAATAGGCAACTTATTAAAGTCGCCTATTATCAGTATCTATAGTTAATTAAACTCTACTACTATTTCAGTGTCAATGGTAATTTCTTCACCTGGTAGTGGATATTGATCTACTACAACACCCTCCCCCTTGAAGGTATATTCTAGGCCCATTTCATCTAAGGTTTTCATTGCCTGCTTCTTGGTCATATAAATTAAATATGGCATAATTTTAACATTACTAGGTCTAGAATTCAAATATAAATCTATGATGGACCCTTTTTGTACCTCAACACCAGGTGCTGGAAATTGGTCAATTACAGTTGAATCACTGGTTATCTCGATATATTCAGTTGTGTACCTAAGTCCTAGGTCTGTTAAGGTCGTTCCTGCATCTCCAATATGGGTATTCCTTAAATCAGGTAATATAACCCTTTCAGACTCTTGATCCAAGTCTTCATCTGTGTACTCTGGTGGAATCTCCAAATAATTGAATAAGTCCTCAAAAATTGACTTGGCTACCGGTGCTGCAACAGATCCACCATAATATGAACTTCCAGTAGGCTCGTCAACGGTTACCAAAACAACAGCCTTAGGATCATCAATAGGAGCCACCCCTATGAAGGATGCTATGTATTTTCCTTGGGCATATCTACCATCTATTATTTTTTGTGCAGTTCCAGTCTTGCCCCCTATCCTATAACCTGGTACCTGGGCACTTCTACCTGAGCCATCAGATACCACTGATTCCATCAGACTTAACATGGTATCAGAAGTCTTCTTGGAAAGTACCTGCCTTTTTACTTCAGGCTCAAAGCTAGCTACTATATTTCCTTCTATATCAACTAGTTTTTGTAGCAACCTTGGTTTCATAAGATAGCCACCATTGGACATAGCTGCCACACTATTCACTAATTGAATAGGGGTTATGGCTACACCATGACCATAGGACATGGTAGCTAGATTAATCTCTTTAATAATATCTGAACTGCTAGGTATTATTCCAATTTCTTCTCCTAACAAGTCTATATCCGTTCTTTCTCCAAAGCCAAAAGCCCTTATGTATTCATAGAATTTTTCCTTTCCCAGCTGCCTGGCTATGTTTACAAAGGCAACGTTACATGAGTTGTTTAAGGCCTCCCTCAAAGACTGGGACCCATGTGGATTATACCACCTAGCGCACCTAAGAACCTCCCCCTTTATATCCCTAATAAATCCATTACAGTAGTAATGATGATTAAGGCTTGTTGTATTTTCTTCTAGGGCTGCAGCTGCTGTTATCAGCTTAAAGGTGGACCCAGGTTCATAAATATCATTTACATTAAAGTTCCGCCACATATCATACCATCTGTCTTGTAATTCATCTATTGGTAAATTGGCCCATTCAGCTTTTAAAGCTTGGTCTAATGGTTCCCTAGGATTGTTTAGATCAAAATCAGGCTTTGACACCATGGCCAATATATCCCCTGTCTTAGGCTCCATTATGATTATAGAGACATTTTTAGCCTTATTATCTAATAAGGCTTGTTGGGCTGCTTTTTCAGCAAAGTATTGTATGGTTTCATCTATGGTAAGCACTAAAGAGGTTCCATCCTCAGGTTCATGAATCTTTTCACCATCATAGGGCAATTGTCTATTGGCAGCATCCGTCATCTTAAGCCATTTACCTGGAATACCTGTAAGATATTCATCATATACGTTTTCTATACCGGCTAAACCCACATTGTCAATATTGGTGAAACCTATTATATGGGCTGCAAAATTCCCATTAGGATAATATCTCCTGTTATCATCAACTATACTTATGCCACTAAGTCCATGCTGCCTTAACTCATTAGCCTCCTCTCTAGTTATCCACTGTTTGATCTTTTCAGTGCTTTGGTTCTTAGTAAGCTTCTCTAAGACCTGATCATAATCCATATCTAATACATCAGCTAAGATTCTGGCTGTTTCTTCTGGATTCTTTATGTCCGCTGGATATGCCCAAACAGTGAATGCATTCACGCTTATTGCTAGTTTCTTCCCTTTTCTATCGTAAATTATACCACGTTTGGGTTTAATATCTATGGATTTGGTCCATTGTTCCAAGGCTCCTTTTTGAAGTTCATCGCCCTTATATATTTGTAAATAACCCAATCTAAGGATTAATGCTATAATAAGAGTTACAGCAAATCCAAATGCTACCTTAAGTCTTGTCTTGGTAGATTTCATAGGTATGTTCAAATTTGTAACCTCCTAAAAAATCCAGAAAAAATACTCAAAAACTCATTTAATTTACTTGATGCACTTTCATCTATACTAGTCTCTACCCTTGTATCCTCAGTTGATATGTAAATTATCTGACCTTCCTTGGGATATGACATACCAAGTTTGGTAATAGCCTCTTCACTTACATTTATGGTGTTTTTCAACTCTTCTAAATCTGCAACTAAGTTCATCTTACTTTTCTCTAACTCAAGCTTCTGTCTTTCCAATTTAGTTACTTCCATCCTCAAGCTAGTTATTTGGGAGTATCCTACCAGAATAAATAATGCTATAGAAAGACTTATTAGGGCCATAGTAAAACATGCAAATTTAACCAGTACCTTTGAATTGTTTTTCCTTTTACTGGCTTTTTTGACCCTTCTTCTACGTTTTTTTTCAACAACTTGCCGATATTCCTCTTCATATATATATTCTGGATAATAGTTGGCTTCTGACTTAGCTACTAACAATTTATTCTCCCCCTTATCCTTTTAGAACCTTAAAGTTTCTCAGCTATCCTAAGCTTAGCCGAACGTGATCTCGGGTTGAGTTGAATTTCATCACCCTTGGGTTGAATTGGCTTCCTGGTTATTATCCGAATTTCTCTTTTCTTATTACAAATACATTTAGGTAGATTAGGTGGACAGATACAATCCTTATTTAACTCCCTAAAGACATTCTTTACTATCCTATCTTCTAAGGAATGAAATGTTATAATGGCTAATCTACCACCTGGATTAAGAGCTTTTACCATCTTCTCTATGGATCTTTCTAATACTTCCAATTCCCTGTTGACTTCTATCCTAATTGCTTGAAATGTCTTCTTAGCTGGGTGGTGGCCTTCCATCCTGACCTGTTTAGGTATGGCCTTTTTAATCACTGAGACCAGTTCTAAGGTGGTGTTTATAGGTTTAACCGTCCTTATCTCAACTATAAATTCAGCAATTCTCCTAGCCCATCTTTCCTCACCATAATTGAATATGATATTTTCTAGTTCTTTCATTGAATATTTATTAACAACATCCCAGGCGGTTAGAGTTTGGGATCTATCCATTCTCATATCTAAGGGTGCATCTTTATTATGTGAAAAACCTCTAGTAGCTTCATCTAATTGGTGGGAGGAAACTCCTATGTCTAAAAGTATCCCATCTACCCCAGGAATATTTAATCGGTTTAATATTGAGTCAACATTTTCATAATTATCCTTAACAAAAACAACCCTTTCAGAATAATCCTTTAGGACTTCCTTTGCCTTAGACAAGGCATTTTCATCTTGGTCTATCCCAATAAGTTGTCCATTTCTTAATTTCTTCACAATTTCAATAGAATGACCTGCACCACCAAGGGTTCCATCTATATAAATTCCATCTTCCTTTATATTGAGTCCATCGATTACTTCTTCCAACATAATTGGTGTATGCTTGAATTCCATTGAAATTCCTCCATCTATATACCAAGTTCAGCCATGGTTTCAGCTATGCTATCATAACTTAAGTTATCCTCATCTATATAGCCTTCCCATTCTTCCCTACTCCAAATCTCTAATCTGGTAGAAACACCTATAATAACTGCATCCTTTTCAATCCTGGAATGGTCTCGTAAATTTGCAGGAATTAAAACCCTTCCTTGTTTGTCTAGGTTTGATTCACTGGCTCCAGAAAAGAAAAACCTAACAAAGGCCCTTGCATTCTTATTGGTTAGTGGAAGCTTTTTAAGCTTGTCCTCTAAAATCTCCCATTCATCTTTGGGATATACAAAAAGACAATTATCTAAGCCCTTGGTTATTACAAATTCATCACCAAGTTCTTCCCTAAATTTAGAGGGGATAATTATCCTTCCCTTGGAATCTATTGTATGTTGATATTCGCCTATGAACATGATACCAACCACCTTAGGTTTATCTACCACTTCACTCCACTTTCCACCACTATTATATACATTCTATACCCTTTTCATAATTCCTTCTACACTTTTTAATTATTTGCCCATATAATTAGGACTTTGGTCACATTTTGTTCTTTTCTGATATAAAACGACTTATTCTTAGTAAAAATACTAGAAGGAGACAATCCTTCTCAAGGGTAACTATCTTCAAAGTCAATGACTAGCTAGCAAGTATTTTCCAAGTTCGACAAAAACAAAAACACAGACCCAAGATTTGACCTTGGGTCTGTGTTTTTATATATAAGTCTACTTATTTACTGAGAGCCTTTTTCCTACGATAAAGAACAAGAGCAGCTAGTAGTATGGATACTACACTGACAATTTGTGCAACCCTAAAATCCCCCCACATTAAGCTATCTGTTCTTAACCCTTCTATGAAGAATCTAGCTAGGGAATATAGGATTACATAGAGTAAAAAGACCTCCCCCTCTACCTGGGATTTTTTTCTACTAAACCAGACTAAAAATATAAAGGATAGAAAATTCCATATGGATTCATAGAGGAAGGTAGGATGTACCTTAACTCCGTCAATCATTATGCCCCACGGTAGATCAGTAGGTCCTCCAAAGGCTTCCTGGTTGGTATAGTTTCCCCACCTACCAATGGCTTGGCCTAAAATTATGCTGGGGGCGGTTATATCGGCAAAGGTCCAAAAATTATGCTTCCTGACCTTGCAAAATATAAGTCCTACTAGAACACCTGCAATAACACCACCGTGTATGGCAAGTCCTCCTCCCCTAATGTTAAAGATTTCAATAGGGTTGTGCTTGTACATGTCCCATGTAAAAATTACATAATAAGCCCTGGCCCCAATTAGGGCTGCCGGTATAGCAAATAAGGCCAGGTCGATTATCTCTTCTTCATTTATTCCTCGTCTTTTAGCCTCCTTCGATGCAAGAAGCGTTCCGAGAAAGAAGGCTGTGGCTATAAAAATTCCATACCATCTAATTTTTATACCAAAAATTTCAAAAGCTACTGGATCCATCTTGCTCCACCTTTCATAGGAAATTATGTTTCTAGTATATCATAAATTTGAATCTATTCCCATCCCTACCTAGAGGGGCCTAATGATGGATAGGGATAGATTTTCTTCTTTAAAGTGGGAGTTAAACCTTCTTATGATATCATCATATTTTATTTCCTTTAATAATTCAAGATAATCTGTAATCATAAAACCACTAAAGAATAGGTCTGTGAAATTATTGGCGATAAATTCGATGGAGTTCATACCCATGATAAAGTTACCAAGCTCCTTCCTCTTAATCCTAATAAAATCGTCCTCTTTTAAGACTTCATCTGCTGGGAGCTTGATTCTATCTAGAATTCTATTGTGGAGGGTTTCAGGCTCATTGGATTGGCCTACTAATAGGGAATGACCATAGCTTTCCTTGCAGGTGTAGAATGCCCCAAAGCTAGTGTCTATTAGGCCTTCCTCATATAGTTTGTTATAAAACTCTGTACTTTCACCAAACAACATATCCAAGATAATATTGGTTACTATATCCTTTTTTATCATTTTCCTGCCCTTATAGCCTGTATCAGCATCCTTAAACCCCATATAAAACATGGGCATAGAAGTGGTCATTTTTTCCTCTACTAGTCTATCCTTTACCTCTTTAGGTTCATCAGGTATGATTCTTTCTATATCTCCTGTAGTCAAGTCAAATTCTTTTTCAGCCTTGTTAACTACCCTTACAATTTCATCAAAATCTAAGTCTCCAATGACGAATAGGACCATATTGGAAGGATTGTAAAAAGTTTCATAGGTGGTATATAACAACTCCTTGCTGATAGCTTTTATGCTATCAATTGTCCCAGCTATATCTATCCTAATAGGATGCTCATGATACATTGCCTTTAACAAGTTAAAATAAACCTTCCAGCCCGGATTATCCTCATACATCATGATTTCTTGACCTATTATCCCCTTTTCCTTTTCAACATTCTCATCTGTCAAATATGGGTTCTGAACAAAGTCTATAAGATACTCTAATCCAGTATAAAAATTATTGGATGTGTAAAAGAGATAGGAGGTTTGGTTAAAGCTAGTAAATGCATTTACCTGGGCACCTATGTTGGAAAATTTCTCAAATACATCTCCATCTTCCTCTTCAAATAGCTTATGTTCAAGAAAATGAGCTATCCCCTCAGGCACCTCAAGCCTATCCCTAGCACCTATAGGGACAAATATATTATCAATTGAACCATAATCGGTGCTAAATACAGCATATTTTTTACTGTAACCTTCCTTGGGCATAAAAAATATCCTTATACCCTGAGTACTGACAGTGGACAAGATTCTTTCATCTATAGTATCATTATAAATTTCCTTATAAGTCATTTCTCTACCCCCACTTCTTCCTTTTTATTTCGCATAAAATAGATAGTATCAAGTTTTATCCTCTTAGCGGCTTCAATAATTTCTTCCCTTTCAACCTTTTGAAAATCATCGAGTACTTCTTCCAGACTTCTCTTATCCCCTGAAATAAGCTGGCTAAAAAAGAACTCAGACATTAAGAATAAGCTATCCCTAATGGACTCAGTATTAGTCACCAAGGATTTTTTTGATTTAGCTACATCTTCGTCAGTAAACTTACCTGCCTTTAATTCCTCCAATTGCTGGTTAATAATCTCAACTGTCCTATCAAAATCATCGAATTCTATTCCACTTTCCACCAACATCAAGGACTTATACTTATAGGTCGATGAACCTATATAGTAGGCCAGGCTCTCCTTTTCCCTGACATTTATAAAGAGCTTAGAATTTGGACCTCCTCCTAAAATGTCGCTAGCTAAAAGAAGGGGGTTATATAATTTATCATTATGGTGGATAGCTGCCCTATAGCCCATCACCAGTTTCCCTTGATTGACGTCTAATTCATCTATAACAATATTCCGTGTCTGCCCAGCACCTACTAGGACATCTTCAGGTATGGATATAGTTTCATCCCTTCTTATTTCTAGATGACTCTTAAGGGCGCTTATAATATTGTCATCTACTTGACCTACGTAGAAGATCTCAATCGGGCTAGTCCTTATAAACTCCTGGTAATGCTGGTAGAGGTTGACTTCATCAATATCTTCTAAATCCTCTACATAACCAAGGGGAAATAAGCCAAATCTTTCATTTTTACACATTATTTCAAAACATCTTTCTCTAGCATAGGCCCCCTTATCATTTATCTTGTTTTCAATTTTTCTCCTCAGGTTTTCCTTTTCTTGGTCTACATAGCTCTTTGAAAATCCTCGGCCTTCAACAAGGGGATTAAAAATTATTTCCTTAAGTATTTGAATTATTTCACCATCATAATCCTCATCAAGGTACTTGTTCTTGGGCCATTCCATGGTATAACGAATAACTTGTCTTTCCCCCCGCTTATTTATACCTAGGCTTAGGTTTGTACCATATAACTCTTCCAGTTTCCTCTCGAGGTCTATAGTTCTGGGATAGTTTTTGCTAGCCCTTCTTAGGACCAAGGATAAGAGGGTATTCTTGGTGACTTCTCTTCTATCCAAGGGCCTAATAAAATAATAGCTTAGCAAGTTAGATTTAAATTTTCCCTCATTTATTATATTAAGGTAGATATCTTTAGCTATTTGAATTCTCTCTGGATTCGATTTCATTAGTCATTTCCTCCTTTAGGCATATAGTTTACTATACCCAATTTATATCCACTTATTTCTTATAAGCCTTTTCTTTTAAATAAATAAAACCCATAAGGGTTTTATTTATTTCTTGATTTTCCTAGCTATTTTATTAATTTCCTTGACCTGGTCATCGTAGGACTCTCCCTGAAGCAAATTAAACACTATATCATCAATCTGCCTAAATATTTTTTCATCATTCGTAACATAAATGTTCTCTATCAGGGCATCTTTCTCCTTGGCCTGGTGGATAATAAGGTTTTTTAATTCATCTGTAAACTCTTGATCAAAGGCCATTATGACAGCTATATAGGCATCCTCATTAAAGATGATTGTGGATGCATCATCAATACCATAGAGCTCTACAACCATGTTGGAAATCTCTTCCGATCTAGTTAGCAATTCTCTAGCCTCAACATTTACTTGAATTAAATCTGGATGCTCTACTTCTGCCTTGTCTTTCTCAGGCTGTGGGTTTGTGCAGGCCGTTAAGGAAATCAAGATGCTGAATGATATTATCAATAGTATTTTCCTTTTCATTATATCCCTCCTGTATATAGCTTTTCTTTTTTTAGGAATTTTATAACAGGATTTTTATTGGGATATATAATATACAAAAAATAAAAAGGGCCTAGCCCTTTTTATTTTCCCTTAACAATCTTTACACCTGAGCTTGTGCCTATTCTACGAGCCCCTGCCTCAATCATCTTCCTGGCAGTTTCAAAATCCCTTACACCGCCAGAAGCCTTAATCTCCATTTTGTCTTTAACTACTGATTTCATTAATTTTACATCCTCAACAGTGGCACCTCCAGTGCTGAACCCTGTTGAAGTCTTAACAAAATCAGCCCCAGCTTCCAGAGATAATTCACAAGCCTTGATCTTTTCATCATCTGTGAGTAAGGATGTTTCAATTATTACTTTTACCCTTGCCCTATCCTTAGCTGCTTCGACTACAGCCTTGATATCATCTCTAACAACTCCATAATCCCCATCTTTTAAGGCTCCAATATTAATTACCATATCGATTTCATCGGCCCCATCATCTATGGCCTTTTTAGTCTCTAGGGCTTTAATATCACTGGTATTGGCCCCTAGGGGGAATCCTATGACAGTTGCTATCTTGACCTTGCTTCCCTCTAATAGATCCTTACACAGGGAGACGTAATAGGGATTTACACAAACTGCATAAAAGCCAAACTCTTTTGCCTCTTGACAAAGAGCTTGGATCTCATCTTTTTTCGTATCAGGTTTTAAGATAGTATGGTCTATCATAGATTTTATATCCACCTGAGTTGGCCTCCTATTTAATAAGTTCTACTAGGTCTCCGTTCCTAACTCCAGCAGCATTTCCCTCTTCTATATCTACATGCATTTCTAGAGCATATGAGTCACTAACCCTAACCAATACTTCATCAAATACTAGGCCCCTTGGACCACCAACCTTGATGCTAACTACATCTTTATCCTTAACGCCAAACTCTTCTGCATCTGTTGTATGCATATGGATGTGTCTTGCAGCAACGATGGCACCCTTGTCTATATCTACTTCGCCTTTTGGTCCAATTAACTTAACACCTGGGGTATCTTCTATCTCTCCTGAGTTTCTAATAACAGGCTTGATTCCTAGTCCAAAAGCATCAGAAACTGATAGTTCAAATTGAGTATCTCCCCTAACAGGTCCTAGAACTCTAACTCCCTTAATTGTTCCTTTAGGTCCTTCTACGTCAACTTTTTCTTCAGCAGCATATTGGCCAGGTTGGGATAGGTCTTTAAACTTAGTTAGCTCATATCCTTCACCGAATAATATCTCTAAATCCTTTTGACTTAAATGGATATGTCTATTTGACATGGCTATCGGTAATGTTTTTTTCATCTTACTCCTCCTATAATTGTCAATTTTTATACTATACAACCATTATAATACTTAGTTAATATAAAATCAAACCCATTCTATAAGGGATATCACCTAATGATTCTTAAGAAATCTATCCTGGTATTTCAAGATGGTATAGACTATAAAGGCCTGGGCAGGTATGTTTATGATAGAGTTTAATACCCTAACTGGTAACAAGACCAAAAATCCCTTACCTAGATACTGGGTCAACCATAAGGTATTTAGAATAACGGATGTAATTACTATTGTGATCAAATGAACCAATAAAATCCTAGTCAGGGTAAAGGGCTTCCCCATTTTTAGATTCCTTTTAAAATATAATGCAAATAAGCCAGGTATAAGTCCATCTAGCATAGAGCTAAAGGTAAAGCCTGGATGGTAGGCCCCTGTTGGAAATAATAACATTCCTACTAGGTCTGATGCTGCCCCACTTATCCCCCCTAGCATGGGCCCAAACAATAGGCCTGCAATGGTTATAGGCACTCGCCCAAAACCTATTCTAACTTCGGGGAGCATAACTGAAAGAAGTCTAGTTATAACAATAGACAGGGCTGTTAAAAAAGCAGCCATTACTAAATGTTGGGTCTTGATTTTACGGGTTCTTCTTTTTAACATAAAACAATCTCCTTTCTTGACAAAACAGCATCTGCACAATTAGAAAAGAGATTCTAATTTAGTCAGCGGATGCGGTAAAAAATCGCAGATTACTCTTTCGTTTAAAGGCAACTTCCCATCCTTTAACACTTAACGCTTTTTACCTACTCTGTCTGTCAATATTCTATTATTTAATCTGTTTTAACCCTATCCCTCATCCTTATATATTCGCTTATCTTATACCCAGAAACCAGACTTGCAATCAGAAATGATAGAACAGCCATTAATTTATAATATCTGGCAAAAGGTATAAAGAATGAAAGGATATAGAATATCGCACATAGGCCATATAATTGAATTATTTTTCTTTTATTAAAACTCTTAACCTGACTTTTAATACTGTTCCTTCTATCGATAAACCTATCTACTATATAATCCTCCATATCCTGATCAGAAGGATACCTGTCAATCTCCTTTAAGATTTCTACTATATCGTCAAAACCTAGGAGGATTAATCTAGTGTTATTCTTCAAACCCTCGGTAAAATGGGTGTTGGTTACCAAAATACCATCCTCTAAGCCTAGACTTTTTAATTCCCTATGAAATACTTCTAGTTCCCTAGTTCCAATCCTGTCCTCCATGCTAGCCTTGATACATTTGATACCAAAAACATCCCCCTCTTTAGTAAGCTGTAAATCCAAGGGTAGATCTGCATCCTCAACTTCAGTATCATAATAATCTTTAAACAATATCTTTATATAATTAATAAAGCCCTCCTTGTTTAAATTTGAGAACTCCCTGATAAGCTTCTTCTTCTTTAGTCCTTCATTAATAGCTGAAATCTTCTTTTCCTTTGATTTCTTAAATAATTGTGAAGTAGAAATCCTGATGAAGTATAGAAGAAGGGCCGAAAGGAAGATTGACGGTAGTAACTCCTTGGACTTTGCAAATAAATATCCTGTCAATCCTATAAAGATGATGGTATAAAAGAGGACCTTGTCCAAGAGAGAGGCCCTATAGGTCTTGCCCTTTCTTAATTCCTTAGAATAATAGTTTTTCAAGATCCTCTTCCTATTATTAATTATTGATATCTCCTTCAACTTGGCTACTAAGCTTTTCATCACTTTTCATACCTTTCCTTATTAAAATAAATCCTGCTAGTTGGATTATTGACATAAATATAAGGAAAGATAACATTATTCTTAGGGCTATCCCCATAAAAAATGGTTCAGGCAACATTTGAATCATTAAATCCTTACTGGGATCCAAAATCCAAAGGTCATTGGTAAAGAATATCAAATGGAAATATGTGAAATATTTGTTAAAGTCCCTAGAGATAATTAAGGCTAAGAACAAGAAGATACCATATATTACAAATGGACCAAGGAAGAGTGCCCTGCCAAACCCTAATCCTTCCTTCTTATATATATAATATCCCACAATTAAGATGGCTAGAAATAGTCCAGTATATTTTAGGGTCCTTGCCAGATTAAATAGATCCTGTACGTCCCTCATATGGAGTACTTCTCTTTCATTAAAGTGAGTATTAAGTAACTCATCTCCACCCCTCCCCTTTAAATAGAGGATTATATCTTCAGTTATTACTTCTAAGTCATCCATGGATTTTCCAGTAACTTCAACTACTCCATATCTTTCAAAGGATTGTGTATAATACTTTTTATTATAAGAATTCATTTCTATTGATATGGCCAAGAGAGATAGGCTAATAGAAATTACTAAGATTAGTGCTAAGAGTTTTTTCATTTTATCCCGCCTAATGTGATTTTAAATCATTATATCTTAAAGTAGCAGGCTTCATCAAGTCTTATAAATCACATAAAAAAGATATAAAAGGATGAAAGTCTTCATCCTTTTAACCCATAGCCTGTTCAAGTCTGCCTAACTCTTTGATAGGAAAATACTTTAATAGTTCCTTATATTGCTCTACTGAGAGGCCCCTGACTGTAGTATACATTTCAATCTTCTTTTCTAAATCTGCCTGTTTAAAACTCTCTAAGATATGTTGAAAATTAGAATTTCCTTCCATATTAATCCTCCTAGAAGAATAGATAATCAATCTTATTATGAGGATTCATATATGAGCTTATACAGGATATCCTATGGAATTTTTTTCATAGTAGCTCCAGTAAGATTTATCTCCATCTCCTTAACATGCCAGTTATAGCCTATCCCTCCAAGATATTCCTTCATTTTTTCAACAAACTCTTCATCGTCCCTATCTGCTATCGCCATTATAGAAGGACCAGCCCCACTGAGATAGGCACCATAGGAACCCAATTCAACACATTTATCTATTACCAAATCAAAGCCTTTTATCAATTTGCTCCTATAGGGTTGATGAAGTCTATCATTTAGGGCGGGTCTTAATAAGTCGAACCTACCGTTTGAAAGAGCTGACAATAAAAGTGCCACCCTACCAACATTGAAAACTCCATCTTGGTATGAAATCTGATCAGGTAGGACCTTTCTGGCCTCCCTGGTTGATACGGTAAAATCGGGAAGGATTACAATAAACTTTATTCCTTCCTTGATATCCATCTTGTTATAATAGACCTTCCCATCTTCTATTATGGAAACTATTAAGCCCCCAAATATAGCAGGGGCAATATTGTCAGGATGACCTTCGATTTCAGTGGCTAGGCTGAAGATTTCTTCCTTGCTGAGGGGTTCTCCTGCTAAAAAATTTGCCCCCATGACCCCTGCTACTATACAGGCTGCACTACTACCCAGTCCGCTTGAGATAGGTATTTCAGATTCAACATCTATCCTTAGCCCTTTAGGTGAATAACCCAGCTTCCTAAAAGTAGTTAACATTGAAGTATAGATTAGGTTGTCAGAGTTATTATATTTTTCATCTACCCCATAAATTTCAAGTCCTGCCTCTATCTCCTTAAATCGATAGGTATTGTTTAGGTCTAGGGCCAGGCCAAGGGCATCAAAGCCTGGACCCAGGTTTGCTGTAGATGCTGGTACTCTAATTTCAATCATTGAACTCACCTACTTTTAAGAAACCACTGATTAAATCCTTCATTTCATCAATCTCACACCTATTATAATGGAGGATTTCACTAGACTTTAATTCACCTATGGCCTTGGGAACTCTTGTTCCTGTGGCCTGGGCTAGATCTTCAATTATAGCAAACTCATCCTTGTTCTTAATATCTAAACCTATGGCCATAGCCACAGCCTCACCAAACTTAAAGGGACTGGCTGTTGATGCTATCACCGTCTTGGTATGGTCTCCTGTCTCATTCTTATATTCTTCATATACCCTATAGGCTACGGCTGTATGGGTATCCATAAGGTAGTTGGATTCAAAGAATAGCTTCCTGATAGTTTCAGCTACCTGGCCTTCATCGGAATAGCCAGCATAGAAATTATCAGTATCCATACCTTCAACTCTGTAATAACCCTCCTGGTTCAATTGCTCCATCAAGGCCTTGACTAAGTCACTATCTTCCCCGCTTAGATGATAGAGTAGCCTCTCTAAATTACTAGATACCAAGATATCCATGGAGGGTGATGTTGTAAGAACTAGATCCCTTCTCCTGTCATAGGTTCCAGTATTAAAGAAATCCGTCAATACCTTATTGTCATTGGAAGCACAAATAAGCTTGCCTATAGGTAGCCCCATTAACTTGCCATAATAGGCTGCCAGGATGTTTCCAAAATTGCCAGTAGGAACTACTATATTGATCTGCTCTCCATCTTTTATTTTGCCCTCTCTTAATAGTATCAAGTAGCTATGAAAATAATATACTATTTGAGGGACTAACCTACCGATATTTATGGAATTAGCAGATGAAAAGGTGTAATTATTTTCCTCCAAGAGCTTCCTAAAGTCCAGATCATTGAAGATCTGCTTAACTCCCGTTTGGGCATCATCAAAGTTCCCTTTGATAGCGACAACAAAGGTATTGTCGCCTCTTTGAGTAATCATCTGTCTTTCTTGGATTTGGCTTACTCCGTTTTCTGGATAAAAGACTATTATTTTTATTCCTTCTACGTTGGCGAAGCCCTCTAAGGCTGCCTTACCAGTGTCGCCTGAAGTAGCAGTTAAGATTACTACTTCCTTATTTACCCCTTGAATCCTCATTGCTTCCTTTAATAAATGGGGAAGTATGGATAAGGCCATGTCTTTAAAAGCAAGAGTAGGGCCATGATAGAGCTCAAGGAAAAAGACACCATCAACCTCTTTAAGTGGAGCTATTTCCTTAGTTGTAAATTTTTTATCATAGGCATTATCCACACATTTTCTAAGACTAGCGGGTTCAAAATCTGTAAAAAACAGACTCATTATTTCAAAGGCTAGATTCTTATAATCCATATCCTTCAGTAGCCCTAAGTTTTTAATTTTGGGCAGGCTTTCAGGTACGAAGAGCCCACCCTCCTTGGATATGCCCTGTATTATAGCTTCACTTGGTGATACATATATCTCCTTATTTCTAGTACTAAAATACCTCATCTTCTACCCCTTATCTATTTATTAATAGCTCGGCTATTTGAACCGCATTAGTAGCAGCACCCTTGCGGATGTTGTCAGCTACAATCCAGAGATTTACCCCATTTTCAACACTGAAATCCCTTCTAATCCTTCCCACATATACCTGGTCTGTACCCTCTGCATCTAAAGGCATTGGATAGACATTGTTTTTAACATCATCCTTAACCACTATACCTTCAAAATTCTCAAGGGCTGCATAGAGCTCTTCTAACTCAAATGGTTTCTCAAACTCTACATTAGCTGACACACAATGGGAATACCTGACTGGAATTCTCACAGTTGTTGCTGTAATTCTGATACTATCATCATTAAGAATCTTCCTTGTTTCATTTACCATCTTCATTTCTTCTTTGGTATAGCCATCATCTAAAAAACTATCAATATGAGGCAGGGCGTTGGCTTGAATTTGGTGTGGATAGAATTCAACCTGACCCTTTTCAAGGTCATTTAATCCACCAATACCTGATCCTGACACGGCTTGATAGGTGGAGAAAACTATTCTCTTAATTTTAAACCTATCATGCAGGGGTTTTAGTGGTACAACTGACTGAATTGTTGAGCAGTTTGGGTTGGAAATAATACCACTATCCCTGAAAGCCTCTTCTGGATTTACCTCTGGTACCACTAGGGGTACTCCGTCCTTCATCCTGAAGACGCTGGAATTGTCTATAACCTTAACACCCTTGTCAATGGCAAGCTGGGCATATTTTTCACTTATTGCACCACCTGCTGCAAAAAAAGCGAAATCCATATCTTCAGTGAAGGAGTCCTCCTTCAGCTCTTGAACTTGATACTCTTTGCCTTTAAAAGTCACTAAACTTCCAGCTGACTTCTTAGATGAAAACAAATATAGATGGTTTATAGGGAAGTCCCTCTCCTCTAAAATTTTTAGAATGGTGCCTCCTACTAAACCTGTTGCACCTAATACCGCTACATTATATGCCTTCATTTTATACAACCTCCTTATTTTATTTATAAGCTTCATAAATTGCAGATATTGCCTTATCAAAATCCTTGTTCTTTATTCCTATTATAATATTTAACTCACTTGAGCCTTGGGTTATCATTCGTATGTTGACTCCGTTGTTTGCCAGGGCTGTAAATATCTTGGCTGATGTTCCCTTAGTGTTGATCATCCCCCTACCAACAACTGCTATCAAGGCCATTTCAGGATAAGTTGTGATGGAGTCTGGTTTACAATAAATCCTGATCTCCTCTATGACCTTGTCAAGCTTGGAATTTATCTCTGAGCTTGAAACTATTAAGGATATTGAGTCAATGCTAGAGGGCATATGCTCGATGGAAACATCATTACTCTCTAAAACTGATACTAGTTTCCTAAAGAATCCCTTATCCTCATTCATTCTAGTTTTTTCGATTGAGATTACTGTAAAGTCCTTCTTACCAGCTATTCCTGTAATGGTTTCTAGATGATTTATTGGGGCTGATTCACTGACAATCATGGTACCAGGGTCTTCAGGCCTATTTGTATTCTTTATATTTATTGGAATCTCAGCACTCTTTATGGGAAAGATTGATTCCTCATGTAGGACTGGAGCCCCCATATAGGATAACTCCCTTAGTTCCCTATAGGTAATGGTATCTATATGCCTAGGATTATCAACAATCCTTGGGTCAGCCATATAAAAGCCTGATACATCCGTCCAGTTTTCATATAAGACAGCATCTACCCCACTAGCAATTATAGAGCCAGTAATATCAGACCCTCCTCTAGAGAAGGTAATAATATGACCTTCTTCATTTGCCCCGTAAAAACCAGGTATTACAGCATAGGGTATATCAGCAAGAGTGGAAGCAACATTTTTCTTGGTCTTTTCTAGGTCCAGTTTATCACCTTTATCTAAAACAATTAGGTCCTTAGCATCCACAAATTCAAAGCCTAAATACTCAGAAAGGATTAGGGCATTTAAATACTCTCCCCTACTTGCTGTATAGTCCCTAGTAGCACCTTCTTGAATCTTGTATTTAATATCAGTTAATATCTCTTTTATGTCAAGGTCTAATTCCAAATCACTGCAAATGTCCTCATATCTCTTAGAGATAATGCTGTATACTTCATCAAAGTTAATTCCATGGGAAGCTAGTTGATAACACATATATAATAGATCCGTTATTTTATGGTCATCACCGCTCCTCTTACCTGGTGCAGAAGGTACAATATACCTCCTCCGCTTGTCAGAGGTTACTATGTCCTTAACCTTGGTAAACTGTTTACTATCAGCTAAGGAACTGCCTCCAAATTTGGCAACTACAACTTCTTCCATTTATATCCCCCTCCATTATAAAACTGTGTATAAAAAAACACCCATCCAAAATAGGACGAGTGTATAACTCGCATTCCACCCAAATGTAGCATGAAATAGCCTTAACGCAGCAAACGCACATCCCTACTAAATTCAGGACTGAGCTCCTAGGTGGTATTCAATCTACTGTATCAAAGAAGTCTTTCAGCCGGTGAACTTCTATCTCTGGTGACCTAAATAGATCTGTTTGTCCTAGTCATAGCTTTTATATAGAAAATATTAATTGATTTCTAAACATTATACTACATCTCTTTATCGATTTAAAGTGTTTTTTGGAAATATTTTAATAAATTCCTATACTGTCAAAAACTCCTGCTAATCCAATAGCTATTCATTGCCTCTTTTATGGGTTTATTCTCATAAAGGATATTGTAGGTTTCTAAGAATAAGGGAAGTTCCCTCCTTATATCCAAACTTCCTTCCTTTTCCAGCCCCTTTAAAAGTTTGAAGCCATTCAAGGTTGCGGATAAACCTTCAACAGGGGAATTATTCATTTTGGCAAGGGCCTCTTCTACTGACATACCCTGACCCAAATAATATCCAAATCTACCATTTCTTCCTCCTTGAGATGTTACATAGTAGTCACCTACACCAGCCAAACCTAAAGCAGTCTCACCTCTTCCGCCATATGCTTTCACAATTGTAGCCATCTCCATGGAGCCTCTGGCCATGATGGCTGCCCTGGGATTGCTATAGCCACCTTCTAGACCTTCCAATATGCCCATTGTTATGGCATAGGAGTTTTTTAATGCAGCACAAAGCTCCACACCGGCGATATCACTTGTTATGTTAGCCCTAAACTTAGGTGACTCAAAGGTGTTCCTTAAGTATTCTGCAATACTAATATCCTTGGAGGCAAAAATAGCCTCAGTATATATGTCCTGGACAAGCTCTTTGGCAATGATGGGACCACCTAATGTAGCAAAGGAAGTTTTCCCCTTTAGTTGATCAGGAAGGTTCGCCTCAAGAAGACCAGTCATGGTAGTAAGACTTCTTCCATCTATACCTTTAGTAGCAGTCAATACAATATGATTGGCCTTAAGGTGGGGCTTGATCTTTTTACTAATCTCATCCATACCCTGGGATAGAACCGCAAGAATTACAAGTTTAACCTCATCAAAGGCCCTTTCTAATTCATCTTCATAAAAGAAATCCACCCTATCTGGTATATCTACATCTAATAGACTATGGTGCTTGGTTTTAATCATTTCATCAATCATCTTTCCATCCCATTGGGTTCCCCACAAATTTATCTTATGTCCCTTCTTCCCTAGATGAACCGCCAATGCACTTCCCATTACCCCTGCTCCAAGAATCAATACCTTATCCATTTTAACCTCCGCAATACTTTAGTGATTTAACTCCTGCTTGAAATTATAAAGGAGGACCCTTAATATAAGCCCAGGTCGTCCATATCTAATTAGTTCTTAACTATATTAAAGGTAGTCTTCAACCGCCTCTATACATTCATTTAAAAAGGTTTCCTCGCCTATTGTGTTTATCTTAAAAAATACCGCTTGGCTACCTCCTGATGCTATGGCTGAAAGAAATATCTCATCATCCTTAGCCATGATGGAGAGATTCAAGCTAACCCTATTACCACCAGTCATGCTATACCGTTCAAAAACCTGAACAGCTAACCTAGTATCACCCATACTAACTTCACTACCGTCCTCATAGGAAACCGATGAGCTGGCATTTATAATCCGATCATAGATGTAGTCCTTAAAGACATCAAAATCCCCTTTGAATCTTTTTTCATACTTTGCCATATTTTTGCCCCTTTACCTAATCTTTAGCTCCTAATTGTCTATTAAGTCCTAATGTTGTCTCCAAAATAATAGCAGTATTTGTATTAAATTAAAACATAAGTTTGAAGCTAGATTACTTCAAACTCACTCAAAGAAATGGTTTAGAATTGGAATAATATTATATACTGGTTCCTCATAAGGGTGGATCTCCCTTATTACCTTGATTGCATCCTCAACATATTCCATTTTACATCTTATTTCAATCTTAGCCTCATCCCCTTCATAAACTTCCCCAACCTTACCACTATAGGGGCTTGCCTCCTCTAAGGGTCTGAAGTGGCCTTTTACCTTGGTTACTGCTATGCAATTATCATAATTACCTATTTTCCCAGCATTTACTTCATTCAATGCTTCCCTGAGTTTAACAACATCTTCCTCAGGAATATATACTTCGATTTTAACCTCTTTTATGTTCTTTAACAAGCTTCTCACCCCATTCCAATTATTTGATTAATTTGATTAAGAGGTATAAATTAAATTTCCTTATCTTTGCTTATCCTAAGCAAGAGATTAGATATTTCTGACTCCCCAAAAACCTTAATTCCTTCACTAACAAGCAAATCTGCAGTTATGCCATTCCCCTTAACTAGTTTCCCCGAGAAGCTTCCATCATAGATTTCGCCATAGCCACAGGATGGGCTTCTTTCTTTTAACAGGGCATATTTACAATTAAACAATTTAGCCAGGTGTAAGGTTTCCCTAGCCCCTCTTATGAAATTCTCAGTAACATCCTTTCCCTTTCGGTTGATTACTCTTCCATTTATAAGCTCCGCAGGTATCCTAGGCGTCTCAAGTCCGCCATAGATTTCAGGGCATACAGGAATGAAATTACACTTGTTCTTGAGCTTATCTATTTCATCGATTAATTTTCCCCCTCCATCATATCTACAATTTACTCCTAGGAGGCAGGCGCTAATCAATATATTCATAGGTACTTACTCCCTTCCCTTACGCTTAATTTAGATAGGGGGTTATTCTCTATAAAATCCTTTACCCATTCCCTATTAGTCTTTGAATATTCCCTTAGGGCCCAGCCTATGGCCTTATCAATAAAGAACTCACCCTTGTAGGAATTAGTTAGTATTGCTCTAATTAAAAATTCTGTATCCGTCTCTTCCTTAAACTTAAGTTGAAAGATTATACTTATCCTATTTAACCATATATTATCCGAATCTACCCATTCAGTAATATTATCCTCCTTAAGTTGAGGATACTTCTTTGCCAAATACCCAACCAGCCGATTAATGGCATCTACTGTATCCCACCAGGATTTTGTGGTAATTAATTCCTCAATCTTGATTATATCACTAGGTATAAGTAAATCCCTTACCTTCTCCAAATAATCTATTCCCAGGTATTGAAACTCCCTTTCTTCCTTCTCATAACATTTGGATATAAATTCCCAGTCAACCTCTGTGTCGTCTTTCCTGCTCCTTAAAAAGTCCTTTGACAGGGCGACCCTTTCTGGCTTTTTTAAACCCAGAAATGGGAATAAGCTTCTCATATATAAGGACATAGGTTCTGCATTCTCTTTATTTGCGTTCTGATAGAAGATTTCAAATATATCCATTAGCCTTCTCCTTTTAGCTCGTCTTAACACTAGGTAATCTCTTTACTTCATCCATCACACAGTTAACTAGGTCCAATTCCATTTCCGCTTCCCCTTTGATTGGGTACTTATTATATAGTTTAAGAAATTCTTCATAATATTCAAGGGCCCTGGTCTTGTCTTTATTATAATAGGCTTCATAGGCAATTAATAGTCTTTTTTTGCTTGGCATAAATTTAGCCATCTTAAGGTATTTTGTAAGTTCCTTATCATACAAGCTGTCTATTAGTTCCTTGTCACAATCCCCAATTAACTCCAAAAATATCCTCTCACAATTAATCTCCCACCTATATAGGGGTACTATATCCTTCAAATGCCTTACTAAGGAGTCCAAACATTCTCTAGCCCCGTTAAAATCCAGTTTATCTAAATACCAATTACATTCCATCAGCTTAAGGCCAGTTATTAGGGGACTTGTAACATCTGAATCTGGCTTAAATTTAAAGAGATTCTTATCCATATCCCTTACCCTGATACCCTGGTGAAGAAGTCCATTCACCCTTAGTTGTAGATAAAAACCCCTTCTAGCATCTTCATCCTTCATCATGGACATCACATTGTGGGCATCATTGGCTACTCCCGATATCTTAAGGGGTATACCATTGGTTATAACAACAATTAGGCCTCCCAGGGTAAAGATTATTAGGCTGATCCTAGCTAGGTAATTAGTAGGATTTAAGGAGAGGGCTAGGAAGAAACTCACCACTGAAACCGCGAAATTTAGTATAACACCACCAAGGTTATAGATTACATAGGGAAATCTCCCATCCTTCATTTCTGGTGGCATCAAGAGACACTGGCCTGCAGTTCCTGGGATACTAAACTTTCTTACCTTAAATCTACCATCCTCCTTTGTCACTACTAAGGAGCCAACTCTGAATGAAACAAATGAATACCCTGTTGCCAATCCAAAAACCAGATGTCCCAGCTCATGAAGAATTATATGTATTAAATAGGACAGTATGAAAACACCCAATAGGATCAAGGGGATGGAGACCTTAAAAATTGTATTTTCTTGTTTGTAAGTTTCTGGAACAAGTTTATCAAAATACATGGCCCCAAAAAAACCTATTGAAAAACATAATACTAGAAATACAAGATACATAATTAGCTTTCCAAACTTGCCTTTTACTTCATTAATCTTACCATTGGATTCGATTGTAATAACCCCCTTAGCTCTAACTTATATAGACTTAATTATACCATTACACCTTCCTGTTTAGAAGCTTTCCCTTATATCTATATAGTTTGTCACATACTTTTTTATCGATTTGATAAAAAACTCTTAACCTATAGGTATCTATAAGTTAAGAGTTATCAGATGCTTAATTTAATATTTAGTTAAAATGATTATTCATCCATCTCCCAATTATGATAAACTTCCTGAACATCATCATTGTCTTCAAGAGCGTCAATTAGTTTTTCCATGTTTTTTATATCATCAGGGTCTGTCAATTTGACAGTAGTTTGAGGAATATGGGTAAGTTCTGCCATGGCAAATTTATAGCCCGCCTCTGCTAGACCATCCCTAACCTTATCAAAGTCTCCTGGTTCGGTTATTATCTCAAAACCTTCTTCTTCAGCTTCAAAATCTTCAGCCCCCAAATCTATGGCCAGCATCATTAGTTCATCTTCATCTATTGAATCATCTCTTTCTATGGCTAGGATCCCCTTCCTGTCAAACATGAAGGTAACCGAGCCTGATTGTCCAAGATTTCCTCCAAACTTATCAAAGGCATGTCTTATTTCTGGTGCTGTCCTGTTTCTATTATCAGTAAGACATTCAACAAAAACAGCTATTCCTGATGGGCCATAGCCTTCATAGACTATCTCCTCAAAGTTGTCTGCTCCTAATTCACCAGCACCTCTCTTAATGGCCCTTTCAATATTATCATTGGGCATATTGCTGGCCTTAGCCTTCTCTATAGCAGCCTTTAGGGCTGGATTGAATTCTGGGTCAGATCCTCCTTCTTTGGTTGCAACCATAATATTTCTACCTAATTTTGTAAAGATCTTAGCCCTCTTGGCGTCTTCTTTTCCTTTTCTATGTTTAATATTGTTCCATTTAGAATGTCCTGCCATTCAAATTCACTCTCCTCATAATAATAACTAAGCTAGCATGGCAATAGCTAATATATTTTATTTATACCTATTTTGCTTATAAATAGGTGGATATACTTGTTTATGAAGGCTCCTAGCATTCATAGTAAGGATTCTTGATTTCACATCCTCAGCTGCTTCTCCTGTCCTGATAAAATTATCTAAGACCTGATAGGAAAACCCCATCTCCTCTTCATCAGTTTGATTGTCCCATAGTCCTGCACTAGGAACCTTATCTATGATGGATTTGGGGATATTTAAGTAATCAGCCATTTCCCAGATCTCGGATTTGAGAAAGTCAGCCAAGGGAAGCAAGTCTACACTACTATCTCCATGTTTTGTAAAATATCCAATATAAAACTCGGATTTATTAGTTGATCCTGCTACTAAATAATTTAAACTTTGAGCATAATAGTATAAGGTTGTCATTCTTAATCTTGGTTTTATATTAGCAAGGGCTAATTTGTTATTGGATAGGTTTAGGGACCCTATCATTGTATCAAAAGTCTTGGTTAAATCAACCCTTTTTGTTTCTAAACCCAAGGCTCGGGCTACCAATAAGGCATCTTCTTCGTCCTTTGAATCGCTATGGCAGGGCATAATAACACCCAAGGATGATGATGGAAAGGCCAATTTTGAAAGCCCAGCCATTACAGCTGAATCTATCCCACCACTTAGTCCAAAGACCAACCCTTTGGCACCAGCCTCCTCGACCCTTTCTCTTAACCAAGCTATTAGATCTTCAACTATTAGTTCTATATCACTCATAAGGTGACCTCCAGTTTTACTTATGTATATCTTGGATTTATATGGTGAAATTAATACCATGGTATTCTTTACAATTATATCATAAAGGAGTTAATTATGGACAAGAATAAGTATAAATTAATTGGTCTTGGACTAGTGGCAGGACTTCTTAATGGAGTATTTGGTTCTGGAGGAGGAACCATCATCGTACCTTCCCTAGTTTTTCTACTTAAGCTAAAAGACTATAAGGCTCATGCAACAGCTATACCTATAATCTTACCCCTGACTATTATCAGTGTTCTTGTATATGTCTTTAATAATAAAATACCCTTCAGTCATGCCTTTTCAGTCATAATTGGTGGACTTGTAGGAAGCTACTTAGGGGCCAAATTCCTCAATCGGATTCCTGTTAATTATCTCAGGAAATTTTTTGGAAGCCTAATTATATATACAGCCTTAAGGATGATTTGGAGATGAAACTAATCTTAATAGGATTTTTATCAGGAATTATTAGCGGAATGGGGATTGGTGGAGGGACGATATTGATTCCTTCTTTAGTATTTTTTAGTGGCTTATCACAAATCCAAGCCCAGGGTATCAACCTCATTGTCTTTATTCCTATATCCATAGTTGCAATCATAACCCATAAAAAAGAAGGTAATATAGAAGGTAAATACATTAAACCCATTGTAATTGGAGGACTTACAGGTGCCTTACTAGGTGCTTTAATAGCAGTTAAGATTGAAGAAGAACAACTTAGGAGATATTTTGGAATCTTTCTCTTGGTTATAGGCTTATACGAGTTCTTTAAGAAGAAATAAAGGCTACCATATCGAAATAGTAGCCTTGAAAGTTATTTAAGTCTTTTCCCATCTAAAATGGGTAGGTGTACTAGATCCAACTTTTTAATCTCAATGTTGCCCCTTGATAGGTCTGTTATGGTCTTTATAAATCTATCAAGCTCTTCCCTATCTACGAAGATACTAATATTAACACTAGTATCAAAGGTTACTTCATCCACTATATACTCATTGGCTAGTAAAAAGTTTTCTATTTTCCCGTAAAGATTATAGTCTACTTTAATCCCTAGCTCCTGGTGGACAACCATGTCCACAATCTTTGCTGCATCAAGTCCAATCTTGGCCCCCTTGGTATATGCCCTGATTAGACCACCGGCGCCCAAGTGAATACCTCCAAAATATCTGGTTACAACTACTACAACATTCCTTAGGTCTTCTTTCTTTATCACTTCTAAGGCTGGTATACCAGCAGTCCCGGATGGCTCACCGTCATCACTGAAACGTTGAATATTAGAATTCTCACCTACCACATAGGCATAGACATTGTGGGTTGCGTCCCTATGCTTGGTGCTGATTTCTTCAATAAAGTCTAGGGCTTCTTCTTCAGTCTTGATATGGTTTGCATAGCCAATAAACCTAGATTTGTTTATTATAAACTCAGCTTCACCATAGGAAAAGACAGTCCTATAATTATTCATAGCAAGTAATCTTCCTTTCAGAAAAGCCTAACTTTAAGCAAAATTAAGCTTCTTCTTGTACTCCTTATATTCTAAAAATCTTTTATAGGATAAGGAAACCAAGGATTTGTCCTGGCTGTAGGTTATCAATTCTATAGCCTTATTAATTGGATAGTAACCACCATCGGTAAAACCCTCATCCTTGTTGATTCTATAGTCTTCATTATCAGCCTCCATTATAAACCATATTATCCTATTATTTACTGCTGTATTTCTAGTTCTGGAATAGAATTCATATGCGGTTTCACCAGCAGGAGATACTATCTTGGCCTTAACACCACCCTCATACTCTACCCTTTCCATGGCTGTTTCAGGTGGAAGATTATCATTTTTAATCTTGCCCTTGGGGAGGATCCATTCATTCTTATCATTCTTTAGTATGAATACCTTATCATCCTTAAAAACAATTCCCCCTGCACAATCTCTTATTATCATTGGTAACCACTCCTTTTTATTTTTCAATTTTTGTTTTAGGATTGACAATATAATCCTTGTATCTTTCATAATCTAGAATATTTATTGCTAGGTCAAAATATGTGCCATCTTCTTCATGACGCAAGTTTTCTATTTCATAGTTATTCATAAAATAATTTAAAATAGTTTGTTTGTCGTATGGTATTTTCATAAGAATATATTTATATTCTTGGGGTAGCTTTTCCTGGATTAAGAGCTTTAATTTATCTATGTTCACATCATTTTTAGCAGATATAAATATCTTTTCTCCTACAAGATTGCTTTCATAGATTAGGCTTTGAATATCCGTCCTATCCATTTTATTGAAAACTGTAATTATTGGTTTATCTAATACTTCTAATTCCTTTAAAATTTCTATGGTTGTCTTGATTTGGATATCTATATCACTATTTGAGGCATCAACAACATGCAGGAGCATATCAGCATATTTAGTCTCTTCTAAGGTACCTTTGAAAGCCTCTATCAAATGGGTAGGTAGCTTGGATACAAAACCTACCGTATCAGTCAGTAAATATATCTGCCCATTGGGTAGTCTAGCCCTTCTTAAGGATGTGTCCAGGGTTGCAAATAAAATATCCTTTACAAATACCTGTTTACTTTCGTCACTTTCATCATCCATCAACCTATTTAAGAGAGTAGATTTCCCTGCATTGGTATAGCCAACTAAGGCAACAATTGGATAGTTGGAGTTATGTCTCCTTTTTCTGGTAATTTGCCTATTAGCCTCTACTTCCTTGAGTTGTTTCTCGATATTATTGATTTCCCGTAAAATATGTCTCCTGTCAGTCTCCAGTTTTTGCTCTCCTGGACCTCGTGTACCTATACCTCCACCCTCCCTGGATAGGTAGTCCCTCATACCTACTAGCCTGGGTAATCGATACTTCAGTTGGGCAAGTTTTACCTGGAGCTTACCCTCTTTTGAAGTTGCCCTGGTGGCAAATATATCTAGAATTAGATTCGTCCTATCTACTATCTTTTTATCAATTATCTTCTCCAGATTTCTTATCTGGGCCCCTGATAATTCATCATTAAAAACAACCGCATCTATATCTAATTCCTCACAATATAACCTGATTTCCTCAACCTTTCCCTTACCTATAAAATAGGCTGGATGTATAGAATCTCTTTTTTGAACAATCCGGGAAACCACAACCCCCCCTGCTGCTTGAACTAGTTCTTGTAATTCATCTAGGGAAGTATCTATATCAATGGTATCCATAGTTAATTCAAGGCCAACAATTAAGGTTCTCTCACGCCTTCTATTGTCATTAAGCAATTTATCACCATCCAATCGATTATACATTATCTATATTATAACACTAATCCCTGCTATTATCTAACCTTTATAATCCATAACAAATACTATTATTATAAGGATTGTAATCCTTTTGACATTTTAAGCTTGTTAACATTGTATATAATATATGTTATAATAAACAATAATTAAATGTTCTAGAAGATAGAATATTAAGGAGGATAAAATGTCTGAAAACAACAATCCAAATGAGAAGAGAACAAATAATAGGAAAAAGAAAAAAGCTTATAGATTTAGTATAGGAAAAGCATCCAAGGTATTTATTTTGACAATCTTGATTATGATTGTTTTAGCAGGTGGAGTCGGGGCTGGTATGGCCATATCAATAATCAATAAGGCACCTGAGATAGACCCTAGTCAAGTAAATGCTTCTTTAGACCATACATCATACATATATGGTCCTGACGGAAGCCTTTTAGAGAAAATTGAGGCTGCAGAATTTAGGACCTATGTTAGTATCGATGATATGCCCCAGCACCTGCTTGACGCCTTTATAGCTATTGAGGATGAGAGGTTCTATGAACATCCTGGAGTTGACCTAAGGGGTATAGCGGCATCTATGCTGGACAATTTTAAGGCTGGTGGAGTTGTACGTGGTGCTAGTACTATTACCCAACAGCTAGCCAAGAACGTTTATCTAAGTCCTGAACAAAAATTGTCCAGAAAGATTCAAGAAGCCTATCTAGCCTTACAGATAGACAGAGTACTCCATAAAGACCAAATATTAGAGGCCTACTTAAATAGGAACTTCTTTGGACAAAATGCCTATGGGGTACAAGAGGCAGCCCAAACATATTTTTCTAAGGATGTGGGTCAGCTAACAATTGCCGAGTCAGCTCTTCTAGCTGGATCAATAAAAGGTAATGCCTATCAACCATATATAAGGGTTAAACCTGAAAACTATGATGAGAATGCCCACTACAAGGTTGGAGAGGCCGATATTTTAGGTCAAAAATATATCCTGGTATTTAATGAAACATCTGTTGAAAGACAAAGGTTGGTTTTAGATAAGATGTTAGAGCTTGGCAAGATTTCTGAAGCTGAGTATAATTCAGCAAAGGCAGTAGATATTAAGACGGTTCTAAAACCAGGTCAACACAAAAGAACTGATATTACTTCTTACTTTACAGACTTTGTTAAAACTCAGGTTATAGAAGCATTGATGGATAAATTAGGTTATACAAAAGAACAGGCTGAAGAAATGCTATTTACTGGTGGATTAAGTATCTATTCTACCATTGATGTAGAGATGCAAAAGCAATTAGAAGAAGCCTACGAAAACTTCGTAGAAATCCTAGTTGGTAATACCAGCAATCGTAAAAATCCTGTCCTTATAGATTGGAGGCTGAATAAGGCTGGTAATATTATAGATGATAAGAAGAACATAGTCTACTATAAACAAGAGAACTTATTTGATGATGATTTTAATTTAGTATTTACCGATGGCGAATACGAAGTTATGGACAATGGTAATCTAAAAATCAAGAGTAATAAAATAACCATATATCCTAAGCATATAGATATTGCAGACTATTATAGAATAGATGATAACAAGAACCTGGTATCCCATACAGTGGGCTCCATTGTTATCCCAGAGGGTGAATTTAGTGTTGGGGAAAATAAAGAGCTAATTATTAGCAAGGAGTATCTGGATTCTAATAGTAGTTTCTATAGGATTGATGAAGATGGTAGGTTGATTGTCAATAATTCATATTTCTTTAGGGACCCAGATGGAATTGTTCAACCCCAATCCGCATCGGTTATCATCGATTACAAGACTGGCCATATAAAGGCCCTTATCGGTGGTAGGGATGTAGATGGAAATAGGATCTTAAATAGGGCTACAGATTCTCAAAGACAACCCGGATCTGCCATTAAGCCTATTGCTGCCTACTTACCAGCCCTAGACAATGGTTATACAGCTGCATCAGCCATTGATGATATACCCTTTAAGCAAGGAAGTTGGTCTCCTAGAAACTGGTATAGGGGATATAGGGGTATCCAGAGTTTAAGATATTCCGTCGAACAATCAATTAACGTAAACTCAGTAAAAACTGTCCAGTCAGTAGGCATAAACACAGTCATGTCCTACTTAGAAAAACTAGGTATCATCGACCCTGAAAATCCAGGATCCGATAGTTTTGTAACTAGTGCTGAAGACAGTAGAACAAATGATGAAAATCTATCAGCCCTAGGTTTAGGAGGAATGACTAAGGGTTTAACTCCTTTGGAATTAACAGCAGCCTATGGAGCCATTGCAAACAATGGAGTTTATATAGAGCCCATTGCCTTTACTAAGATTCTAGATAAGGATGGTAATCTTTTAATCGATAATGTTCCTAAGGAAAATATAGTGGTATCACCTCAAATCGCCTATATTGCCGCTGATATTTTAAGAACAACTGTTACAGATGGTTTGGCCAGTAGGGCTAGGATATCTGGTATGGCAGTTGCAGGTAAAACAGGTACCACACAAGATAGAGCTGATATATGGTTTGTAGGATTCACGCCATATTATGTTTCAGGCGTTTGGATTGGAAATGATTCTCCTAAGATTACCCTATCAGAAGGTAGTAGTACAGCTACTAGGTTCTGGCAACACATAAATGCCAAGATTCATGAGGGATTGGAAAATAAAACCAGCTTCCCAAGACCTGAAGGCATAGTTTCAGCATCAGTATGTACCCAATCTGGTCAATTGGCCACGGCACTTTGTGCTAAAGACCCTAGACATGTTGTTAAGACTGAAATATTTGCCCAAGGAACTGTACCGAGAAGCCATTGCGAAGTCCATGAGGAAGTCTATATCGATACAAGTAATGGCAAGATTGCTAATGAATACTGCCCGGATGAACTTGTTGAACTAAAGGTTATGGTAAGGAGAACACCTCCATATATCCCTGAAGAACACGGTGGTGTAGTTCCAGCAGACTTTGAATATACCGTACCAAACGAAGAATGTGATGAGCATGACGAGCATACCGTTATAGAAGACGAGGAAAATAGTATAGTAGATGATATACTAGACAACCTATTCCCAGGTAATAATAATGGAAATGGTAATGGCCAGCAAGAAACACCTCCGCCAAGTCAAGAACCTGGTGGCAACAATGGTGGTAATGGTAATGGAAATGGTAACGGTAATGGAAATGGTAACGGTAATGGAAATGGTAACGGTAGCGAGAATGGTGACGACAATAATGATGGCAATAACAACGATGGCAATAATGGTTAATAAATCAAGGACTAAGGATATATCCTTAGTCCTTTGTTTTTGGATTAAACACCACAGCCATTATATAGCCAAATAGAACAGCAGCTGCTATCCCTCCTGCTGCTTTTTCTAATCCTCCCGACAGGGCCCCTATATATCCCTTGGTCCTTGCTCCTTCCAGTGCTCCCTTGGCCAAGGTATAGCCAAATCCAGATATGGGAATCTTTGCTCCCGAACCTCCGAATTTCACTAAAGGCTCATAAAGACCAAGGCCACCAAGGATTACTCCTGCTGTTACAAATGAAACCAAGATATGGGCAGGAGTTAGCTTGGTCCTATCTAGAATTACTTGTGCTATTAGACAAATTGCTCCTCCGACTATAAAAGCTTTTATATAATCCATTGATTTACCACCTTATTCATTATTGATGTCTATTGTTATTGCATGACCTATGGAAGGAATGGATTCCCCTTGCTGGGTAATAGTTGTTGAATGCATGGCTCCTGTTGACATAAACAAGACCCTTTTAAACCTAGCCTTTTCCATTTCCTTTAGGACATATCCATTGAATACCACTGCTGAACAGGCACATCCGCTCCCTCCCGCATGGGTGTCCTGGGTATTGGGGTTGAAGATTTCAACACCACAATCAGTAAACTTGCTTCCTAAGTCATAACCCTCTTCCTTCATCATATCTAGGACAATGGACTTACCCACGATCCCTAGGTCACCAGTGATTATAAGGTCATAATCATCTGGACTAAAACCAGTATCCTGGAAGTGATGTATCAAAGTGTCCATGGCAGCTGGAGCCATGGCTGCACCCATATTGGCTATATCTTTTATACCTGGATCAATAATTCTACCTGGTGTTATATAGGTGATATAGGGACCCGAACCATAGGAAGATAATACTGTTGCTCCTGACCCAGTTACCGTCCATTGGGCTGAGAAGGTCCTTTGGGAAGCATATTCTAGAGGAAATCTAAATTGTCTTTCGGCAGTAGAAAAATGACTGGATGTAGCACACACAAGCTTATCAGCAAATCCTCCATCGATTAACATGGCTCCCAATGACAAGGATTCTGTCATGGTTGAGCATGCCCCATAGAGGCCAAAAAATGGGATAGCCAATTCCCTAGCTGAATATCCTGTTGCTACAATTTGATTAAGCAAGTCTCCAGCAATCAAAAAATCCATATCCTTCAAGGTGAGTCCAGCATTTTCAATTGCTGAACGGACTGCTTCTTCCTGGATTTTGCATTCTGCTTTTTCCCAGGAATCCTGTCCCCAAAGATCATCCTCTAATATCAAATCAAAATAATCCCTCAGTGGACCATCCCCTTCCTTAGGACCTACAATACTATATTTGCCTATAATAGAAGGAGGATTCAATAACTTGATTGTATGGTTTCCAACTCTTTTTACAGCCATAGAATCACCTACCTTTTAAAGAGAATAGCTAGAATACCAAGGATTATTGAACTAGAAATTCCATATACTAGGACAGGTCCAGCTATGGAAAACATTCTAGCCGCCACCCCGAATATAAACCCCTCTCTTTTATATTCCATTGCAGGTGCAACTATGGAGTTAGCAAAGCCTGTTATGGGTACTGCAGCACCTGCACCACCAAGTTTTCCAATTTTATCATATATACCTAAACCAGTTAAAAGGGACCCTACAAATACCATAAATATGGAAGTAGCTGTTCCTGATAATTCATCACTGTACCCCTGACTTAGTAGAAAATTATTTATTGTTTGACCAATAGTACATATCCCTCCACCAATTAAAAAGGCGAATAGCATATTTTTACCATAGGTTGGTTTGGGAATTTTCTTGTTGGCAAACTTCTCATAATCCTTTTTATTTAAATTTTCCATAACCTACCTCCTCGTATAATAGTAATTGCAAGGAAATATTATATATTTTTATAGAGATAATAGCCTTGCAATCTATTGTCTCTTTTTTATTTCCTTTGTATAGACCAATAACAATGTCTGTGGTTTAATGATGGT
>JAAYTL010000106.1 GCA_012518035.1 Tissierellia bacterium | reverse complement strand
GATTATTCTGGGGCCGATACAAGTAGGCCAGCTTTTGATAGACTCTTACGGGATGCAGAGAAGAGAGAATTTGATATAGTTCTTTGTAAGCAACAAAATAGATTTTTAAGAAATCTAGAAGCAGTTGAAGAAATAATCCATGGCAAATTTTACGAATGGAATATTAGGTTTGTTTCTTTACTAGATGGAGCTGATACTGCAATTGAGGGTAACAAAAAATCTAGGCAAATTCATGGCATGGTTGATGAATGGTATCTAGAAGATTTGTCAAAGAACATTAAAAACACCTTTAGGAGTAAGATGAAGGTAGGGCAATACTTAGGTTCTTTTGCTCCATATGGATATAAGAAAGATCCAGAGGACAGGCACAAGCTCATAATAGATGAGGAAGTGGCTGATAATGTAAGGAGGATCTTCAATCTATACCTAAAGGGCTACGGTACCCATAGAATAGCCCAGACCTTAACAAAAGAGGGAATAGAAAGGCCTTCTGCCTATATGAAAAGGAAATATGAAAACTTCTCATTACCTAATGTAAGTGATTATAATCTATGGGGTCATACCACTATAAATAGGATATTAAGAAATCCAATATACATAGGAACATTAACCCAAGGAAAGGAAACTACACGCTCATATAAGGACAGAAGAAGAATAGCAGTAGATGAAGAAGATTGGATAGTAGTTGAAAACAATCATGAACCTATAATATCAGAGAAGGATTTTTATGAGGTACAAAGACTCTTGGACTCTAAAAGACGGAATAAAAAAAGAAAAGGAAAGACCCATATATTTGCTACAAAAGTTAGGTGCCTACATTGTGGTGGTTCTATGGTACGAAGCACAACAAGAACCCGAAACAATCAATATAGGGATTTAACATATGCTTATTTAAGATGTAAAAATAATGCACTAGGTGGAGATTTGATATGTAAAAAAGTTAATAGAATCAATTATACCGACCTATATAATTATGTTGAAGCTGAATTTTTAAAGATAATGGATATATATGAAAATCATGAAGAAGCAACAGAATTAACTACTAAGCAAATAAAAAGGATAAACTATACAAAGGAGCTAAGAAAGCTTTTAACTTTATTACAAGGTATTAATAAGAGTCTAAATGATAAGAATAAAATACTTACTAATTTATATATAGATAAGTCAAAGGGTATTATTTCAGATGAGGATTATCTAATTATATCTTCCAACTTACAGGGAGAAAGGGAACAACTAGAGTTAAGGAAAAAGTCCTTAAAAGATGAAATTGAAAAAATAGAAAGATTAAAGAAAGAAAAAGCAGATATAGAAAAAGTGGTTAAGGCATACATTAAGGAACACAAATTAACCCATGAAATAGTTAACGAAATTATAGACTATATAGAGATAGGATCTCCTGAAGATGGACAGGGTAGAACAATTAATATATACTGGAAACTATAGGTAGTAAATTGGTAATCACTAAACTTTTGGTTTACTGTTCACCCCACATGGGTACCATGACCATTATCATCATAGATGGTCTCCCTATAGTTTATAAAGTCCTTAAAGCCTATAATCCTGTTCTTAGGCCTTATAAGGTCATAATGGGGAGCTACACCTGTATCTATAATAGCCACTGTAACCCCTTCTCCTTCATAGCCCTTATCATGGGGGAAGTAGGCCTCCATACTTTCTGTAGCAATATCCAAGAGGGTATAGACCTTGGAGTCAAAGCTAATATAGCTGATATTTGGGTCTTCCGATAGTCTATAGATGAGGTCAGTGGAAAGATGTCCTGAGTAGGCATCGATTATGGGTAGGTTGGGTTCTGCTTGGTTGGTTATTTTTTGAAGGGTTTCTTTAGTATATCTACTATTGTCCTTGAATTGGACTATTACAGGCACCTTTTCAGTAGTTTGAGCCATAATTTTTGCGTTTAATATAGGGCAAAGTTTATCATATCTGGGCCCTGTCATGATTACCACCTTCCTTTTTATACTCTATGCTTAGTAAAATTAATATGTTACAGATTAACCAATTATTAATGAATCAGGAAGGCAGAAAAAAATAGTTACCTAGGGTAACTATTTAGAATTCATAAGTTTTTCTCTTATCTCTTGATGTCTCTTTTTACCTAGCTCATATAAGATTCTTTCTTCCTTGCTATTAACCACTAGCCCTGGTACCTGGCTAGGGGTGTCATCAACCAGGTGGACCATGGTTACAAATCCAGAAACCACCAACTCTGGGTCTAGAGAATCACTTACCTTGGTCCTATAGATTTGAACCATTATTTCCATGGAAGATCTACCTACATAGATTAATTGACCGATAACAGTGACTAAATCTCCCAAATAAACTGGCTTGTGAAAGACAATATCGTCAAGTCTTTTTGATAAGACCATTCCCCTACTATGCTTCCTGGCCACTATGCCTGCTACCATATCCATTATCTTTATCAACTCGCCTCCATGGATGGAACCCTGGGGATTGAGTTGGTTAGGGTGCATTATATATTCAGATGTTGCCCTAGCAAAGGAAATGTTCTTATTAAGTTCATGATATAAGTCGTAGTTCATTTTTGTCCTCCGTTTTTCATTTGATCTAAAATAAAGAAGACCCTAAGGTCCTCTTTATTTTATCATTATATCAATACTATTTAAAGACTTATCTATTACTAGAACTTTCTATCGATAAACTTATAGAGCTCACCAACGACTAGAGGTATGAAGGCATATAACACTACAATCCTCCAATGCTCAAAGCCCATGGTTACCGTATCAAATATAGGTTGTATAAAAGGCACATATAATACGATTAACATTAGTAGGAAGGAGAAGCTGGTTCCCAATATCATGGTCCTATTAGTAAAGAATCCAATCTTAAAGAGGGAGTGCCTCTGTGACCTACTGGAATGGGCCCTTAACAATTCAGCCGATATCAAAGTTGCAAAGGTAATAGTCCTTGCCAAAGCTAGGTTGTCAGGATAGATTCTTAGGGCTGTAGTATAAGCCAGTAGTGATGATAAACCAATTGCCAAACTTTGGACCAGGACTCCAATCAGCATAGGCCTATCCAGGATTGAAGCCTTAGGGTCCCGAGGCTGTCTATCCATTATATCAGGGTCTCCAGACTCAACTCCTAGGGCTAGGGCAGGGAAACTGTCCGTTACTAGGTTCAACCATAGTAGCTGGATAGGTATAAAGGGAACAGGTAAATTCATCAGGATACTGACGAAAACAATTATGATTTCACCTATATTACATGATAAGAGGAAGAAGACGAATTTCTTAATATTATCATAGATTATCCTACCTTCTTCTACAGCTGATACTATACTGGCAAAGTTATCATCAGTCAGGATCAGCTCTGCAGTATTCTTGGCAACATCAGTACCAGTTATACCCATGGACACACCTATATCAGCCTTCTTTAGGGCTAGGGCATCATTGACACCGTCGCCAGTCATGGCTGTAATCTCTCCATTAGCCTTTAGGGCTGATACGATTCTAACCTTATGGTCTGGAGAAACACGGGCAAATACCTTGGTATTTTTAACTACTTCACGCAATTCTTCATCACTTAGTTTGTCAAGCTCAGCCCCCATCATAGCCTGGTCTTCATGTTCAGCCATACCTAAATCCTTGGCTATGGCAAAGGCAGTCTCCTTGTAGTCACCGGTTATCATTATTGTATCAATTCCAGCCTTTTTACATAACTTGATGGCTTCCTTGGCTTCAGGCCTTGGTGGGTCAATCATTCCTGTTAGACCAACAAAGGTCATATCAGTTTCGATGGTATCAGGAGATATGTCACTAGGTAATTCTGAGTATTCCTTGTAGGCACTAGCCAGGACTCTAAGGGCATCCCTTGAAAACATACTATTGATCTTGAG
>JAAYTL010000018.1 GCA_012518035.1 Tissierellia bacterium | reverse complement strand
TATCACTTGGTAAACATACACCATTTTCAAATAGCTTCTCTCCTACATCTCCACCTATATAATCATACTTTTCAAAGAAAGGTTGTAGATGCATTGGTTTCCAAATTGGTCTTGATTCTATATTGTTTTCTTCTAATGCTTCCATAATATCTAATGGTCTTACCTTTCCACTTAGAGTTATACATGACAACCAATAGTTTGGTTCATTCCAATCATTTATGGGCATAAATCCTATGCCTTCTAAATCTCCTAGTTCTCGTTTGTAATATTCAAAGATATACTTTTTCTTGGCTACCCTTTCATTTAAAACCTTTAACTGACCCCTACCTATTCCTGCTACAATGTTACTCATCCTATAGTTATAGCCTAGTTCACTGTGTTGGTAATGTCTAGCCTTATCTCTTGCTTGTGTAGACCAAAATCTCACCTTTGCTATTCTTTCTTCATAATTAGAAACTAACATTCCTCCACCAGATGTGGTGATGATTTTATTCCCATTGAATGAAAAAGCACCGTATTCTCCAAATGTTCCTGTATGTTGTCCCTTGTAATATGTACCTAAACTCTCTGCTGCATCTTCTATAAGGACTGCATTGTATTTATTACATAAATCCACTATCTTATCCATATCGGCTGATAATCCGTAAAGATGGACTACTATTACTGCTTTAACATTTGGATTTTTTTTGAACGCCTCTTCAAGAGCCTTAGGACACATATTCCATGTCTCAAAATCACTATCTATAAAGACAGGAATTGCATTTTCATAAATTACTGGATTTACCGTAGCTGCAAATGTAAGGTTTTGACAGAAAACTATATCTCCTTTACCTACCCCTGCAGCTTTAAGGGCCATATGGATAGCTGCTGTACCTGATGATAGAGCTGCAGCATGCTTAGCCCCAACCTTTTCAGCAAATTCTTTTTCAAAAGCATCTACGTTTGCTCCTAAGGGAGCTACCCAGTTTGTATCAAAGGCTTCTTTTACATACATTTGCTCATATCCCTCATCACTCATATGTGGTGATGATAAATAGATACGTTTATTCATAAATAATCCACCTTTCTTTTCAAAATTATAGTATAACATATAAGTCAAACTCTTAATGCTTAAAACTATTAGCCATGATCATAGTGATAAATTTAATATTATCCACTAAAGAATCTTATTACCTTGTCTTTTGGATAACCAACCTCATCTAATTTTTCTTTTATTTCATCTTCATAGGTATATGAAGTAACAACTATTACATCATGAGCATAATTTTTTATTTCTTCCCTTGATATTACCTTATATCCTGCAATATCATTGATCTGTTTGTAAGAGTCATCATCTATCAAAGCTACTATGTCTGACTTAGGATTGGACCTATCCTTTACAATTTCAAGGATTGTCTCAGCAACTTCTCCCGCTCCGTAAAGTAGTATTTTTCTATATCCTTTATCTTCTAATTTTCTCAAAAATTTCTCTACATTCTCCTTAGCCAATCTATATAACTTAAGAAGCTCATGTAAATGAGTTATCAGAAGATAATTCTTTCTCTTAATCCCTTCTTTAGTTATCTTATAATTAACTTTCTTTTGAGAGATGTATTCTCTTACAAGATAATTATTGTCCTCTAGATTGTCTAAGTATACATTTACCATAGAAGGTGCTGCCCCTATGATTCTGGCCATTTCTTTTTGAGTAGTATTCGAGTTATTTTCAATGAATTGCAGTAAGGTCAATTCTTTAAGTCTTGTTGTTGCAGTAAAATAGACCATATTATTTATTGAGTTAATGGGAGTCACCTTCTTCCTCTTCTTCGTTCGTTGATTGAATGATAATAGTATAGCATATAGTCTAGCTAATGACAATAGTTTTAAGTAAAAACTGCTAAGATTGATAATATAGTAACTATATTGTAATATCTAAATTATTGTTTTATCCTAAGTATCTGATATAATATCCTTATGTAGAAATTTATCTACATTTTAGAAATTTTGAGATTTACATACATGAGATTAAGGGGGATAAGATGGCTGATAAAAAAAATAGAAAGAAAAATAAAAAAGATAGAACTAGTAGGCAAGTATTTAGAAAAGTATTTTTCATATCTCTTATAGTTTTCACGATAATGGGGTGTGGATTCCTATATGTTTATAATATGCTTGATAAGATGAATACTGTAGACATCCCTAAGACTAATGAAGAGTTGGGTATTAAGGAAGAATTTGATAAAAACGACAATATAATAAATATTGC
>JAAYTL010000105.1 GCA_012518035.1 Tissierellia bacterium | reverse complement strand
TCCACATCTATATAAAATCAGTCTTCATATCAAAGGATGTCTATTACTTGATAAGGGTTAAGGCTATTGCCCTGGAAGGAAGCTATGACAAGATCAATATTATTGATAGGAAGGAGGCCTTGGAAAAATTCCTCAGCTCCTTCTATACCCTTACCAGTTCTATAGGAGATTTAAAGGAATCCATAAGACTAGCAAGCAGGGGTGAGGATATAGTCCTCTTGGTTGGGGAGATTGGTACAGGAAAGACAGAAGTAGCCTACCGGATCTATACATTATCCAAATATGCCGATAATCCTATGTATATAGTTGATTATACCTCAATGGATTCCAGGGAAAGAAGGAGTTTTCTCCATGACGAGGCCTCCCCCCTATATGATTTGCATTCAAACTTCTATATCAAAATCGACAATAGCGTCCCCCTCAATGACTTTAACCAACTCTTAGCCACCCTGGGAGCCGGAAGAATCTGTAAGGATAATAAGTGTATCCTGAGCTTCAAACTAGACTTCGGTCAGACTTCTTCCAAATATATAGAGGCCTTGGCTGAAAAACTAAAGTTTATCACCATATCCCTATCCCCCTTAAGGGAAAAGAGCTCCGATATTGAAAACCTAGCCAACCTTTACCTAAATGAGCAAAACAGTGTTTTAGGTAAGCAAATAGTAGGATTTGAGGATGGGGTCTTCGACATATTTAAGAAGTACTCCTGGCCTCAGAACTTTATCCAATTATGGAGGGTCTTACATCAGTTGATTACAACCTGTAATGTAGACTATATAAGCAGTAGGATGGCCCAAGAAGTGATAAAAAATGAGCGGAGGCTAATCTTCTCCTACGATAGGGCTTCCCCGCCTGATAACAGCCTTGACCTGGATAGGAGTCTGGATGAAATCATACTAGACATCATCTTGATTACATTGAAAAAATATAAGGGAAATAAGACTAAGACAGCCGAACATCTAGGCATCTCTAGATCCACCCTCTGGAGGTACCTAAACTGAAAAAACCCCTAGAATATTCATCCTAGGGGTTTTTTAATCCCATAGACCTAACCATTTATTCTTTCTTTCCTCATGTAACTTTTCAGTCTCTTCCCTATTGATTTCTATCTCCAGGATATCTCCTTCCTTGGCCCCTTCTGGAATTAGCTTTAAGGGCATGTCGACAAAACTCTTATCCTCTAATTCAACAACAGCAAAATCCCCTTCGAATCGATCAATAATGATACGCATGATTTTCACTCCTGTTCCTGGACATTTAATCTTCAAAGACGCTTATTAAATTACCTTTTTCATCATAAAGCTCTGCAGGGTCGGACTGGGAATTGCTCCAAACTCCTCCCCCTAGCTCCCATATAAAATCAACCTTGTCTCTGGAGTCATAGCCTCCTACAGTAACACTTGAGCCAGCCTTGAGGATATGCTTGGGGAAGATGAATTCCTGATTGCCCCTTACAGAGATTAATCTCCAGCCACCTAAATCCACATCTTCCTCGCCATTGTTCTTGATGGTCACCATTTCAGCTATCTTATCTAATCCACTTATTACTACTTCCTGAGATCCCAGATTTACACCAGTATCTAACTCAGTCTCTATGCTTATGTCCTTACCATCTGAGTTTATAACAATAGTCCCATGCAAATCAGTACGGAAGACCAGGATATTTCTGGCCTTGAGTTGAGCCATTATTTCCCTGTGGGGATGGCCATAGGAGTTATCCTGGCCACAGGATATGATGCCATAGCTAGGATTGATAGCTTCAAGAAAGTCTTCGGTATTGGAGGTGCTGCTGCCATGGTGGGCTAGTTTAAAGACATCAGAGGCCAAGTCTCTTTTGTTAAAATTGTTGAGAATCTCTTCTTCCGATAGAGCTTCTGCATCACCGGTAAAGATAAAGCTGTTACTTCCAAAGACTAGGCGGTTGGCTATGGAATAATCATTTAAACTAGCATAATCATCACTGTTTGGAGCTAGAATGGTAAATTCTGCCTCCCCTAAGGGATAGCTGGTTCCTGGCACTGGACTGGTTATGCTAAGTCCCTTGTCAGACACAGCTTCCATTACCTCTTCAAAGGTCCTGGTATTGGCCATTACCTTGGGCATGATGATGGCACCTACCTGGAAGCCCTTAATTACATCATCCAGTCCCCCTATATGGTCCGAGTGGGGATGGGTTCCTATTATATAATCCAGGGTCTCTACTCCCTGGTCCTTTAGATATTCAACCAGGTATTCTCCATCTCCATTATTTCCAGCATCTATCAACATATTATAGGTATTGTCCTGGTTTATCTGCTGGATCAGGGTGGCATCTCCCTGGCCAACATCGATAAAGTGGACCTTTAAGAAGCTCTCCTCACTAATGGGAGGTCCTGCCTGGGTTTCTATGGTTAAACTACAACCAGCAAGTAAAAATAAGATTAAAATAATACCTAATATGATATATCTATGTTTTGTACTTTTAAAAATCTTCATTATCTGTCTCCTTCCCTAAAATATACCCTTAATATATGTTACCATTAAAGGCATTATGAATAAAGTAAGATTATTTGGATTAAGAAGGGAACTAAAAAAATAGCAATAGGCTTGTAATTTCTTACCAACCTATTGCCCACTTCCTATTTTATTCTCTTTAGAACCATCCTATATGCAACTATCAAGACTGCATATATTAGGATAACTACCCCTAGGAAAAACAATCTTTCTGTTAGGACCCCATCAGCCAGCAAGACTGGTCCTAGACCAAAAAAGGTTACTAATAAGGCTAATATGATAAATATTATACGGACCAAAATTAACATAATTCTCACTCTCCATAAAATATCTATTGGTTGCCACAACCCCTTCAACCTTTTATAAATATATAATATCCAATATTATCATATTACCCGGATTAGTAAAATAATATCTATCTTAGAAATGTAGTTATTCTATGATAATGTCATATTAAATTTATTCTGATAAAATGTCAGTATGAGAGAGGAGATATTTAATATGACTCAAAAAGAAATATCTAGACTTAGAGTCATCAATCAAACCATTGATGGAGTATTGACCATTCGTGAAGCTGCTGAGCTTTTAGACCTAAGTGAACGTCAAGTATTAAGGTTAAATAAAGGGGTTGTTGATGAAGGACCTGCGTTCATTATCCATAAAAATAGAGGTAGGAAGCCAAAACATGCTACAACGGATGATATTAAGGATTTAATTATTGAACTTAAACAAACAAAGTACGAAGAGGCTAATTTTAATCATTTTCATGAATTAATTGAAGAACACGAAGATGTAACAGTTAGTTATCCAACTGTACATAGAATTTTAACTGAGGCCGGTATTAAAAGCCCTAAGAAACATCGTAAACGAAAAGCCCATCACCGAAGAAAAAGAAAACCTCAAAAAGGAATGTTGGTTCAAATTGATGCTTCACCACATAAGTGGATTATTGGCAGTGACCCTTTTGATCTTCATGGTGCTATTGATGATGCTACTGGTGAAATTCTAGCTCTTTATTTTACTCCTAATGAGTGTATGGAAGGATATTTTGAGATAGTTAGGCAAATAGTTTCTAACCATGGTATTCCTACTAGTATTTATTGCGATCGTCATCCAGTATTCGTACCACGTAATTATGATAAGTTATCTATTGAGGATCAGTTAGATGG
>JAAYTL010000104.1 GCA_012518035.1 Tissierellia bacterium | reverse complement strand
TAGAAGAATTACCCCCTAAAACCCAAGAAGAGCCAGAGGAGGTTGCAGTTGCCACTACATCTTCCAATGATGAATTCTTTGAAGCCCTACTCATTCTTTTGGTCATCTTTATCTTACTTGATTCTAGAGTTTAAAAGATAACAACCTCATTTCCATCTATTAGAAAATGAGGTTGTTTTTTTATGGATTTTTTAATAACTTTCTTCCTTCTCCATATTAGCTTTATTAGCTAACAAGGAAATTTCACTTTCCTTATCAAATAAATGGATCCTGTTAGGTTTAAAAGTGATTCTTATTTCATCATTGGGCTTCATTGACGTCTTTCTATCTGAATCAAACTTAGCAATAATATTTTGACCTTTATAATCTATATATACTATAATTTCTGAACCCATGTGCTCACATACTTCAACCTGGGCCTTAAGTGTATCTAATCTCTCCTCATGATCTAATACTTCAACAATGTCTTCAGGTCTGACCCCCAGAACAAGCTCCTTACCCAAATAGCTATCCAGTACATCCCTGCTAAATCTTTCTTCTGAAATAATAATCTTGCTTTCGTCAATCTCCAGATAATATACTGTGTCATCTTTTTTTAAGCGAGTAGGTATGAAGTTCATCTGAGGAGTCCCTATAAATCCAGCCACAAACATATTATATGGAGCCTCATATAAGTCTTGTGGATTGCCTACCTGATGAATATAGCCATCCTTCATCACTACTATCCTATCTGCCATAGTCATGGCTTCAACTTGATCGTGTGTAACATAAACAAAGGTAGTTTCTAACTTGTTATGTAGCTTGATTATTTCTGTCCTGGTTGAGGCCCTAAGCTTGGCATCCAAATTGGATAGGGGCTCATCCAGTAGAAAGGCTTGAGGGTCTCTAACCATTGCACGCCCCAAGGCTACCCGTTGCTTTTGTCCCCCAGATAAGGCCTTGGGTTTTCTATCTAATACTTCTTCTAATTCCAGGATCCTTGCAGTTTCCCTAACCTTCCTATCAATTTCATCCTTGGGAACCTTCCTCAAGGTGAGGGCAAAGGCTAGGTTTTTATATACAGTCATATGAGGGTAAAGGGCATAATTTTGGAAAACCATGGCTATATCCCTTTCCTTAGGCAGAACTTGGTTGACCAATTCACCATTGATATATAATTCTCCTGATGTGACCTCTTCAAGGCCAGCAATCATCCTTAAAACTGTGGACTTTCCGCAACCTGATGGTCCTACTATGACCATGAATTCCTTATCCTTAATTTCTAGGTTAAAGTCACTGACTGCTCTTATACCTCCGGGATATACCTTGTTAACATCCTTTAGAACAATATCACCCATTTCTCTTCCCCCTTTATTACATAATGTAAAGCACTTCATTGTATTCATTTAACTGGTCTTCATGTATATAGTTGCCTTTTAATTTAGTATTATTTAAATATACTTCCCTGTAACCAGATTGTCTTCTTTTAGGGTTACAAATAATAATTCTAATAACCTTACCTCTAAAGACCTTTTCTATGGTTAGCTTTTCCCATCCTTCAGGTATTGCAGGTTCAATAAGGATGCCCTTTTCATCAGGTCTTAAACCCAATATTCCTTCTACACAAGCCACCATCATTGTAGAAGCAGTACCAGTAAGCCAATGGACATGGGACCTGCCTTCATATGGACTATCAACGCTCTCTACAAACTGCCCATATACATAGGGTTCCATTTCCCTTATTTGGGCTAGATCGTTTTGATAAGCTGGACAGCTTTCTCTATAGTATTCATATGCTCTATTCCCTCTACCCATAAGGGCCTCTGCCAGTATTAACCATCCCTGGGTTTGTAAGAAAATACTTCCATTTTCCTTGCTTGAACCATTATAGACAGTAGCTAATGCACCTTTAAATCCATAGTCCTTAAAAGAAGGTGCCATTAGCCTTGCCCCATAGTCTGTATTGAGCTTTAAGTGTACATTGTCCATTATTAGCCTACTACGATTCTTGTCTGCTAAACCTGAAATTACTGCCCAACTCTGTGGATTTAACCACAGGCTAGCTTCTGGGCTATCCTTAGAACCTATCCTGAATTTACCCCTTGCTATACCCCTAATATATCTATCCCCTTCAAAACATACATCATCTATTCTCTTACCGAGCTCTTCCCTTATATCAAGCAAATAATCCTTATAATTTTGGTCCTCCTTAATAGTTGCAAAATCCTCTAAGATTCTTAAGGCTAGATATAGTTGCATAGCTACAAATGTGGATTCCCCATTTTCCCCCAGTCGCAAGCAATCATTCCAGTCCGCATGCAAGCCTAGGGGGAGGCCATTTTCACCTAAATTATTGACAGAAAAGTCTATGGCCTTCTTTAAATGCTCATAGATGGTATCTTTGCCCTTGTCTGCATAGGGAATCACTTCATCTAGAAAACCTACATCTCCTGTCTCTGATATATACTTTTTGATGGTTGGAAAAAGCCATAGGGCATCATCTGCCCGGTAGGAAGGATGTCCTGTTTCCTTTACATAGGAAAAATCATCCGGTGTGTCTTCTCGGCCAGGGCTATGATTGTACTTGACAAGGGGGAGTCCAGCACCATTGCTTACCTGGGCCGAGACCATAAATATTATCTGCTTCTTAGCTAATTCTGGTACCAGGTGGATTACACCCTGGATATCCTGTACCGTATCCCTATAACCATAACCATTCCTTAACCCACAATAGATGAAAGATGCTGCCCTAGACCAAGTAAAGGTTATGAAACTCTGATATGCATTCCAAACATTTACCATATTATTAAAGTTTTCATCAGGACTATCTACCTTTAGGCCTGATAAATTCTTATCCCAATATGCTTCTAACTCTATTAAGTCCTTGTCAACCATGTTAAGTTCCTTATCATCATAAAGGGCTAATATCTTAGATGCCTGCTCTTCATCCTTCTGCCCCAGGACGAAGACAAGTTCTTTTTCTTCATTAGGATCCAAATAAAGTCTTGTATGTAGGGCTCCGCAGCTATTTAGATTATAGTTAACCATATTATCACAGCTACCTTCTTCTACAGCCCTAGGGTTGGCATAGGATTTATAGTTGCCTATGAACCCCCTCCTATCCCCTGAGTATGAACTTATTGGAAAATTTGCTAGGCCAAAAAATCTACTCTCTTTTTCCTTTGACTTCTCCTTTATGGTCTGAATTATCTTGTTCTCCATAAAATATGTTCTAGAGATGAATAATGAATACTGTAGATTGACCATGTCCTCCTCATAATCAGGTTCATTGGTAAACTCGGCATAAGCAAATACAGAAAGCTCTCTTGCCTTATTAGAATCGTTCCTTATCCTATGACGCCAAACCTCATATTCCTTATTAAGGGGTACATAGTAGGTGGTTTCTGACCTAATACCCTGATATTCTGTTTCAAATATTGTATATCCCAATCCATGTCTACATATGCTTTTATAACCATCTCTTTTACCTACAGGTTGCCAGGATGCTGACCAATAATCACTTGTCTCATCATCACGGATATATATGTATCTCCCGGGCTTATCATCATAATTAAACCTATACCTTAAAATCCTACCCTTGGCACCGCTTTTTACAAAACTGTAGCCCCCCGCATTATTTGATATTATTGCCCCATATGCAGGTGAACCCAGATAGTTTACCCAAGGGACTGGAGTATCTTGCCTTGTAATTACATATTCCTTTTTCCCTATATCAAAATACCCATACCTCATGATATCACTCCTTGACACTTCCAACTGCTACTCCTCGGACTATATATTTTGAAAGTATAATATACACAATAATTATTGGAATTATAGCTAGGAAGATTAGCATATACACTTGCCCCATATCAAATTTCAAATAGTCTGCGCTTCTAAGTTGTGCTATCAAGATTGGTAGGGTCTTCTTATCAGCGGATCTTATGATTAGTGAAGGTATAAAGTAATTATTCCAAGAACTTACAAAGGTAAATATAGCCTGTACTGCTATGGCAGGCTTCATAATTGGTAGAACAATTAAGTTAAAAGTCCTAAACTCACTAGAGCCATCCATCCTAGCAGCTTCAATTACAGCCTTGGGTAAATTACTCTGCATATAGGCCATCATGAAGTAAAAAACAATGGGTGATGCAACGGAAGGCATAAACAAAGGTATTAATGAATCTATCAAATCGAGCCTCCCCATCCACCTGACAAAACCTAAGGCTGATACCTGTGGTGGTATCATCATGACCATCATGATAAAGGTAAAGGCTAGCTTTTTTAACTTGAAATCATAGATGTGGATACTAAAGGCTGTCAATACAGAAAAATAGGTAGCCAACAAGGCTGAAAGAATAGATACTATTAAGGAATTCCTAATACCCTTAACTATGGGAAGTTCACTATTGCCTAGTACGTTCTTCAAATTAGCTACAAAGAAATCCCCGGTTGTAAAAGAGAATCCCTTTTGAATTTGAGAATGTGCCCTGGTTGAATTAATAATCAATAAGTAAAAGGAAAATAAGCAGAGTATGGAAAGTAAAATCAAAATTAAATAACAGAGAAACTTGTTTATTCTTCTCAGTGTCATTATTTTCCACCTCCCTTGATGGCTTGTTTGCTTCTTCTAGTTTCCCAGCTGGAATCCCTTTCCATGAGGTTTCTATATATTATGAAGGAAAGTATAGCTGTTACTATAAATAGGATAACTGATAAGGCCCCAGCAAGACCATAGTTCTTGCTAAATAGGTGTTTATTCAAGTACATTATCATGGTCATAGAAGTCCTATCAGGCCCTCCACTTCCATTGGTTAAGATCTGAGGAACATCAAACATCTGTATACCACCTATTAAGGATGTCAGAAACACATAAACAATTATGGGTTTTATAGATGGTAGTGTAACATGCCAGAAGGTTTTCCATGAGCTTGCCCCATCTATCTGAGCAGCCTCAAGTACAGACTCATCTATCCCCATTACCCCGGCCATTAAAAGTATGGTGGTATTTCCAAACCACATTAAAAAGTTCATTAGGGCTATAAGACCCCTGGTGGCATTTATATTCTGAAAGAAACTAATTGGCTCATGTCCCATGGCCACTAGGAAGTTGTTAATTGGTCCTATATCTGAAAACAAGGCCCAAAACAACATGGAAAATGCAGCTGCCATTATTAGATTAGGCATATATATAACGGTTTTGAAAAAACCTGTAAATCTCAATTTTAAACGGGCATTGGTAAACCAAAGGGCCAATACCATAGAAACTACAATCTGAGGGATAAATCCCACTATCCAAATAAGTAAGGTGTTATAGGCATATTTGGGTAAATCGCTATCAAAAAGAATTGTCTTATAGTTTTCTAACCCTACGAAGTTGGGTCCTATCTGAGTCAGTCCACTCATATAGTTTTCAAAAAAGCTATTATAGAAGGTTGAAAACACCGGAATCATGAAAAATATTATGTATATCAAGAAGAAGGGTATTAAGAAAATGTATCCCCATTTAGCATAACTAATGGACTTGGCTTTTTTAGATCCTTTCATATCTATCACCTCGATATAATAAAGGGAGAGTGAGAACACCCTCTCCCTTTATACATATTAGTCAGGTCTTTTTAGTTCTGGGTATTTTTCGATAGCTGCCTTATAGAAGTTGTCTAGGGCAGTATCATAGTCAACAGTTCCATTGAAGTAATCTCTAAAGGCAGTTTGGATTCCCTCGTTTAATCCTTGGTCATAAGGAGATATGTTACTCATATCTATACCCTTTGCAGATTCAGCGAATAGTTTAATGTGGTTTTGTCCTCCTAGGAAGGCTGATGCAAAGTTATCGTCATTAGCAAGAGTTTCCATAGCTTCAATATTGTTTGTAAAATCCTGCCTATCCTTGGTAATAGTTATCAAGGTTTCTGGATCACAGGTCATGGTTCTCATTATTTCTTGTACCAATTCTAGATTATCAGATCCTGCAGCTGCGCATAGCCAGCTACCACCCCAATAATAGTTTTGAGGTCCTTCTATAACAGCATAATCACCAAATATTCCGTTACCAGTTGTTGCTTCCTTATATGCTTCTGGGTCACTGGTTGCAGTTAGTCCATCTGGAAGTGGAGTTTCCAGTGCATTGCCAAGGAGAGTAAAGTTAATTCCCCAAGTTGAGTAGAAGAATCCAAATACCTTACCACCTGGGCCTTGGTCTGCTGCCCATGCATCATCCCATAAGGAAGTTTTATTGTTATAACCCTTGTCTGTAAATTCCTTAGTTTGTTCAATCCACTTTAGTATATTGTCATCAATTATTATCCTCTTCTCACTGTCCACCCATGGCTGAGATACATTATTTGAGAATGTCCTATAGGAATCATCATAGCCAGATAGCATCTTATAACCCTTGGCGTGGGCTTTTTCAGCTACATCATAGAAATCCTCCCATGTGGACAAGGCTTTTTGAACTTCAGCTGGGTCATCTGTACCTAATACGTCTTTTGCTATTGACCTTCTATAGGCAAATAATCCTGGAGTGGCTTGCCATGATGTACCCTTTATTGCCCCCTTACTATCCGTTACAATTTCCTGAGTATACTTATATTGTCCAGCTATATCTTCTTGTGTTAGACCTACATCCTTGATAATATCAAGAGTATAGTCACTGTCTACATACTTCAGAGCATAGTCAGCTTCTACTAGGAACAGGTCTATTTTCTCATCTGCTGCAGCATTCTCTTGATTTAATAGAGCTTCATCTAGAGCATTTTGATAAGCATTGTCATCATTAGGAACGATAGTAAACTTAACCTCTACACCATCTGGGACCTTACCTTTCCCCTCAAAGTAGTCCTTAAATAAGCCTTGAAATTCGTCATTCCATCCCCAAATATTTAATACTTTCCCCTCTTCTTGCTTAGGCTCTGGTGTCGGTTCTGGAGATGGTTCATCTTGATCAGGCGGTGTAGTTGCTGGCTCACCTGCATCTTTTCCACAAGCAATGAGTGACACGGACATCATAAGTACTAGCATTAAAGCAATAACCCTTCTGAACCCCTTCACATTTACCTCCTCCTTTTAATTCTTACTTATTATATAAGCATAAGCTATTTAAAATTCGATTCTTTTAATCGAATCACCAACCAACAACTCACCCTCTACCCAGATTTGCTTAGGAATGTAGGTCTTTTTATTTTCAATAGCCTCAACAAGGTTCTCTGCTGCCTTCCTGCCCAGTTCTTCTGTATTTTGCCTATAGGTTGTAAGTCTCGGTCTAAGGACCTGGGATAGATAAATTCCATCATATCCAACTACACTAATATCATCAGGAATTGAAAGTCCATGCTTTTCTATCTCATTCATGCCCCCAATAAATGAAAAGTCATCAGGATACATAATACATGTAGGGGGATCCTTAAGTCCCAATAATTCTCTAGTTGCCAGGCCACTCGACCTTGGATCGTGGTATCTAGCTTCCTTGATATAATAATCCGGTATTTCAATACCTAACTTCTGGCAGGTTTTATAGAAGCCTGCCAAACGCCTTTGTGTAACGGAAGTGTTTTCCCCATGTATAAAGGCTATCTTTCTATGGCCAAATTCATATATATGGTTTACTAAGGCTTCCGCACCTTTAAGGTTATCTGATAATATTGCTGTTGAATCATTGAATATATGATCTATAGTTACAACAGGTATCTCGCTATTTATAAGCTCTATAACTCCAGGGTCATTAAAGTCTACACAGGCTATGATAACTCCATCACAATTCCTATATTTACAGTGCTCATAGTATGTCATAGGAACATTTCCAATATTGTGGCTAATAAATGTAATGTCATAGCCCAAACTCTCCGCCCCTTCCTTCAGGCTGTTTAGGACTGCTGAAAAATAGTCATGACGTAAGCCACTCTGCATCTCATCAACAAACAATACTCCAATATTGTTGGAACGATTCGTTTTTAGAAGTCTAGCAGCAGCATTTGGTAAATAACCCATCTCACTAGCTGTTTTTCTTATTAATTCTTTTGTCCTCTCCCCAATTTCTGGAGAATTATTTAAGGCCTTGCTGACTGTTGATACAGAATATCCGCAAGCTTTTGATATATCCTTGATAGTTACCATCTTACACCACCTAGAGTTGTTGTAGTTACTAGTCGAATACGATTTCGTTAATTTTGATTTGCTTACATTATACGATTAAAAAACACCCCTGTCAACCATATTTTTCTTGATTTATTAAGGTGTTTTATGATAATTCATTGATTTTTAGAATGATTTAGTTTATATTATAAGTAATAGCGAAAACGATATAGTAGGGAGGTAGTAATATGAAGTATGGCTATTTTGATGATGAGAAGAAGGAATATGTAATTACAACTCCTTTTACTCCCCTGCCCTGGATTAATTACTTAGGAAATAAAGATTTTTTTGGCTTGGTTTCTAATACTATGGGGGGATATGCCTTTTACCGTGATGCAAGAATGCAGCGTTTAACTCGCTTTCGTTATAATAATGTACCTGCCGATATGGGAGGTAGATATTTTTATATTAAGGAAGATGGTAGATCAAGCTGGAATCCTGGATTCCTACCTACTAAAACTGATTTAGATAAGTATATATGTCGCCATGGATTAGGCTATACCATAATAGAAAGTGAAAAGAATCTCTTGGCTTGTGAGTTAACAGCCCTAGTACCCCTAGGAGAAAACTGTGAGATTCACAGCCTAACCTTAACTAACAAATCTACAAGAGAAAAGAATATTAAGCTTTACAGTTTTGTTGAGTGGTGTTTATGGGATGCAGTAGATGATAGTCAAAACTTCCAAAGAAATTTAAACCTTGCTGAAGTAGAAGTAGAAAATGGAGTAATATACCACAAAACAGAATATAGGGAAAGAAGAAATCACTATGCCTACTTTGGTGTTAACAAAGAAATCTCTGGCTTTGACACAGATAGAGATTCCTTCTTGGGAAGGATGGGTGGTTTTGCTGATCCTGAAGTTGTTGAAAATGGACAAAGTAAAAACTCCATCGCCCATGGCTGGTATCCAATAGCCAGTCATCAAATAGAGCTATCCTTATCTCCTGGTCAAAGTGAAAACCTAGTCTTTGTTTTAGGCTATGGACAAAACCCTAGGGATGATAAGTGGGCAGCAAAGGATGTAATCAAGAAGACCGATGCTAGAAGGACTTTAGAAAAATTTAGTAGCTATGACTCTGTTGTCGAAGAACTTGAGAAACTTACCACCTATTGGGAAAACCTACTATCAATCTATCAGATTGAAAGTGATAATAAAAAGGTTAATAGAATGGTAAACATATGGAATCAGTACCAATGTATGATTACCTTTAACTTGAGTAGAAGTGCCTCCTATTTTGAAAGTGGAACCGGTCGGGGAATTGGATTTAGAGATGGAAATCAGGATATTTTAGGCTTCGTACACTTGATACCAGAAAGAGCTAAGGAGAGAATCATGGATCTTGCATCTATCCAGATGGAAGATGGCAGTGCATACCATCAATACCAGCCCCTAACTAAGGAGGGTAATGATGCCATAGGCTCTGGTTTCAATGACGATCCCCTATGGCTTATAGGAAGTACCGTTGCCTATATTAAGGAAACAGGTGATAGCTCTATCTTAAATGAACTCGTTCCTTTTGATAACCAACCAGGTAGTGAAAGGCCCCTCTTTGAACACCTAAGGCGTAGTATAAACTACACTCTAAATAATTTGGGGCCCCATGGTCTGCCACTTATTGGTCGTGCCGATTGGAATGATTGTCTAAATTTAAATAGCTTCTCTACAGAACCTGGTGAAAGCTTCCAGACCACCAGTAATTTCTATGAAAGGGGCATAGCAGAGAGTATTTTTATTGCTGGGATGTTTGTTTATTATGGCAGGGAATATGCTGAGCTATGTTATAGATTTGGCTCTAAAGAAGAAGGAGATTCCATCCTTAAGCATGTCAATAAAATGGAGAAGGCAATCTATGATTATGGTTGGGATGGTAATTGGTTCCTGCGTGCCTATGATGCTAATGGCCAGAAAGTAGGTAGCCAGGAATGTCAGGAAGGTCAGATATATGTTGAGCCCCAGGGGATGTGTGTAATGGCTGGGATAGGCATTGATAATGGTTATGCTATTAGAGCCTTGGATTCAGTCCATGATAGATTGGTCAATGATTTTGGAGTAGAGTTATTATCACCCTGTTATAGCGAGTACCAGGCTGGGCTGGGGGAAATATCCAGCTATCCACCCGGTTACAAGGAAAATGGTTCTGTATTCTGCCATAACAATCCCTGGATTAGTATTGCTGAAACGAGATTAGGAAGGGGAGAGCAGGCCTTTGATATATATAAAAGAATCTGTCCTGCCTATATTGAACCCTTTAGTGAAATTCATAAAACAGAGCCCTATGTATATAGCCAAACCATAGCTGGACGGGAAAGTCCCTCCTTGGGAGAGGCTAAAAACAGCTGGCTCACTGGAACAGCTGCCTGGTCCTTTGTCAATATTAGCCAAGCAATCCTGGGGATTAAGCCAGATTACGATGGCTTAAGAATTGAGCCCTGTCTTCCTAAAGAAATTAAGTCTTATACAGTTTATAGAAAGTTTAGAAATTGTAAGTACTCTATAGAAGTATCAAATCAAGGTCTAGGACATATAGAAGTTATAGTTGATGGTAAGATATTAAAGGATAATCTGATACCATTGCAAGATAAAGATTTCTGTCAGGTGAAGGTTAGAGTCTAGAAAAAAAGGCTTATAATAAGCCTAGGAATAAAACTTCTTTATCACTACATCCATTTGTGATTTTGTCAGGAGGTTACCCCCTCCTAAAACCTTGGTCAAATAGTATATCTCTGATACAAATTCCAACTGTTCCGCTGTAGAAAATGCCCTTTCTAGAGTATCTCCTAAGGCAGTTAGGCCATGGTTGGCATGTAGGACCGCCTTCCTGTCCCCTAGAGCCTTAAGGGCATTCTCTGCAAGTTCCTCTGACCCATAAAGGGCATATTCTGCACATTTCACCTCATATCCAGCCAGGCCAATTAGGTAGTGAACTGGCTCAAGGTCCCAACCCATACAGGAAATCGCAGTAGCATACTTGGAATGGGTATGAACTATGGCATTGGCATCCTCCCTATTCTTATAGAAGATATGATGCATCTCCCACTCACTGGAGGGTTTTAAGCTGCCATCCCTTATATTCCCATCTAAATCAAGGATTACTATATCTTCAGGCCTGGTTTTAAAATAATCCTTGCCACTGGGGGTGATGGCTATTAAGCCTAACTCCCTCTTATAGATGCTGATATTTCCTCCTGTTCCAGTAGTCAGTCCTCTAGTTATCAGTTTCTTACTGTATTCAACTATTTGCTTACGCTCTTCTAACATTAACATATTCTCACCGTCTTATCTTAATCAACTAATAAAGGGATTCCGTTTCCGTTTCAAAATACCTCTTTAAATCATAGGGTGTGTAGATACCCTTATCTGTAACTACCCCACTTACCAGATGGGGTGGAGTGATATCAAAGGATGGATAATAGCCCTTTACCCCCTCCATGGTATTCTTGATCCCCCTAGCCTCTAGGACCATATTGGGGTCGCGTTCCTCTATGGTAACCGTGGCCACCGTCGGATTACCCTTGTCAGGGGCTCCAGTTACAAAATAGGGGATTCCATGATACTTAGCAGCAATTGCTATTTGGTAGGTACCTATCTTGTTTACCACATGACCATCTAGGCAGATTAGATCAGCTGCTGATGTAAATAGGTCTATCTTCTTGGTAACCATGGTATAGGCAGGCATATTATCCGTGATTACGGTAGTATCAAAGCCCTGGTCCTGGGCAACACTGGCTGTAAGCCTGGCCCCTTGAAAATATGGTCTGGTCTCTGGTACAAAGAGTTTAATCTCCTTGCCCCGCTTCTTAGCCTCCCTCAACATGGTACCTACTATGGTCTCTGCAAAGCATTGGGTCATGATCTTTCCACCATCAGGAAACATATCCACCAGGTACTCAGCCACCTTACTGATTCTTTCATACCTATGGTTAAGCCTATCAATGGTCCTTTTAAAGATAGCTTCATCAACAGGCTCACCCTTGTCCATGGCTTCCTCTGCAGCCCTTAGACACCCTTCAGTTACCAGTCTCATCCTGCTTGTAGTTGTTGGTCTAGCAGTGGATAGGGTATGGGCTGCCCTTTTCAAATAAGCCAAGGCCTCATCCCTAGACAAATTCCTGGACTCATGGGCTACCAGTACCATTCCCATTCCTGCTGCAGTATAGGGTCCTCCACTCTGGGTTACCATATCCGCTATGGCCCTTGCTACCTCCTCATGCCTGGTACAGGTTACAAATTCAACGGAGGTTGGGTAGACCCTCCTATCCAGTATCCTTACCTTACCATCCTCATACCAAGCTATATTCTCATACCTAAGCATAAAAGCCAGATCATAATCTTGTCTAATCATCCAATTCACCCTTTATCCTCTTTCTATTACATCCGCCTGACTATCTCTCTTAATAAAAGCTTAAAGTCCTTAGATGCTTGTTTTGCTGTTTCCCTTACCTCTTCAGTGGTTATGGGTTGGTCTAAGACGCCAGCTGCCATATTTGACATTAGAGACAAACCCAATACCTTCATACCACATTGGGCAGCTGTTATGGCCTCTGTTACAGTGGACATCCCAACTGCATCTCCCCCCAAAATCCTAATAGCCCTTATCTCAGCAGGACTTTCAAACTGGGGACCTGTACAGTAGAAGTAGACTCCCTCATTTATCTTAATATCTAACTCATAGGCCACCTGCTTGGCCAGCTCCCTATATTCCTGGGTATATGTATTGGACATGTCAAAAAATCTTGGACCAAATTCAGCAATATTGGGTCCCCTTACTGGACTACCCTCTCCAAGCTTAATATGGTCGCTGATTATCATTATTTCTCCAGGACTATAGGAAGTGTTGACAGCACCAGCTGCATTTGTAAGGATAACTGTCTTAACCCCCAATAGATGAAGGACCCTTATGGGTATTGCCAGTTGCTCAAAGTCATATCCTTCATAATAATGGAATCTACCAGACATGCAGGCCACCTTTTTCCCAGCTAGTTCTCCTAGGATAAGTTTTCCAGCATGGGACTTTACGGTAGTCTCTAAAAAGTTTGGTATATCCTTGTAGTCTATAACTACTTGGTCTTTGATTTCTTCTGCTAGGCTGCCTAAAGAAGAGCCTAAAACCAAGGCTATTTCAGGCCTATAGTCAATCTTATCTAGAATATAGTCTGCACTTTCCTTAAAGTATTCGTAAGTATAAGTCATTTTACCAACCCCCTTTAAATCCATTATAAAGGCAATAAAAAAATTAGCAAGTAAATATACTTGCTAATTCTTATATTAACTATCTTACAAACTTAGCTGGGTTTTGGTGCACTCCATTTTTAAGAACTTCAAAATGTAAGTGTGGTCCTGTTGAATTACCGGAGTTTCCTACATTGGCTATGTGCTGACCCTTATAGACCTTTGCACCTTTCTTAACTAGTAGCTTACTACAATGGGCGTACCTGGTTGAGTAACCATTACCATGGCTGATTTCAACCATGTAACCATAGCCTCCCCTATATCCAGCATAGGTTACAGTTCCGCCGTCAGCAGCCTTGATTGGGGTTCCATGGCTAGTGGCATAATCCAAGCCCCTGTGCATCCTTCCCCATCTCATTCCATATCTAGAGGTAATCCTGCCCCTGGTTGGAGTCGTAAATGAGCCAGTGGCCACCGTCTTTGGTGGTTCCTTGGTACCCTTTACTATTACTTCATTAGTGGCTTCTTTGACTATCTTTTCATCAATTATTTCCTTATCAACTACTATACCATTATGTCTAACCTCATATGCCTTTATCCTAGACTCTCCCTTAATTCCCTCAACCTTAACCTTCTGTTGGGTCTTATACATGGAGTCATCCAGCTCAACCTTGGTTTCATAGTCTACTGCTTCTGTATATTCAACTTCCTGGATAGTTTCTACAGTAATAACTGGTTTTGGTAGTAATAGCCTGATTTCATCGCCAGGCTTTAGCTTGGTTGGGTCCTTATCATCATTGGCCAGCTCTAATTCCTCAACAGAGGTATCATAGATCTTAGCTATGGTCCAAAAACTTTCTCCAACCTCTACTATATGAGTTCTAATCTCTTCAGAGCCATTTCTTACATATTCTAGTACTTCTTCTGGATTTGATAAGGTATTTAAAGGAACTTCCTTCTCAACTATTTGAACATCTTCCACCAGATTGACTTCCTTGGGTTCGTCTCCCTCTGCAATCTTTTCTAGGAAGGGTTCCTTAACCTTTTCTATAAGACTCTTAGCCTCATCCTCAGATTTAAATACTCCTATCTCTTCACCATCTACTACTATGGCATATCCAGCTACTAATACTTCTACTTTTGATTGGATATTATTCTTTAGGACCTGAGGATCAACCAAATCTCCATCCTTGGTATGGGTAGGCTCGAAGCTTATGTCTTCTTCAAATACTATCTCCAGATTGTAATACTGGGACAATTCCTCCCTGACATTGTTGAATATTTCAAGGGCTTCTTCCTGGGTACGCACTGACCCTAGGTTATCCCCATCCAAATAAACATCAAAAGCTCTAGTCCTAATTTCATTAACTGCATAGCCTGTGTAACCTAGGCCTATAATAACTACAATCATGAAAGCTGCTAAAGCTCTTTTAGCTATTGGTGTGTTCTTATATTTTTCCAATAATCCCTTGATATGTATATTTGATATCTTATCTTTCAGTATTTTCCTTGTCCCATTTATTTTTTCTCTAATTATCTTTGCCACCTCAGACTCCATAAATGGCTTCTTTGGGTCTTCCATATATATAACCTCCAAATTGGCTTATCTTCAGATCAAAAATTATATTGTAACTAATTTGTAATCGTTTTGTAACATCTTTTTTAATTATATCATAGTATTAATAATTTTCAAGAATATTATTAACAAAATTTGTATTTTTGAAGTGCCTCTTTTATCCTTTTGATAATAAAAAAACCAATACTAAAACTTCAGATATTAGTATTGATTTTAAGAGAATCTTACTTATGAAATTACTGGAATCTTCCTACTGCCTAATCTAAAGGTTATTGAATTTCCTTCCTTTAGAACTTCACCATCTACATTTAAGTCCAAGGATGACTTATTGATGACCTTAACTTCCTTAGCCTTATACACCTCTACATATTGCTTGTATCTGAGGTGATTGCCTTTGAAAATTACAGGAAAGAGGGTTAAACCTTTTAAGTTGCTGATGTCCCTTACCAGGCAAATATGTAGATAATCATCATAGAGGTCTGCATTAGGCAGTACCATCATACCACCACCATAATACTTGCCCTTACCTACAGCCATCAAGAGAATATTTCTATCAAAGCTTCTCCCATCTAACTCCAAGGTAACATATTTCTTCCGATATTTGAAAAAGGTATAGATTACACCTAATACGTAGGCTAACTTTCCTTTTATAAGTTTCCTTATCTTGTCGGTATTCACTAGTACCTCAACATCAAAGCCCACACTGGAAATATTCAGGAAGTGGTGAGTATTTGATTCTCCTACAGTAATTTCGTTTATCCTTCCTTTTATTATTAGTTCCAGGGCCTCCTTAGGGTCCTGAGGAATGTTTAAACTCCTACTAAGATCATTCCCCGTTCCAACAGGGATTATACCTAAGGTTCCCTTACCCTTCTTTACAAGACCTGAAGCCACCTCATTTACAGTCCCATCTCCACCAACAGCCACCACTACATCATATTCAGCATTAGAAGCTATGGATATGGCTTCTCTTGGCTCCTGGGTGAAGATTATTTGGAAATCTTTTTGATTTCTTTTCATGGTTTCTTCTATTAGAGGCTCTACTGACTTGGCCCTGCCTCCTCCGGCTATAGGATTGATAATAAATAGGTATTTTTTCATTTAAGATATGCCTCCTAGATATTTAAACTATACTCACCCTTGACTGCTCTTTCCAGAACTATTATCTCTTCAGCTGATAAGGGAATATTGCTCGTCCCATCTTTAATCTCCTTGCAATAAGTAACAGTATCTTCCCTGCCATAGATACTGGTTAGAACAATGCCATTCTTAAAATCATCCAAGAGGGCTAGGGAGAAGCTCAACTGACTACCCATATCATCAAAGGCATTATACCTCATAAACCCAACCCTCCTAATGGCAAAGGATAGCTTAGTCTCTATTTGGCTTATCTTTTGTTCAATAAAGTTAATATCCTTATTAATCTTATCAATGTCCTGATTTATTTCTATTAATAGGTCCTCTATATTTATCCCCTTTATGCCCCTGACAAGCTTATTATAATTCTTAATAAGCTTCCTAGTTCTAACTGAGGCTACAATTATATAGATAAGTAATAAAAGGGATAATATAGACAAGCCTAGAATGAATTCCACATAATAGTTAGAAATAATCAACCTTATATCTACCATCTGTCCACCTTCCTAATAATTACTGGCTATTTCTCTTAGTGCTTTTATGGCATAATCTATTTCCTCATGGGTGTTAAAGTATCCAAAACTAAACCTTACAGCCCCCTGGTTCTGGGTCCCAATGGTCCTATGGGCTAAAGGTGCACAATGAAGGCCAGCCCTTACTGCAATATCATATTTTTCATCTAAAATGTAGGCTATTTCTGCTGAATCCATATTGCCTATGTTTATGGATATAACTGGGGCTTGTTTAGTGGTTAGGGGTCCGTATATCCTTAAACCCTTAATGTCCTTAATACCTTCTATAAAGTGATTGGTTATCTCCACTTCATGATCTCTTATAGCATCTAGTCCCTTATCTATTAAATATTTGATCCCGGAGCCAAGACCTATGATGCCAGGAGCATTCAGGGTACCACTTTCAAACTTATCAGGCCTTATATTGGGCTGAACCATAGAGCTGGATTCACTGCCTGTTCCCCCTTGGAAGATACCCTCCAAATCGATTTCATCATTAATGTAGAGCCCTCCTGTACCCTGGGGTCCAAACAGTCCCTTGTGGCCTGGAAAGGCTAATATATCTATATTCATCTTCCTTACATCTATGTCATAAACCCCTGCTGATTGGGCTGCATCTACCAGGTAAATGATGTCATGTTTCTTAGCTATGGTCCCTATTTCTTCTATGGGTGTAATGCTACCCACCAAGTTAGATATGTGGCTTGTTACTATTAGCCTTGTATTTGGCCTTATAGCCCTTTCTATATCAGTGGGATCCACTAGCCCTTGAGAATTTGCAGCTACTATGGTGGATTCTACTCCCTGGTCCTTTAAGTGATGAATTGGTCTTAAGACGGAGTTATGCTCCATGGAAGTTGTTATAACATGGTCACCTGGTCTTAAAAAACCTTTAATTCCTATATTTAAACTCTGTGTGCAGTTAAAGGTAAATACTATATTCATGGGGTTTCCCGTATTAAAGAGCTTTGATAATAGCTGCCTAGTCTCGAACATCCCTCTATTGGCCTTGAGGGCCATTTTATGGCCAGACCTTCCTGGGTTGGCTCCGTAGTTCATCATTGCATCCATAATGCTATCATAGACAACCTTTGGCTTAGGAAAGGTTGTTGCTGCATTGTCGAAATATATCAAATTATCAACTCCTATCTGAATCATTATACCATATTATTATATGATTTATATAGGAAAAAAGTTTACTAAAAAGCTAAAATTTCAAGGTTTTTGCCTACCATTACAATGTCCTAAATATATGATATTTTTATTAGCTTAATTTAAAATATCCTAACAGTTTTTTTCTCCTCCTTGAATAATAGGATTAAGGATTACTTAGAAGCTTTAATCAACTTCTGCGACGTTAAAGATGAAGAATGTGTCATTGGTGTTGTTGTCATTCTGAGCGTAAGCGAAGAATCTAAGAACAAAGTTCCTTCGCAGGTAAGGCTAATACTGTCCATCTCAGGATGACAACCAAAAATATATCTTAGCGAGGCCAATATATTCTAGGTATTAGCGAATAATCTTGT